>NZ_AP019783.1:3397470-3699956 GCF_019670005.1 Methylomagnum ishizawai | reverse complement strand
TATATACTTTTCCGCTTGGGATCGATGGCTATGGAAGGCGTATAGGCCCGTGGGGGGCGGCCGCCGCTTGTCGGGTGGGAAGGGTTTTTGTTTGTCTTATATCCGCGTCGCGCGAGTGTTTTTTATGCTGTATTCGAGAGAGCTATGTCTATTGAGCATCGGGACTTCATGCCAGGCGGAATGGCAAGCCCATAAGAATATCGAGCTGATTGCCGGGATAACCGGGATAGAACACCTGACCAAACGGGGCACCTATTTGGATTACATCATCACCCAGCCTGGGTGCGTGATCGAATGGTTGAGGGAGGGGGGGCCGGCCATCCCGCCGCTCGAAGAGTTATATATCCATGGCGGCCGCCCGAGGTGGAACCGGTATGGATTCCATTTTTGGCATGATTTCCCCAGGCAGGAAGGCAGCCTGGAGATGATCCGCGAGAACTACGACAACTTCGCCAGCAAGCGCGCCCATGTCCGCAAAAACCTCGAACTAGCCGGGCGGGCCAAAAGGCTGATCGTCCTATGGTCCAATCTCCAGAACAATATCCATAACGGCCATATACCCGAGGTTTGCCTCGATCCGGTCGATTATGGCGTCTTGGTGGCGCTGAAACAGGAGGTCGCGGGCTTCTTCGGTCGGGATATAGAGTTCGTCGTGACGACGCGCCCGGACAGGATCGTCAATCCTCCCGCTGAGGACGACGGTTTTGTTATATTCGAGCCGGATACCAGTAGTTGGGAGGGGAGCGATCCCCAATGGACCGCGCTGTTCAAGCGGCTGTTGGGGGAGGGCTGAGTCCATCGCGGGGGTCGGTCCCGCCGCCCAGCCGGTTCCCGCGGGCACCCGCACCGCCTCACAGCGACAAACCCACCCGCCGCCGCGCATCCAGGCAATGCCCGCCGCCCAGGGTGAATTCGCGGCAGGTCTTGGGCCGGTCCGCGTAGATGGCGCAGGCGTAGGGTTCGCAAGCGGTTTTGCCGCCTTGGAGCGCCGCGCAACGTTCGCCTTCCCGCCGCAGCTTGAGATGGGTGCCGCCGTCCACCACCAAATCCGGATGCCGCTTGATCAAGGGTTCGCGCCTTGCAATCTCCACCGAATGGTAAGCCTCGCGGCAACACGCCCCGCAGGTCTGGCAATCCAGTTCCGTGGCGGGTTCGTAACGGGCGCAGGCGGGCGCGTCCGGGGCGAGGCGGATGCTCGGGGCGTGGCGGCAGTGCCGGTGTCCACGCGAGATATAGCCCCAGGCGCAATCGGCGCAGCCCGCATCCGCATGATAAGCCGCCACGGGCGCATGCCCGGCGGGATGCGGGGCGGGCGGCGGGTCCGCCGTGGTCCATAGCGAGGGTATGGTTTCGGCGCGGAGGCTCCGGGGCACCAGCGCGGCCAGATCGGCGCTGGCCTTGAGCGCCTCGCGCAAGGGTGCCCAGCGCAGGCCCGAGGCCCGCCACGCCGCGATCCGCGCCGCCACGCAGGAGCGCTCGCGGCGTCCGCCCGCTTCCGCCGGGGCCGTGAAGGGATCGGCGGGCAGGCCATCCCAGAACGTCACCCGGTAATCGGTGGTCGGCGCGAAAAACCGCCTGAGTCCCACGCTCCCGGCCAGATAGGCTTGCAGCCGCAAACAAGCGTGTTCCCGCCACGGGTTGCCCTGCCGGGTGTTGTCCAGTCCCCAATCCTCCCGCTTTTCCCCGGTCTCGCCTTCGACCAGGGCGTGGCAGAGTTCGTGGAAAATCATTTGGGCCAGCGAGTCGTCGGGATCGAACAAGTCGTCGGTGCCGATGAGGAGGGTGCCGCGGCCGTCGGTCGAGGCGTAGGCGGCGGGCGAGCGCTCGATGCGGAAGCCGATGGCCTCGGCGCAGGCGACCCAGAGGCGGGCGAGCGGGTCGTCGTAACGGTGGGCGGGGCGGCGGATGAAGCCGCCGGTCGGAGCGGGGGGCGCGTGGGTGGTCATGGGTGGAGGAGCGGATACGGTGGCCAGGGGCGGGATTTTAGGCGGGCGGCGGCGGCGAAACCAGCCGCCGCGATCAATCTCCGTTGCGGTGCCGTCGCCCGGCGGGTAGTTTATGCGGTTTTCCGTGGCCGGTGGGCGGGACTCCGTCCCTGCCGCGCCGGTTGCGTCCATCGGATTCACCAAGGAACATCATGTGCGGTATCGCGGGCATCGTTAGCCGGACGGGGCGGGTCGAACCCCAGGTATTGGAACGGGCGGCGCAACGCCTGGGCCACCGGGGACCGGACGGCCATGGCATTTTCACCGAAGAGGGCGTGGGTCTGGCGCATACCCGGCTGTCGATCATCGACCTGGGCGGCGGTCGCCAGCCCCTCCTGGAGGGCGGGGGCCGGCTCGCCCTGGTCGCCAACGGCGAAATCTACAACTTCGTGGAACTGCGCCAGGCGATGGAAGCCGAGGGCCGGGCGTTCGCCACCCATTCCGACTGCGAAACCATTCTCCACGGCTATGCCCTGGACCCGGTGGATTTCGTCGAATCCCTGCACGGCATGTTCGCCTTCGCCCTGTACGACCGGGAGCGGGGGCGGGTGGTCATCGCCCGCGACCGGTTGGGCATCAAACCGCTGTATTACGCCGAACTGCCCGACCGGGTGGTGTTCGCCTCCGAAATCAAAGCGCTGCTGCCCTTGCTGGGCCGGACCCCGGCCATCGATCCTACGGCCTTCGCCCAATTCCTGCAAAACCAATTCAGCACCGGCGTGGAGACGATCCTCCAAGGCGTGAAGCGGGTCTTGCCTGGCGAAATCATCCAGATCGACACCGGCAGCCTGCGCCTGGCCCGCCGCCGCTATTGGACCCCGTTGCGGGTCCAGACCCGGAATATCGGCTACGCGGAAGCCGCCGAGGAATTCGACGCGCTGTTCCACCAAGTCATGCGCGAACATATCCGCTCGGACGTGCCCTATGGCCTGTTCCTGTCGGGCGGGCTGGATTCGGCCATCCTGTTGGGGATGCTGGACCGGCTGTGCGACGGGCCGATCCGCAGCTATTCGGTGGGCTACCGCGACGTGGAGATGCGCGACGAACTCTCCGACGCCGAGTGGATCGCCGGGCGCTTCCGCACCGAACACACGGCTTTGCGGCTGGACCGGGACGAAGTGTTCGGCCAGTTGGTGCGCTCGGTCTGGGCCACCGACGATCTGATGCGCGATTACGCCTGCCTGCCCACCGCCGTCCTGGCCCAGCGGGCGGGGGCGGGACTCAAGGTGGTGTTCAGCGGCGAGGGCGGCGACGAGGTGTTCGCGGGTTATGGGCGCTACCGTCCCAACCCTGGGCGTTTCTGGAAAAACCTGTGGTCGCCGGGTTCGGAGGGCTTCAAAACCCGCCCGCAATTGCAGCCCCGTTGGACCCGGAAACTGTTCGGTCCCGCGCTGGCCGAGGCCAACCGCCAGTTCCGCGCCCCCGTCATCGCCGCCTGGCGGGAGACGCCCCGGTCCTGGAGCTATCTCCAGCGCGCCCAATACACCGATATGGTCACGGCCCTGCCGGATAACCTCCTGGTCAAGGCCGACCGCATGTTGATGGGCTTCGGGGTCGAGGGCCGGGTGCCGTTCCTGGACCACCGGGTGGTGGAGTTCGGCCTTGCCCTGCCCGACCGGCTCAAGGTCGATGGACGCACCGGCAAGCATTTCCTCCGGCGCTGGGCCGGGCGCTGGTTGCCGCCCGAGCATATCCACCGCAAGAAGCGCGGTTTCCATGTGCCGGTGGGCGAATGGCTACGGGGGGAGTTCCTCGACGGGTTGGAACGGAGGCTGGTCGCCAATCCGGCGGTGGGGGCGTGGTTCGATGTGCGGGCTTTGCCGGCGATGTTCGCGGCGCAGCGCGAGACGGGCGGGGCGGCGCGGGAAATCTACAGCCTGCTGCAATTCGCGCTTTGGCACCGGCTGTTGCTCGAACAGCCCGATGTCCAACCTTCCGCCGCCGAGAATCCTTTAGAATGGATCGGATAATCCCAACCCGGCCCCGACCATGACCCCGAAAATCGCCATCTTCGTCGCCACTTCCGGCCATAGCGGCGTGGACCGCGCCATGAAGCACCTCATACCCGCCCTGGCCCGGCGCGGCTACCGGGTGGACCTGTTGAAGGTCCAAGGCCACGGCCCCGAACTCGGCCCGGTGCCCGAGGGCGTCCGCGTGGTCGATCTCGGTAGCCGCCATACCTATGGCAGCCTGGGCGCGGTGGTACGCTATCTCCGCGCCGAGCGGCCCGCCGCCTTGCTGTCCGACAAGGACCGGGTCAACCGCACGGCGCTGCTGGCCCGCTGGCTGGCCGGGGTCGAGACCCGGCTGGTGCTGAGTTCCGGCACCACGATCTCGGTCGATCTGGCCCACCGCGGCGCGTTCGAGCGTTGGTTGCAGCGCAATTCCATGGGCAAGCTCTACCGTTTCGCCGACCAGGTCATCGTCACCTGCGAGGACGTGGCCGACGATATGAGCGCCTATACCGGCTTGCCGCGCCCTTCGATCCGGGCCGTGCCCAGCCCGGTGGTCCCGGAGCGCCTGTTCACCGAGCCCCAGCCCCGGCCCGACCATCCCTGGTTCGCGCCCGGCGAGCCGCCGGTGATCCTCGGGATGGGGGAACTCGGCGCGCGCAAGGATTTCCCGACCTTGCTGCGGGCCTTCGCCCGGCTGCGGCGGGAGTTGCCGTGCCGGCTCATCATCCTGGGGCGCGGCAAGCAGCAACGGGCCTTGGAAGCCCTGGCCCGCGAACTGGGCGTGGCCGGGGAGGTGAACCTGCCGGGGTTCCAGCCCAATCCCTATGGCTTCCTGGCCCATGCCGCCTTGTTCGCCTTCACCTCGCGCTGGGAGGGCTTGGGCTTCGCCTTGATCGAAGCCCTGGCCCTGGGCACGCCCGCGGTATCGACCCAATGTCCCAGCGGTCCCAGGGAAATCCTGGGCGATGGCCGCTACGGGCGCTTGGTCCCGGTCGGCGACGACGCGGCCCTGGCCCAGGCCATGCTGGATACCCTGCGCGATCCCTTGCCCCCCGAACGGCTGCGCGAGGCGGCCCGCCCCTACGGCATCGAGCATAGCGCCACGGTTTATCTGGAGGTTTTGGGCTTGCCGCCCCATTGCCCCGGATCGCCGGATTAATTCTCTTCCCATCCAAGCCATTTTCCCTATGTTCCGCCCCATCCTGCTGGCGGCGCTCGCGCCCGCCGCTTATTTATTGCTCTGCGCTTGCGTCGGGGCCTTGGCCGCCTATCCCTTGGCGTTGGCCCTGCACGGGGCCATGCCCTTGCATGTGGTGATCGGGCGCTTATCCCAGGGTTTGTTGTTCGTCGGTATTCCACCCGTGATGCGGGGTTTGGGCTTGCGCTGGACGGACTTCGGATTCCCGGCCCGTATCGGGCCATTCCTGAAACAGGTCGCCGTGGGTTTCGGGTTGGGACTCGCCATGCTGGGCCTGCACGCCGTGGCGCTGGTGCTGTTGGATATCCGTGTCCCCAATCCCGCCAAGATCGCCACGGCGGCGCAAATCCAACAGGCCGCCCTCAACGCCCTCTTGACCGGCTGCGCCGTGGCCCTGGCCGAGGAGCCGCTGTTCCGGGGCTTTTTCCTGGGCGCTTTGGATAAGGCCGTGCCCCGGCTGGCCGCCATCGCGATCTGTGCCTTTTACTTCGCCTTGCTGCATTTCCTCAAGACCGGCATCAGGCCGGAATTCGCCGATATCCATTGGTATACCGGACTGCCCGTGGCGTTCGACGCCTTCGCCCAATTGCCGGGGCGCATCCAGCCCGATTCGTTCCTGGCCTTGTTCATCGCCGGGGTGTTGCTGGCCCTGCTGCGCTTATCGGGGCGGGGCCGGTTGGGCTATTGCATCGGGCTGCACGCCGGTTGGGTCTTCGTCATCAAATTCGCCCGCGCCCTCACCAAGGGCAATCCCAATGCCGAACTCGGCTTCCTGGTCGGCGGTTATGATGGCGTGATCGGTTATCTGGCCGCTGCTTGGATGACGGCGTTGATCCTGGGGTTAGGGTGGTGGAACCGCCGCGCCGCGTCTTGATCCGGGGCCGGGTTATATCCGGCTATCGAGCGGTTTAAGCGTTTTTTCATCCCTTTGGGGTATCCCGGAGCCGTCCGCTGGAAACCGATAACGCGGCGACTGGTTTATTTAAGCCGGTCCTGGGCTGGAAAGGCTATGATGTGGTGCTTTTGACCCTTTTTGCGCCATCTTTCCTCAAGCCGTTGGCGCTTGATAATTATCGTTCGGGGCTGGCGCTGTTGTTCCTGTCGGATTCCCCGGTTTATCCACCATCCCCCGGTTCCGCCTCGGAATAATGTATCGGAGCGCGGCGGAGTATCTCGGTGTGGGTCGCCGATTAGACATTGCGCCCGGTGGATGGGAAGGCCGGCCGGGATTTGGGCTGGGCTAATCGAATAGCCTTCCCCCATTTCCGCGCCGGAGGATTCCCGTTCGCCCTGCGGTTAAAGTGGATTTCCCCGGCCAGCCGCCCCGAATCAAGGAAAATCATCCGCTTACTTTGCCAGGAGCGGCGCGGCGTGGTGGAGTTCTGGGTGTTTTCCCAAAACCGGGGATCGGGCGGAGAATAGTGCCGGACTATTGCTTATAAAAGCGGGCGCTGGCTATAATAAGGTTTTCATGTAAAGGTAAACCCCTATGTCTGACAATATAGCCACCCTGTCCGAAGTCGAATTGGCGGAACTCATCGCGAACGCTTCCAAGGAGCTGGAAGCCAAAAGGCATGGTAAGAAGCGGGAAACTATCCTTAAAATCAAGGAGTTGGCCTCCTCCATCGGTATGCACGTGGAGATTAGCGAAGGCGATAAGAAACCCACCACCCGTAAGGGAACCTCGGTTCCGGTCAAATATCGCGACCCCAATAATGCCAAGAACGCCTGGACCGGCCGCGGTATGAAACCCCGTTGGTTAACCGCCTACCTCGAACAAGGCCGTTCCCAGGAGGAATTCCGGGTATAGCATCCCGCCGCTTTTCCCCTCCACCCTGGATATTGCCCGGAATTGACGCCGCTCCGCGGTTCCGGGCGAGTCCACCACGGTTTCCGTGATTCCTCCCCTCTTTTTCTCCCCGGATATCGCCGATATCCGCTTCCCAGGCCCGGTTAAGAACCTAGGCGGTTCCCGCGGTCGGGAAGCCTTTGGGATTCCCAGGTATTTTTCATCCAGCCCCAAGGCCGGTAAACCCCCGGCGGCGTTGCCCACGGATTTCCGCGGCGCCCGCCAGTAATCCAGCACGTGGCCGGCCGGGCAAACGCTTGGCTTTCAATAATGCGGTGGTGTTTTCCCCAAAGGGGCCGCCTTCCGGGATATAAGGCGGGGTGGCGCGTGGGCCGGGAACCGCGCCCACGCGGCGGCGGGCGGGTTATTTCATATCGGCGGGATTGGCGCCCTTGGGGAACAACGGCGCTTCGCTGCTGACCTTGAGGTCCGACAGCAGGGTGATTTCGTTCTCGACTTGCAGGAACCGCGCGGCGGTGGTGGCGGAAGTGGCCGCTTTGATGCGGCGGTAGTATTTCGCGGCCAATTCATTGCGGCGCTGCTTCATTTTCAACATGCGTTCCGCCAGGTTGTCGGCGATGGCGTTGGTCATGTTGTCGTAGTAGGTCGCGAAGTCGTGGATGATCTGGTAGCGCTCGTCCTGGATTTTGCGGAGTTCGGCCTCGTATTGGTGGTATTCGTTCCAAAAGGCGTCGTGTTCGGCGGCGTCGAGGTCCATCGCCTCGTCGATCAGGGCTTCCTTTTTGGCGCGGAATTGCGCCCGGTCGGCTTCCAGCGCTTTCGCTTCGGGATCGTTGGGCGACAGGGGGGCCAGCGGTTTGGGTTCGCTGGCGCAGCCCGCGAGCAGGAGGGCCGCGCAGAGGACGCTCCAGCCGGTCCGGGCGTGTGGGACGGGGTGGGGATTCATGGTGGTTCGGATTCCATAGGTGGGTCGGGCTGGGGATTTTACCCCATCCCGCCAACGGGGGATCGCCGGTGTCGGCGGGGAAGGTTGGCATCGGTGGCCGGGGCCCTGGTGGGACGGGTTGGAAAGCGGCATGTGAAGTACTTATGATACGTGCTTGCCGCGTTCGCCTGTTTTAAGCTTTCGCCAATTCCCTATAGTAAGGAGTCCAGCCATGGTACTTGTGCCCAATTTTGTGGATGATCCCCGCCAAGCCCGCCACGCGGCGATGGCCCGATTGCCGACCGAGAGCGGCAACGACTTCATGGCGGCGCTGCGGACGCCGTCGGAGCGTTCCCCGCTCACCGGCCTCAAAGGCCTGTTCCTGCGCTTCAACCAAATCCGGGTCATGGATAACCATAACGCCATCCTCGGGGTGGACACGCCCGCCGATGTCTATCCCATCATCCTGGTGACCAGCGACGCCGCCGACCTGCCCTATCAATTCCAAACCAGCCGGGTATTCAACGATATCAAGGATATGGATACCCTGCCCATCAACGATCCCAACGACGGCGACAGCGGGTTGGATGTCGCCAGGATCGTCACCGCCGGGGATAAAACCCCCCGCTTCCTGGATATCCATGTGGTGCTGATGAAAAGCAACGAGAAAAGCCGGGATATCAACAAGGCCATCCACGACGCCCTCGAATCCGACACCGGCAAAAGCTTGGCGAATACCCTCGGTACCGCCGCCACGGCGGCCAATCCGGTGGCGGGCGTGATCGTGAATGCCGGGACCGCCTTGCTGTCCTTGGTGACCGGTATCCTGGCCGGGCAAAAGGACGAGCAGATCTTCTACGGCGTGGCCTCCTACGAGGCCGATCCCGACCATTTGGGGATCGGCGGGCGCAAGTTCATGACCGACCGCAAGAACGCCACGGTGATCTACGAGGTCGTCGGGCAATACCGCTGACCGTCGCCGGTCCCGGCCTCGGGGCGGCGCGGCCCGCCGCCCCGCCCCAATAACCATAAATCCTGTAGGAGGCTGCCATGTCCGATCCCATACCAGAATCCCAAGCCCCCGCCGCCGCGGGCCGGTTGGGGCTCGCCTTTTCCGGCGGCGGTTTGAGGGCGTCGTTCTTCCATATCGGCGTGTTGGCGCAGATGGCCCAGCGCGGCCTGTTGCGCCGGGTCGAGGTGATTTCCACGGTATCCGGCGGCTCCATCCTGGGGGCGCTGTATTATCTCCACGTCAAGAAACTGCTGGAGCGCGAGCCCGACGCCGAAATCACCGACCGGGACTATGTGGAGATCGTGGCGGCGCTGGCGGGCGATTTCCTGGCGGCCACCCAGCGCAATATCCGGATGCTGGCCTTCGCCGATTTCGCGGCCAACTGGAAGCGGCACCGCGGCGATTATTCCACCAGCGACCGCCTCGCCGAACTCTATGACCAATTGCTGTATCAATCGGTGCTGGACAAGGCCCAGGTCGGCGACCCGGTCGAAATGCGGAAGCTCAAGATATTCCCGCCCGGCCAGCCCGATTTCCATCCCAACCGCCACAACGGCGACCGCAAGGCCAAGGTGCCCATCCTGGTCGTCAACGCCACCACCTTGAACAGCGGCAACAATTGGCGCTTCACCGCCCAGGACATGGGCGAACCACCTTCCAATAACAACGATATCGACAAGAAGCCGATCCGGCTCAAGCGCCCCAGGTCCTATGACGATATCGTGGTCCACCAACAGGATTTCCCGCTCGGCCACGCGGTGGCGGCTTCGGCCTGCGTGCCGGGGTTGTTCCCGCCCCTGTCCATCACCGGGCTGTACCAGGATGGCGAGGAGGCGATCCAGGTCCAGTTGGTCGATGGCGGCGTGCATGACAACCAGGGCGTCACCGGCTTGATCGACAACGGTTGCGTCGAGTTCGTGGTCAGCGACGCCTGCGGGCAGATGGGCGAGCAACCCCGGCCCGGCACCGATCTGGTGGCGGTATTGTCGCGGGTCAGTTCGATCCTACAGGACCGGGTGCGGACGGCGGTGCTGGAAAACCTGTTCACCTTGACGCGGAACGGGCCGGGTTCGGTGGCGTTCATGAGCCTGCGCCAGGGCTTGGGCTACCGCGAACTGTATTGGAACGGCCCCGATGGCCAACCGTACAAACAACCGGAAGTGCAACTCCCCACCACGGAGCGGTTCGGCGTCGATCCTGCGGTGCAGGAATTGCTGTCCGCGGTGCGCACCGACCTCGATGCCTTCAGCGAGGTGGAGGCTTATTCGCTGATGCTGGACGGCTATTTGATCGGGGAACAGGGCTTGGGGAACGTGCCCTTGCTGGCGGCGGGAGAGGAAGCCTGGGAGTTCCTCGAAATCAAGCCTTGGCTACGGCTGCCGACTCCCGATTATCTCAAGCAACTGCGGGTGGCCGGACAAACCTTCGGCAAGGCTTTGTACCTGATTCCCTGGCTGTCGGTCCTGGCCTTGGCCGTGGTCGTGGCCCTGCTGGTGGTGTTGGCCCCGCAAATCCAGGCGTTCTTGCAAAGCTGTATCCCGGTGCTGTTGATCGCGGCCCTGCTGCTGGGCTGGCTGGTCGATCAACTGCTGCCGAAGTTGGCGAAGCTGTTCCGGGTTTTCCAATACTTGATCGCGCCCTGGGCCGCGCTCAAGCGCTGGGTGTTGAATGCCGGACTGGCCTTGGTCGGCACTTTGTTCATCAAGCTCTACCTCGCCTTCATCAATCCCCTGTTCCTCAAACGCGGCAGCTTCGAGGCGCTGAAGCGCCGGGGCGTGCCCGGTGCCCCGACCCCTCCGGCTTGATAGCGATCCCTGGCCCGGATGCGGCATGGCCGAATCCGGGCCAGGGGGAATGATCCTCAAAAATAGGAGCAAAGCATCATGGTCACACCTTGCCAGTTAATCCATGCCAGCCGGTTGGCCTACGCCATTGCTTTCGCCCTGGCTTACGATGGCGCGATGAAGGCGCTGACGCGGCGCTATGAATACCTGGACGATATCGTGCCGCATTTGCCGCCCCATACCGGGTCGTGGTTCCAGATGTTCCAGGGCGGGCAGGCCGTCGGCGCGAAAATCGCGGTGGCCGCCAGTCCGGCGGCCTTGGCGCAAAAACCGGGATTCGACGCCTTGCTGAAGCGGGTCGGGCAGGTGTTGCAGAAGATCGAAAACCATACCCTAGCGCTGGATAATTATGTGTCGGTGGGCACGTTGGAATTCATCGATTGGGCGGACAAAATCCAGGGGGATTCCTGGTCGCTCAGCGTCCACCGCGAAGTGCGCCTGGCCGAATTATTATTGACCTTGCAATTCCTGCGGATCGCCGGGGACCATTCCAGCGATGGCGGGTATTTGAAAGTGCCTTGCCGCTGAAGCGATGGCTTCCGGTCCGATAGGCGCGGCCTTGGGTGGCCGCGCCGCTTCCCGCCTCATTCTTTTTTCAGCAAATCCCCCAACCCCGCGAACGCCTTGAAGCTTCCGGTTTCCTTGGGTTTTTCCGCCGCGCCCTTGCCGTAGAGGGCGGCGTTCATATGGCGCTGATGCTCGTCGTCGTGGCAGTACAAGCACAGTAGCTCCCAATTGCTGCCGTCCGCCGGATTGTCGTCGTGGTTGTGGTTGCGGTGGTGTACCGTGAGTTCGTGCAGGTTCTTCAGGTCGAACTCGCGGGCGCAGCGGCCACAGACCCAGGGATAGAGCTTCAGGGCTTGTTCGCGGTAGCCTTTTTCCCGGTCTTCCTTGTCGCGGCGGGCGTCGGCGACGACCTTGTCGAGCTTGGCACGGTTGGGCTGGGGACGTTTGATGGGCATGGTGTCGTTCCTTTATCGTCGGGATGGGGTTGTGGAACCGGAGTGTAAGTCCGGTGCCGCTCGCCTACAATGCCGCCATGGCCGGGCGATATTCGCCGCCGCCTGCTACAATCGCGGCCCTTTGCGCGGTCCCGCCGCGTCCGCCGCCCATCCCCCAACCCGGAACCCAACGCAGTCCTGGAGACAATCGGATGCCCGACCTACTGATGGACCCCCAATTCTGGATCGGCCTGGGCCAGATCATCCTCGTCAATATCATCCTGTCCGGCGACAACGCGGTGGTGATCGCCCTCGCGGCCCGCTCGCTGCCGGAGGCGCAACGCCGCAAGGCCATCCTCTGGGGTTCGTTCGCCGCCATCTTCATGCGGGTGGTGCTGACCCTGGTGGCGGTGCAGATGCTGAAACTCCCCTATCTCAAGCTGATCGGCAGCGGCTTGTTGTTCTGGATCGCGGTGCAACTGCTGCTGCCCGAGCAGGAAGGCGGCCACGGCGGCGACAAGCCCCAGGGCTTGATCGGCACCATCCGCACCATCTTGCTGGCCGATCTGGTGATGAGCCTCGACAATGTGATCGCGGTGGCGGCGGCGGCCAAGGGCAGCCTGCCCTTGCTGGTCATCGGCCTCGGCGTGAGCATCCCGCTGGTGGTGTTCGGCAGCACCCTGATCCTCAAGCTGATGGACCGCTTCCCGGTCATCATCACCGTGGGCGCGGCCTTGCTGGGCTATGTATCGGGCGAGATGCTGGTCACCGATCCGGTGTTGTTGGCTTGGTTCGAGACCCACGAAGCCCTGCATATCCTGATCCCGCTCGCCACCGCCGCCACCGTGGTCGGGGTGGGTAAAACCCTGGCCCGCCGCGCCGCCGCCGCCAAGCCGCCGGCCTTGGTGGACCTCCTGGCCGAAGACCCCGACCCTACCGCCAAGCCCGATTGATGGAGAATCCCTATGCTTAAATTGCTGATCCCCGTGGACGATTCCCCGAGTTCCCTACGTCTGGCCGAGCATTTGTACGCCCGGCTGGCTTGGTACAAACCGCCGGTCGAGGTGCATCTGCTCACCGTGCGCCCGGCTTTGCACGGCGATGTGGGGATGTTCATCGATGGCGAGCAAATCCGCCAATTCCACCAGGAGGAGGGCTTGAAGGTGCTGGCCCCGATCCGCGAGCGCCTGGACGCCGATGGCATCCCCTATCAAATCCATATCGGCGTGGGCGACCCCGCCGAGGTGATCGTCCAATACGCCAGGGAAAAGGACTGCGACGAGATCGTGATGGGGGCCAGTGGCCGCAGCCCGTTCGCTGCTTTCTTCACGGGTTCGGTGCCGGCCAAGGTCTTGCACATCGCCGACCTGCCGGTCTCCCTCATCAAATAGGCCGGGGCGGTCGCCATGGACAAACCGGTGGCAGGACAGGGGCCGCGGCCTTTGGACCCCGCTTGGGTCCGCGCTTGGTTCCCGGCCCTGGCCGAGGAGATCGAGGGCCGGGT
Organism: Methylomagnum ishizawai; assembly: GCF_019670005.1. NCBI lineage: Bacteria > Pseudomonadati > Pseudomonadota > Gammaproteobacteria > Methylococcales > Methylococcaceae > Methylomagnum > Methylomagnum ishizawai. The sequence continues at coordinate 3,686,782 of NZ_AP019783.1, read as the reverse complement.
GCCGGTGTTCTTCGATGGTCCGGGCGGGGCGCAGGTGCCGGGCACGGTGGTGGAGGCCATGGCCCGCTATCTGGTCACGTCCAACGCCAACACCCACGGCGCCTTCGTCACCAGCCGCGAGACCGACGCCTTGATCGGCGCGGCCCGCGCCGCGCTGGCCGATTTCCTGGGCTGCGCCGCCGACGAGGTCGTGCTGGGGGCCAATATGACCACGCTGGCCTTCCATCTGGCCCGCGCCCTGGGCCGCGAACTGGTGGCGGGGGACGAGGTCGTCGTCACCCGGCTCGATCATCACGCCAATGTCTGCCCGTGGCGGACCCTGGAGGAGCGGGGCGTCGTGGTGCGCGTGGTCGATATCCATCCCGAGGATTGCCGCCTGGACCTGGACGATCTCGCCCGCCAGCTCAATCCCCGCACCCGGCTGGTGGCGGTGGGCTATGCCTCCAACGCGGTCGGCACGGTCAATCCGGTGGCGGAGGTGGTGCGGCTGGCCCATGCGGCGGGGGCGTGGGCGTTCGTGGACGCGGTGCATTACGCCCCGCACGGTCCCATCGATGTCGGGGCGCTGGATTGCGATTTCCTGGCCTGTTCCGCCTATAAATTCTACGGGCCGCATCTCGGGGTGTTGTACGGCAAGCGCGCGCATCTGGCCCGGCTCCGCCCCGACAAGCTGGCCCCGGCCCCGGACAGCGTGCCGGGGCGCTGGGAAACCGGCACCCAGAACCATGAAGCCCTGGCCGGGGTGCTGGCGACCCTGCAATATCTGGAGGCGCTGGGCCGCGAGGTCGCCCCTGGGGCCGGGGACCGCCGTGCGGCCCTGGTCGCCGCCATGACCGCCAGCCGCGACTACGAGCGCGGCCTGTCCCGCCATTTGCTGGCGGGGTTGGCCGGGATTCCGGGGCTGCGGGTCTATGGCGAGGCCGATCCCGCCCGGACCGCGAACCGCACGCCCACCGTGGCGCTCCGCTTGGCCGGTTGGACGCCCGCCCAGTTGGCGCGGGTCTTGGGCGAACAAGGCATTTTCACCTGGCATGGCAATTTCTACGCCCTGGGCCTGTGCCAGCGGCTGGGGGTGGAAGCGGACGGCGGTTGGCTGCGGATCGGACTCCTGGCCTACAACACGGCCCAGGAAATCGACCGCCTGCTGGACGCCCTGCGCCGGTGCGCCGCCACCCCGCCGCCCGCGGCTTGATTCCCGCCCGCCGCTCCGAAGCTCCGGTCCCGATTCCCCCCGCCCGCCGTTCCCGGAACCCCGTGCCATACTTGCCGGGGAACACGGCACCGCCCACCCTCTGGCGGACCGCCGGTGTTCCAAAGCAAGGGGGATTCCATAATGAAAATCAGAATGACCGTCGCCAGGAAAATCCTGCTGCTCGTCGGCCTGGGACTGTTCGGCTTGGCGGGCGTCGCGGTCTTGGCGAATTATCAGATCAAACAGGTGTTCGCCGCCGCCAATTTCGCCAATGCCAGCAGCGTGCCCTCCCTGGTCGGGGTGAACGAGGCGGTGAAGTATTTCGGGCAGGTCCGGGTGCGGGTGTTGCGCTATGTGTTGAACGAGGACCCGGCCAAGGCCGCCAAGCTGGAGCAGGAATTGCAGGAGTCCCGTGGTGGCCTGTCCGGGGCGCTCCGGGCCTACGAGACGCTGGTTTCGGACGAGAAGGACCGGCATTTCCTGGACACCGAGCGACAGCATTGGACCCAATACCAGGCCGGGATCGCCGAGGTGCTGGCCCTGGGCGGCAAAACGGACAAGAGGCCGGTCCGCGACGCCGTCGACCGCCTCACCCCGATAGGCCGGACCCTGCAAACCCTGCTCGAGGAACACGCCAAATACAACGCCGGTTTGGCCAAGCAAGCCGCCGCCCGGGCCGTGGAGTTCCAGACCGAGGCCGTGTGGCAAACCTGGATCGGCGTGCTGTTGGTCTCGGGCCTGGTGGGGAGCCTGGGTTTCGCCATCACCCGCGCGGTCATGCGCCAATTGGGCGGGGAACCGGACACCGCCGCCACCATCGCCCACCGTATCGCCGACGGCGATCTATCCGCCCAAATCGCCTTGCGTAGCGGCGACCGCGACAGCCTGATGGCCGCCATCGAACGGATGCGGGGGCAATTGCTGGACCGCCTCGATGGCGAACACCGCGCCGCCGAGGCCATGGCCCGGATCAAGATCGCCCTGGACAACGTCAGCACCGGCGTCATGATCGCCGATCCCGGACAGGCCATCATCTACGCCAACCCGGCGGCGCGGCGCATCTTCCAGGAGGCCGAGGCCGCCATCCGCCGCGATTGGCCGGAATTCGACGCCGGGAATATGGTCGGCGGCAGGATCGACCGCCTGCATCCCGAGGCCCGGCGCTGGGCCGGTCTGGACGGCGTCGGACTGGCGGAGTTGGAATTCGGCGGGCGGCGCTTGGCGGCGGCGTTCAACCCGGTGCTGGGTGGACAGGGCGAACGCTTGGGCATGGTGGCGGAGTTCCGCGACCGCACCGCCGAGGTGGCGGTCGAGCGCGAAATCGGGGAGATCGTCGCCGCCGCCGCCCAGGGCGATTTCGGTCGCCGCTTGGCGCTGGGGGACAAGCAGGGCTTTTTCGCCGATTTGGCGCGGGGCATCAATCGTTTCCTGGAGACCAGCGCCGAGGGCGTGGCCGAGGTGACGCGGGTGTTGCACGCCGTTTCCACCGGCGACCTGACCCGCCAGGTCGAGGCCGCCTACGAAGGCACCCTGGGCCGCTTGAAGGACGACACCAATGCCACCGTGGCCCGGTTGCGGTCGGTGGTCGGCGGGATCAAACAATCCAGCGAGGCCATACACACGGCGGCCAGCGAGATCGCGGCCGGCAATATGGATTTGTCGCGGCGCACCGAGGAGGAAGCCGCCAGCCTGGACCAGGCGGCCTCGTCCATGGGCCAGCTCAGCGCCACCGTGCAGCAGAACGCCGAGAACGCCACGCAGGCCAACGCCCTGGCGGAAGCGGCCAACGCCACCGCCACCCGCGGCGGCGAACTGATGCGGCGGGTGGTCGCGACCATGGAGGATATCCAGCAGGGTTCCAAGCGCATCGCCGATATTATCGGGGTGATCGACGGCATCGCTTTCCAAACCAACATCCTGGCGCTGAACGCGGCGGTCGAGGCGGCGCGGGCGGGCGAGCAGGGCCGGGGTTTCGCGGTGGTGGCGACCGAGGTCCGGGCGCTGGCCCAGCGCAGCGCCCAGGCCGCCCATGAAATCAAGGCCTTGATCGCCGCGACCACGGCCCAGGTCGAGGCCGGGGGGCAGTTGGTGCACCAGGCCGGGGCCACGGTGGGCGAGGTGGTGGAATCGTTCCACCGGGTGGCGGGTTTGGTCACCCATATCAGCGGGGCCAGCCGCGAGCAATCCAAGGGCATCGAGCAAATGGCCCTGGCGGTGGCCAACATGGACGAGGCGACCCAGCGCAACGCCGCCCTGGTCGAGCAAGCCGCCGCCGCCGCCGCCAGCCTGGAGGACCAGTCGCGGGAATTGATCGTGATGGTGGGGGGGTTCAAGCTGGCCTGACCGTGGCCCGGACGCTGGGTGGCGTTTGGGCCTGGTTTGCGGGGTTCCGGGCCGGGCTGTCCGCCTTCCGGCCCTCCGTTCGACGGAACGCGGCTTTTCCCGGCGGCGGCAATCGGCGAAGATAGCTCCGAAATGGGGCAGAATCCCGCCCTCCCTTCCGCCGGAACCCACCCACCATGGAATTGCTCTGGATCAGCGCCGCCTATATCGCGGGCCTCTTGGCCTGCCGATTGTTCTTGCCACCCTTGGTCGGTTATCTCGCCGCCGGTTATGGGCTCTATCTGCTCGGCATACGCTCCGAGGCGGTGCTGTCCCATCTGGCCGAGAACGGCATCCTGCTGTTGTTGTTCACGGTCGGGCTGAAGCTCAATTTTTCGACCTTGGTCAAGCGCGAGGTGCTGGGGGTCGGGGGCTTGCATTTGCTCATCGTGGCCGGGGTGTCGGGGCTGGCCTTCCTGATGCAGGACCAGCGCTTGACCGGGGGCCTGGTGCTGGGCGCGAGCCTGGGGTTTTCCAGCACGGTCCTGGCGGTGAAGGTCTTGGAGGACAACCGCGAGCTCGGCACCTTCCATGGCCGGACGGTGCTGGGCATCCTCATCTTGCAGGATATCGTCGCCGTGGCCTTGTTGGCGGTGGCGGGCGGGCAGCGGCCTTCGACCTGGGCGCTGGGCCTGTTGGCCTTGCCCTTGTTGCGGCCTTTGGTCGCGCGCCTGTTCGAGGCGGGGCGGGGCGACGAATTGCAATTGCTGCTGGGGATACTGCTGGCCTTCGCCGGCGGCAAATTGGCGGAGACCGTGGGCGTGGCGGGCGATTTGGGGGCTTTGCTGATGGGGATGCTGTTGGCGGGCCACCGCGACGCGGGCGAACTCGCCAAGAAGCTCTGGAGCTTGAAGGAGGTGTTCCTGGTCGCGTTCTTCCTGCAAATCGGCTTGGCGGGCCTCCCCACCCAGGCGGATGCGCTGCGGGCCTTGCAACTCCTGGCCTTGCTGCCCTTGCAGGGGGTGTTGTTCTTCGCCTTGCTGCTGGTGGTGGGGCTGCGCGCCCGCACGGCCTTCGTGTCTTCGTTGGCCTTGACGACCTACAGCGAATTCACCTTGATCGTGTCCGCCGTGGTGATCGAGGGCGGCTTGCTGGCGGCGGAATGGGGACCGGTGCTGGCCTGCGCGGTGGCGGGATCGCTGGCCTTGGCGGCACCCTTGAACCGGGTGTCGCACCGCTTGTTCTCCTGGCTGGAACCCTGGCTGGTGCGCTACGAGCGCAAGGGCAGGCATCCCGACCGCCTGCCGGTCAGCACCGGCGCGGCGGAATGGCTGGTGATCGGCATGGGCCGCACCGGCACCGCCGCCTATCTGGCCCTGGACGGCCACCGGGCGCGGGTGATGGGCCTGGACGCCGACCCGACACGGGTGGGCAAATACCGCGACCAGGGCTTGCGCGTGCATTACGGCGATGCCGAGGACCCCGAGTTGTGGGAGGCGTTCTCCTGGGGCCGGATCAAGGGCGTGATCCTGACCTTGCCGGAGTTCGAGGCCCGGCGGACCACGGTGGAGCGCCTGCGGGCCTTGGGGTTCCAGGGCTCCATCGGCACCACGGCCTTCCATTCCCACGAAGACCCGGAATTGTACCGGGTGGGCGCGGACGTGGTGTTCCATCCGTTGACCGAGGCGGGCGAGCGCTTGGCGGAGCGGGTGTTGGCGGTCGAACCCGAGGCGCGGGGCGGGAGCGGTCCGGCTTGAGCCGGCTTGCCCTATACTGGCGGCTTTTGGGGTGGAAGCGATGGAAACGACCGAGTTGCATAGGAAGTTGGCCGCCGAGACCGGCCTGATTTCCTGGGGTGATTTGCAGCGGCATTTCGCCAGGGGCGTCGTGGTCGCGGTGTCCCCCGGCCTGGACCTGGTCGAGGTGGCGGCGCGGGTCGCGGCGGACGACGCCGGGGCCTTGCGGGGCTGGCTGGACGCGGGCCGGGTGGTCCGCGCCACCGACGAACATGCCCAGCGCTGGGAAGCCACGGGGCAGACGCTGAGGGCGGTGGTGGTCGCGCCCTGGGTCTTGGCGCAGGAGGCGGGCGGGCACTGAGCCGGATGCCTTGGCCCGCCCCCCGTGGAAGGCGGGTTCCTGGGGGCGGGAGGCGGTTCCCCGCGTGGGCGGGGAAGGGTTTACCGTGGCGTTTGCAATAAGCCCTAGTAAGGTCTATCCCCGCCGGCGCGGGGGAAGCGGTCTTGCAGCTTCGTCGTCCACAGCAATATCGGTCGATCCCCGCGTGGGCGGGGAAGTGGGTCGTGTTAGCGTCCGTTTTGGCCGCTACCGGTCGATCCCCGCGGTGGCGGGGGAGGGAAAGGTCAACTTATACCCGCGCCGGGCCGCAAGAGCAACATGCCATAGCCGAAGGCCCGGTGCCGCCCGATGCCGCGTTTCAGCAGGCTTTGGAAAAGTTCGGGGTCGGCGATGCGCAGCCCGCCCCGGCACAGCGCCCTGGGCCGGGTGATGGCCGGGGCCGTGCGGGTTTTCGCCGTCGCCGTGGCCTGGGTCCGCCGGAGGATGCGGACCAGATGGAAGCCTTCCAGCCGGAAGCTTTCCAAATCCGCCGCCCCGGCCAGTTGCGCGGCCAGCCAGTCGCGGTAGACCGCGCCGCGTTCCGGCGGGGGCTGGCCCTGTGGCGGGTTTTCCAAGCGCCGGAGATACACGTCCTTTTCGCTCTGGTCCCGGCGGGTGACGGGACAGGCCAGCAATTCGAAGTCCAGCCGGTCGCCGACCCGCCAATTCCCGGCCAGGGCGGCGTGGACGGGACCGGTGGGATGCAGCGCCTTCCGGGCTTCCGGCGCGGCGGCGGCGCGGTCCAGCAGGGTTTGGCTGTCGTGTTCGCTGTAGGCCAGGAGCCGTAGATGCGGCCCGTGATGGTTGAGCAGGCGGAAGGGCTTGGGCGCGAGTTCGCCGAAGCAGGCCGCGAGCCAGGCATGGGCCGCGTAGCCCAGGTCTTCGTCGTGGCCGTGGTTGAGTCCTTGATCCTGCGCGAACCGGATCAAGGCCTCGGTATCGAGGTCCAGGTTCAGCATGTAGAGGCGCGGGTTCATGGGGTGCCGACCTCCAGCCAGCCTTCGTAGCGTTGCCGCCGCCCGGCGTGGACCTGGTTGCGCCAATCGCGCCGGTCGTAGACCGGGACGCGGCGGCCCGGCCCGATTTCGCCGAAGCCCAGCGGCCAGCAGGCCGCCATCCGGGTGGCGGGAACATGGCCCGGTCGCCGCGCCACCGGGGCCGTCCGGAGCGCCGCGACCACGTCGGGGGCGTCGGCCCGCCCCAGTAGCAAAGGGGCGCTGGGCAGGCAGGTCTTGCGCCCCAGGAACAAGGGACGCGCCGGCTGGCGCAGCCGTTCCGCCAGGGTCGTCGCCGAGGGTTCGGCCCCTTCCCCCCGCAGGCCCACCGCCAGGGTCATCACCCCGTTGGCCCAATAATGCCGGTAGCGCTGGTGGATGCCCTGCGCCGCCGCCGCGCCGCCGGTGCGGTGTTCGGGTTCGCCGCGGGTGGTCCAACCGGGTTCGGACATCTTGGCCTGGCCCAGGTCCACCGTGTGGTAGTCCAGCAATTCCTTGGGCTCGATATCCCAGCGGGCGGCGTATTCGATGCGGTTTTGCAGGGCTTCCAGGGCGTGGGCGTCGCCATGGCGCAGCCCCAGCGCGTTGCCGAACAAGCCCGCCAGCATCGACAGCCCCGGAAAGCGGTCGGTGGGACCATGCTGGTCCACCATGACCGCGCCGAAGCTCATCAAGGGCGCGTCGAACCGCAGCAGCAGGATATCCATGGGCTAGGCTCCGAGGGCGGCGTCCAGGATGTGCGCGATGGCGGCGTCCAAAGGCTGCCGGGCCGGGCCGGTTCCGGGCCAGTCGCGGTTGGTGCTGAGGGCGCGGGCTTCGCTGGTGGGGCCGTACATCGCCTCCAGGCTGTCGAGGTGGCCGTCGAGGCGGTCGATGGCGTTCTGCATCAGGTCGCCCCGGTGGTCGAGGGCTTGCAGATAGGCGTTGGCGAGGCTGCGGGGTTGCTGATGCCCGGCTTCCAGCAGCACGAATTCGCTGTAGGCATAGGGCGCGGTGGCCCCGAGCTTGGCCCCCGGCGACACCGTGGCGATGGCCCGGATCAAGTGCCGCAGCACGGCGCGGGGTGTGGCCGCGTCCTGGTTGCGCCAATCGCGGATATCGCAGCCGCAGAAATTGGAAACCAGCAGCGGGATATCCACCGCGACATAGCCGTAGAACAGGCCGCTGCCGAGCTCCATATCCCCGGCGTGGGCCGCGCCCGGCTCGTTGATGCGGTTGAGTTCGTCCACGGCGGTGAAATAATCCACTTCGGTATCCAGGGGATGGACGGTGAAGGCGTGGGCCACATGCACCGGGGCGTCGGAACGGGCCAGCACATCGGAAGTCACGAAACGGCCGAACAGGGCCCCCTCGATCCCCGCGAACAGATTGCCGTAACCGGCCTGGCGCAGCATGGCCTTGAGGTTCTTTTTCTCGGCCTTGAAATGGGCGTCCAAAGCGCCGATGGCCGCGTCCCCGTCCCCCGCCGCCGCGCATTTCTCCAGCAGCGCCACCAGATAATCCGCCTCCGGCTTGCCGAACAGCACCGCTTGTTTCAGCGCCAGGGATTCGCCGTCCTCGGTGCCGCCGTCGATCAGCTTCTCCATCAGCCGCCGGGTCAAGCGCCGGGCCAAATCCTCGGGCAGGTCGGCGGCGACCAGCCGGGGCAGGATTTCGCGGGCGAAGAACTGCCGCGAGCGGATCGCGCCGGGCAGCCCGGTGTCCTGGGCCAGCGCGGCCCGCCAATGGCGCTTGAGGCATTGGGAGGAAACCCGGAGCCTCGGCGCGTCCCCGAACGGAATCCGCTTGGCGAGGCCGACATCGTCGCGGTTCAACAGGGCCGCGTGATAGGAGGTCAGGGTATGGATCTGTACGAACATGCGTGTCAATTCCTTCTGGGCCGGGCTTCCGGCGGGCGGTAGAAATCCCGGGCGATGGCGAGGCGGACCGTTTCCCGCTCGTCCCGGTCGGTGACGAATAGCAGGCGGGCGAATTCGGTCCAGTCGAGCGGCAGTTGTTTGGCACCCAGGAAATAGGCGGTGCGGAGCAGGGTGGTGCCGAGGAATTCGCCCTCGGCGACCAGGAGGCGTTCCAGCCGCGATTCGGACAGCCCGGCCTCGGCCAGCGCCACGCCCACGGCGCGGCCCGGACGGTGGGGGTCCGGGCACATCAGGGCCATACCCGCCACCACGGTGGTCCATTCGCGGTGGTGGGTTTCCCAGTCGGGGGGCAGGGCGCGGCAGGCCAGCCGGAAGAAGGCCAGGGGCGGGCGCTGGGCCGGGATCATGCGCCGGAGCGCGGCCCGGTCGCCCGGCGGCAGTTCATGGGAGGCTAAGATTCGGCCCAGCGCATCCACCGTGGTGGCGGGTGGAAACGGCTGCGGCGGGGTCGGGGTCATGCGGAAGCTCCTTCAATTCGGGGAATAGTTTGAGCAGGTTGCGCTGGAAGATGTTTTCCGAGCGGATCCGCGCCCGGTAGCGGCGGCCTTCGCGACCGGGATAGCTGGTGATGCCTTCGAGCAGCGCGTTCCAAGCGCAGTCCTTGAGCCTGAGATGCCAGTTGCGCAGGGCCTCGGCGTCGGAGTCCGATTCGCCCGCTTCCCATAGCCAGACAAAGAACACCGCGCCCCAGGCGTTGGCGTAGCGGCGGGCGCTTTGCTGCCACCAGGCGGTGATTTCGCGCTTCTCGAAATCGATGCGGTCCGAACCCGCCTGCAAGAGGGACAACACCGCCGGTTTCAGGGCGCGGTTCTGGAGTTCGGCGGCGTCGGTCAGGGCGGTCTTGCTGAGGCGGGCCAGCCGCTCGCGCTCCGGGCCTTGCTGGAACACCCGCCGGGCGGCGGGGGCGGGGATGGGGATTTGGGCGGTGCGGAAGCCATCGGTGGTACCCTGGCCCCGGACCAGGACCGAGGCGGTGAATTGCACCGGCTGGTGGTCGCGGCCCTGGTCGGGGCGCTGCATGGGGGCGAGTTCGAAGCCGTCCTCGAACAAGAGGTTGCGCAGCAGTTCCGGCGTGAAACCGGACGCGCCCACGGTCAGGGCCGATTCGCCCTTCTTGGGGTCGTTGCGGTTGATGGGAATCCAGGGGTCGCCCAGCACGCCGTTATGGGCCTTGGCGTTGATGCGCGGGGCTTGCTCGGTGGCGGTGCGGGCGACGATGCGGCCTTCCTGCCACACCAGCCGCACCCCGCGCGAGACTTCGATGAAGAAGGGGTCGAGCTGGTCGAGGTCGAGGCTGGTCTTGCGGTTCCAGGCGTGCAGCCAGGTCAGCACCAGGCCGTCGGCGCGGTAGGGCCAGGGGGCGCGGAGCAAATCGGGGCGCAGGGCCAATAGCTTGCGGGTATCGCGTTCCCAGCGGTGGCCCAGGGTTTCGCCGTAGACCACCGAGACGCAGGCCCGGCTGCCGAGGCCGCTGTTCATGCGGGCGATGCCTTGGTGCTTGAGGATGTAGCCGGACATGGTTTGCAGGCTGACCAAGGCGTAGGCCCATTCGTCCGGGCTGGGCGAGAGCGATTTGGTGGCTTTGATATCGTGGTTCTTGGCGGTGAGCAGCACGTCGATGGCGTCCGGGGTCTGGCGCTCGGTCTTGAATTCGCGCTCGAACTCCTCCGGGGAAGCCAGCGGGGGCTGCATGAAACCCGGCTGGGTGGGGTCGGCCACCAGCAGCGACCAGGCGCTATCGTTGCCGCGCCCGGCCATGGTCCTGAGCGCTGCCCGCCAGAAATCCGCCGTTTGCCGTGGGTCGTCCGCCCCGGCACCCACCAGCGCCGCCCCGGCCAGATAGCACAGGAACATGTGGAAAGCGTCTTCCTGATGCCGCTGTAGGCCGGGCAGGGATTCCACCCGGTCCTGCCCGAGCAGCGCCAGCAGGCCGGGCAGGGTCGTGGCGTCGTTGCCACCCGCGGCCTGGACCCTGAATACGGGGTCGGTTAGAAGGTTCATGCTGGGTTCTCTCCAAAATTCGGACGGGCATGGGCGGATCGGTGTCCCGCCACCGTATGGGGACGGGTACGGTATGGGGCCGTGCGGGGGAGGAACGGGCCGCCGCGCAATCCGCATCGGTTTTCGGCACGACCAGTCCACTTCCCGGTATGGCAAGGTGTCTTCCATGGCGGGGAAGGCGGGACGTTGTGGCCGGACGGATGTCGGCGACGGGCGGGTTTCCCCAGGCTCGCTTTACGCCGGGTTTTTCCTGGCAAAGACTGCCGCTGGGGGAGGCTGCTTTTCTTGTTTTTTTTCGTGTGCATTCCCAGCGGCTATGCCGCCCTGTAAAGCCAATAATAACTTTTTTTATAAGCTACTCAAAGGCTTATAACGATTTGAGCGGTTTTGCCGGGCTATTTTAAGCAGGTTCCGTGCCGTATGGAACCAAGGGTGTGCGCCTCCGTACCATGGAATGGTGCCGGGGCGGGCATGATAGCCGGGCATTCCAGCAAGTGGCTGAAAACCAAGCTATTGTTTTTGGCAGCGCGGGTGTTCGCCGATGGGCCGCCGGATGGGGACGCCGCCGTCGGCATTGGCCGATGGGCTGGGTTTGTAAGATTTATCGACGCTTTGGGCGTCCGCGCCCGTAAGCGTGGTTCATCTTGGAGCGCTTTTCCGGCTTGAGACATGGTCCTGAGGGCTATTGCATTGATTTCCGGCCCGAATTTCCGGGATGGCGGGCTATGGGCGTAAAAATCGCCAGACATCGACAGCCATGGGTTCCGGGAAACGGGCCGGGCCTGCGTTTCAAGTGTCACCGGACCGGCGCAGGGCGGCGATAGCCAGCGCCAGCCAGGCCGCGAGGAAGGCCGTGCCGCCGAAGGGCGTGATCAGGCCCAGCCAGCGCCCTCCGCCCAGGCTGAGCAGGTATAGGCTGCCCGAGAACAACAGTATCCCGGCCAGCATCAGGCCGCCGGCCCAGCGCAATAATTTGAGTCCGGGGTGGCGCTCCGCCCATAGGCCGACGAGGCCCAACCCCAGGGCGTGCCACATTTGGTAATCCACGGCGGTGCGGTAGGTGGCCATCTGGGCCTCGGTCAGCGTGGATTTGAGTCCGTGCGCCCCGAACGCGCCCAGGGCCACGCCCAGCCCGGCCGCCGCCGCCGCGTAGAATAGGAAGGATCGATGCATGATGTGGGAATCCGGAAGCGAAGTCCTGGGGATTGTAACCGTTGACGGCGGGGCTGGGTTGGGTCGGTCCCGGGGGCCGGGCCGGGATGAACAAGAAAATGCGAGGCGATCCATGACACGATCCGTTCCGATGCGCCCCCGGATGGAAGACGGTGGCAAGGCGCTGGTGTTGCATGACGACCCGTCCGGTGTCCGTCCGCTGGTGGCCGGCTTGGAGGCGCGGGGTTTCGTGGTGGTCGAGGCGCGTTCCGGCGAAGCCGCCCTCGAAGGGTTGCGGCGGTTTGCCCCCGGTATCGTCTTCATGGACGCCGCCGCTATCGGCCAGGGGTGCCATGCGGTGGCCCGGCGCATCAAGGCGGCGGCGGGCGGGTGCTTCGTGCCGGTGATCGTCCTCGCCACCCCGGCCGAGGCGCACGAACTGGTTGGGCGGATGGAGGCGGACCGGGACGAAGACGCGGACGTGGACGATTTCCTCGCCAAGCCGGTCGATCCGGTGCAACTCCGGGCCAAGCTCGCCGTATTCGGGCGGGTGGCGCAACTGTGCCGCACCGCCCGCGCCCAGCAGGAAGAGTTGGTCTTCGAGCAGGAACTGGCCCGGCAGGTCTATGCCAAGACCGCCATGGCCGATCCCGCCCAACTCGCCGCGATCCATGGCCTACAGCGCCCGGCCTCGGTTTTCAGCGGCGACATCCTCTTGGTCGAGCGCAGCCCTTCCGGCGCCTTGCATGTGTTGGTGGGGGATTTCACCGGGCATGGGCTGGCGGCCGCCATCGGGGCGTTGCCGGCGGCGGATGTGTTCCGCGGCATGACCGCCAAGGGCTTCGCGCCCGCCGAAATCCTGGTCGAGATCAACCGCAAGCTGAGGCGTACCCTGCCCACCGGCATGTTCCTGGCGGCGGCGCTGGTGTGCCTGGACGGGGAGGGGTGCTGGGCCGGCATCCGCAACAGCGGTCTGCCCGATGTGCTGGTGCTGGGCGGGGCGGCGGGGAGCCTCAAGGAGCGCGTGCCTTCGTCCTCGATCCCCCTGGGGATATTGGACGAAATCGGGCCGTGCGAATTGCGCTGGATCGCGGTCGATGCGGACGACCAGATCGTGGTCATGACCGATGGTATCGTCGAGGCCCGCGATGCCCAGGGGGAATGCTTCGGCGAACAGCGGGTCTGGTCCTGCTTGGCGGGGGGCGCGGGCGCGTTCGGGCGTTTGGTGGACGGGCTGGACCGTTTCACCGCCGCCGCGCCCCAGGAGGACGACCTCACCTTGGCGGTGATTCCTTGCGGCGGGTCCGCGCTCGACCCGCCCGTCGCCGGGACGGCCTGTGGGGAAGCCCTCCCGCCCGCGCCCGGCCCGGTGGCGGTCCCGGTGGTCGATTGGCATTGGGAGTTGGAACTGGGCGCCGCCGCCCTCAAGCGCCTGGACGTGGTGCCCTTGCTGGTGGATACCCTGGTCGACCTGCAAGGCTTGAGGGGGTGCCGCCAGCCCTTGTTCACCATCCTGTCGGAGTTGTTCAACAACGCCCTGGACCACGGGGTGCTGCGGCTGGAATCGCGCGTCAAGGCGGACCCGGAAGGCTTCGCCCGCTATTTCCGCGAGCGGCGCGAGCGCCTGGCCGGATTGGAACGGGGCCGCATCCATATCAGCCTCGCGGCCTGGCCGGACGGCGATGGCGGGCGGCTCGAAATCGGGATCGAGGACGACGGGCCGGGCTTCGATTACGAGCGCTGGCGGCGCGGTTTCCGCCAATCCCCGCGCCACGGCGGGCGGGGTATCGGCTTGGTCGAGGATTTGTGCGAGTCGGTGGAGTTCCTGGGGGCGGGGAACCGGGTGCGGGCGGTCTACCGCTGGTGAATTCGGGGCGCGATCCGCAACATGCGGTTGCCGCCACGCTGGAACTCGTAATCCACCCGGATTTCCTCCGCCGCGAAACCGGCCCCGGCCAGCCGTTCCAGCACGCCATCCAGATGGCGGGACCGCGCCGAACCCAGTTCGAGCAGCGGGAAGATGCGTACTTCCGCCGCGACCCGGCACAATTCCCGCACCGAGGCCCAGTGGAATTCCGCCGGGAAATGGGCGCTATAGAGGAATAGGAAATGGGAACAGAGCGCCAAATCGAAGCTGCCGTCCGCATAGGGCAACTGGGGCAGGCCACCCTCGACATAGCGGCCTTCGGCCCGTCCCCGTGGATAGTCGGCCAGGAATTCCCGCATCGCCGCCATGCGGACCCGGCCCAGCGCTTCCACCGAGGCGATGTGGTCCCACACGAATTCATGGGCGTTGGCGCGGGTTTGGGCCATGACTTCGGGATAGGTGGCGGCGATGCGGTCCGCGATGGCCCCGGCGGAGCAAGCGTATAGCGGATCGATCGACAGCACCGCGCCGCCGCGCCGGGTCCATTCGCGGTTGAAGCCGGCCGGGCCGTCGCCGCAGCCGAGTATCCGGCGCTGCAAATCTGCCTCCGATAACGCGAACATCGCCCGGTATTCCTCGAACGACCGGCCCCAGGGCACCGCTTGATCCAAGCTGAACGCCATTGCGTCTAGGATACCGCCAAGCAAGTTTCCTGCCCGGCCCGCGTTTCGCCGAAGCGGTAATCGCTGGACAGGCAATGGTCCAGCCAGCGGGCCAGGAAATAATTCAGCCCCCATTTGTAATCCAGCACCCGGCGCGGGCTGGGCGCGGCCTCCAGCGCCTCCCAGACCGATGGGTGGTGGGTGTCGCACAGCGCCTCGGCGGTCTTGGCGTCCAGGCAGACCCTGATCCTGACCTTGGGTTCCAGCGCCATGCCCTGGCCGGGGGCGAAGGCGTGGGTCAGTTCCAGCAGCAGGGTATAGCGGGAGCGTTCCAGCACATGCAGGTGCAGGGCGGGCTTGCCGCCGGCCAGGGCGGTGGCGGACGCCTCGATCCCGGCGAGGCCGGGGATGAGGTCGGAGAGCTTTTGGTAATTGGACTCGCACACCCGGTGCAGCCAGAAAGCCTTGTCCAGGGGGTGGAAGGCGCTCATCAGGGTTCGGAGTAGGTGGCGCAGGCGCTGGCGGTTTCCCACAGGGTCACGCTGGCGACCGCGAGTCCCTGGCTTTGGGCGTGGCGGTAGATGAGTTGGGCGAGGTATTCCGCCGTGGGATGCTCGTCCAGCAGCGAGTAGCGCTCGCCGGCCGCGGTCAGTAGCGGGACCAGCGGGTCGTCGCGGTGCAAGAGGAGGTTGTGGTCGAGTTCGCGGTCGATATAGTCGGAGGCGATGCGGGCGATATCGGCGAAATCGCAGACCATGCCCTGTTCGTTCAATCCGGCGGCTTGGACCGTGATGGCGGCCTTGACGCTATGGCCGTGCAAATGGCGGCATTTGCCCGGATGCCGCATCAGGCGGTGGCCGTAGCAGAAATAGACTTCTTTGGTGATCGTGAACATCTTCGTCTGGAACCGCCCGGACGGGGCCGGGCGGGTGGGTTCGGGCCGGTGATGGCGGTATCCTGCCGGGTTGGGCGGACAGGGGATGCTTTATTCGTCCTTGATGCCCTTGATCGCCCCGGCGATGCGGTAGGGCCCATCGGCGTCCCCGACCGCTTCGCAACGCACCACTTCGAGATAGGCGGTCAGGGGCGGGGTGATCTTGTGGTCGGGGACGAGGTGGACCTCGGCGGCCTTGCCCGGTTCCAACGGCCGCGGGCCTTGGAACAGGATGCCGGAGCCGCTGAGGTTAAGGCATTGGCCGTCGGTATAAGTTTCCTCCCCGGCCAGCCGGTACCGCATTTTGCATTCGGCCTGCATCCGGATGAAATCGCGCTTTTCTTCGTAGTCCAACATGGGGGCTCCTCGGGTTCGGTGGGACATTGTAAACGAAAGCGTGTAGCGGATGCCTACGACCGGCGGGCCGACCGGGGCCGTCAGGCTCGGGCGGGCGGGATGGATTGGGGGAAACGGAACAGGTTGGCGGGATCGAAACGGGCCTTGATTTTCCGCAACCGGGGTAGGTTGGTCCCGTAATAGGCGGTTTCCCAATTTTCCAACGACGGATCGACGAAGTTCTGGAAGGCGCCGCCACCCGCCAGGGGCGTGATTTCCCGGTAGAAGCCATCCTGCCAGCGGTGCATCCATTGCTGTTCCGCGGCGGATTGATCGCCCTGCCATTGGATGCCGATGGATGCCAGCCATTGGCTGGAGCGATGCACGAAAGCGCTGGCGTCCGCCGAGGGGTCGTTGACCGCGCCGCCGGTCTGGAAAAACTTGATGAGCCCGCTGCCCTCCGCGAGGTTCCAGCGCCTCAGCCAAGCGCGGATGACGGGGATGGCGGCTTCCGGCAAGCCGCCGTTGACGAAGCGCGAGCGTTCCTGGTAGTGGCTGGCCCCTTCGGGATCGACGATATAGCTCTGCCCCGTCCAGTAGTGCATGCGGTCGATGATTTGATCGGTGGGCGTCGCCATCAGGAAAACGGGCTGGAGGATATCCCGCAACTCGTCCACGGAGCCGTTGAACTGTCCTAATAGATTGACATTGATGCCGCGTGCCCCGCTGGCCGCATCCAGGCCCGGCGCGAGGCCGACCCGCGACCCCAGGCCGCGCGGGGCCGCTTCCAAGGTTTGGAACAGCGTGGCGATGAAGTCGTCGGGCACCATGCTCCATTGGATCGAGAACACCACGATCCGGTCGATGGCGAAGGTGTCCAGGGTGAACGCGGTGTTGATGCCGAAATTGCCGCCGGCCCCGCCGCGGCAGGCCCAGAACAGGTCCGGGTTCTGGGTGGCGCTGGCCGTCACCAGGGAGCCGTCGGCCAGGACGACTTCGGTGGAGACCAGCTTGTCGCTGCCGACGCCGTTGGCCCGCATATCGAAGCCGATGCCGCCGCCGAGCAGGAAGCCCCCGGCCCCGACCGTGGGGCAGCGGCCATGGGTGACGGAGCGTCCCATCGCTTGCAACGCCGAATAGAGCGCCCCGTTGCGGGCTCCCCCGCCCACCGTGACCCTGCCACTCGCCTTGTCGTAGCCGACTTGGTTGATCGCCGACAGGTTGATCATCAAGCCGGAGGTACAGGAATAGCCCGCGTAGGAATGTCCACCGCCGCGGGCGGCCAGCGGCATCCCGTGGTCGGCGCACCAGCGCAGGCATTGGGCGATGTCCCCGGCGTTGGCGCAGATGGCGATGGCTTCCGGCAGGATCGAGGCATAGCGGAGGTTGTTCGGCAAGGCCAGGCTGGCGAAGCCCGCTTGGCCGGGCCGGAGCAAGCGGCCTTGCAGGCGGAGTTCCAAGTCCCGCCAAGCCTTGGGCGGGAGGGTGGCTTGATCTGCTGTTTCGGGGAATACCCGTTCGGCCCAGAGTCCACCGAGCAGGGTGGCCCCCACGCCCAGAAAATTGCGGCGGTTCATCGCCATGGGGGGAAGGGTCGGCCCGATCAGGGCATCTTCGTTGGGATGATGATCCATGTCACGCGCTCTCGTGGTGTTGTTCTGATTGAGCATATGGCTTACCCCGGATTGGGAGTGCGGCCTACTGTGAATGCCGGGTTATAGTCTAGCGAAATTGCGTGGCGGCGCATCATGCCGGAGTCAAGTCCAAAGGGGTGGGCGGATACGCTGGAACGAGGTTTGGCAAGGCGGGGGCTTTGTGTCATATTGCGCCCCCTCGTCCATCCCAACCCCTTGAATCCCATGAGCAGCCAATCCATCGTCCTGACCGGCATCACCACCACCGGCACGCCCCACCTCGGCAATTATGTCGGCGCGATCCGTCCGGCCATCGAGGCCAGCCATCGCCACGATGTGCTGCCGTTCTATTTCCTGGCCGATTACCACGCCCTCATCAAATGCCAAGACCCGGAGCGGGTGAACCGCTCCACCCTGGAAATCGCCGCCACCTGGCTGGCGCTGGGGTTGGATACCGCCAACGCGGTGTTCTACCGCCAATCGGATGTGCCGGAAATCGCCGAGCTGGCCTGGATGCTGAATTGCGTCACCGCCAAGGGCTTGATGAACCGCGCCCATGCGTATAAAGCGGCGGTGCAGGCCAACGAGGATTCCGGCGAGGGCGACCCGGACAAGGGCGTGACCATGGGCCTCTTTAATTATCCGGTGCTGATGGCGGCGGATATCCTGATGTTCAACGCCCATAAGGTGCCGGTGGGCCGGGACCAGGTGCAGCATATCGAGATGGCGCGGGATATCGCGGGCCGCTTCAACCATATCTATGGCGAGCATTTCGTGTTGCCGGAAGCGGTCATCAGCGAGGATACCGCCACCTTGTCGGGGCTGGATGGCCGCAAGATGAGCAAGAGCTACGACAACGTCATCCCGATCTTCCTGGCGGAAAAGCCGTTCCGTAAGCTCATCAACAAGATCAAGACCAATTCGCTGGAGCCCGGCGTCCCGAAAGACCCGGATACCTGCACGCTCTATAGCATCTACAAAGCCTTCGCCACCCCGGAGGAAACCACCGCCATCCGCCGCCGTTACCAGGAAGGCATCGGCTGGGGCGAGATGAAGGGCGTGTTGTTCGAGTATCTGAACGAGCATTTGAAAGCGGCGCGGGAGCGCTACGACGCCCTGATGGAAGCGCCGGAGAAGATCGAGGAGGCTTTGCGGGAAGGGGCGGCCAAGGCGCGGGAATATAGCGCGCCCTTGATGAAGAAGGTGCGGGCGAGTGTGGGGATCAGGCCGTTGTCGCGCTGAACCCGCCGGAAAATCCCGCGTTTCCCCGTTTCCAGGCTTTCCATAGAGGACTCCCCATGCACACCCTCATCATCGGCTCCGGCATGGCCGGCATCACCTTCGCCGAGGAACTCAAGAAACATAGCCCCGACAGCGCCATCACCGTGCTGACCCAGGAAACCCACGGCTACTACTCCCGCCCCATGCTGTCCCATGGCTTCTCGCGGGACGATGTGGAAACCAAGATCATCCTAAAATCCTTCGGCGATTTGGGCAAAGCCGGTATCGAGATATTGGCCCCGGTCGAGGCGCTGGCCGTGGACCGTGCCGCCAAGACCGTGCGATGCCGCCGCGCTGGCGAGGAATTCAGCCTGGGCTACGACAAGCTGGTGCTGGCACCCGGCTCGGACGCCCTGGTTCCGCCGCCGTTCCGGGCTTTCGGGGATTTCCGGGTGGTCAACAGCCTGGACGATTTGATCGGGCTGCGCCGCGAGCGGGCCGCTATCCTGGCGCGGGGCGAAATCCCGCGTTGGGCGGTGGTGGGCGGCGGCTTGATCGGCTGCGAGGCGGGTTCCGACCTCGCCAAGGCGGGCGATGCGGTGACGCTGTTCCATGCCCTCCCGAGGCTGATGGAGCGGCAACTGGTCGAGGCGGATTCGGCCACTTTGCTCCAGGTGTTGACCGGAATGGGGATCGAGGTGCGGCTGGATGCCGCCGTGCAGGGTTTCGAGCGCGAGGGCGAACTTTACGCGGTGAAACTGGCGGATGGGTCGGCAGGCGGTTTCCACGGCATCGTGGTCGCCTGTGGCTTCAAGCCGCGCACCGCCCTGGCGCAGGCGGCGGGTCTTCCGGTGAACCGGGGTATCTTGGTCGATGCGTTCCTCCGCACCCTAGACCCGGATATCCACGCCCTGGGCGATGCCGTCGAATGCGCCGACGGGCGGATTTACGCCTATGTCATGCCGATCCGCCAGCAGGCGTTGTGGCTGGCGCAATACCTCGCGGGCAAGACGGCGGAGCCTTGGCTGCCGCCCACGTTCAAGCCCCGCGCCAAGGTGCATGGGTTCACGGCGGCGCATCCGTATTTGTTTTGAGCGCCTGGGCTATCCGCGTCCGGCAAGGGGCGCGGATGGCCTGGCCGTGGTTCAAGGCGCGGGGTTCGGCGGGCACGTCCGGCTCATGAAAACGGCTGTGAAATTACCCTTTTCCGTGGTGTCTGGATGTTGGGTGGCCGGGTTGTTCAAAAAGCCGATATATTCCCCAGTGAATAGGGTATTGCTCGCGAACTGGCCGAATAGGGTGTGGTTCCAGCCATTTTGGGGCGAGAAGGCCGTCGAGCGGATGCGGTCGCCTTTTTGGAACCATTCGCCATTGGCACCGGGGAAGGTCAGGGAATACCAAGAGCCGTTGGTCAGATAGCACACTTGGTTCACCGTTCCGAAGGTGAGGCCGGGTTCCCGGTAGGAGCGGATTTCCCATAGCCCGACTGGCGTCGCGGCGAAAGTGGCCGAAGCGCTCAATAAGAGTCCAAAACCCAGCAGTGGGCGGAATAGGGTGGATTTATTCATGGTACTGTCCTCGCGCAAAATGATCGGGCGGAAATAGGGGGTATTCCCGTCGCTGGCCCGATGGCGGCGGCGTTGATAATCACTATATCCATCGCCCTGGATTATCCTAGGCGAATAATGCGCGGGAATGCTGTGAAAAGGTGTGTGCGGTTGGAGTTGCGGCGCAAGGGGGGCTGTGGTATTGGGTGGGGGCAAGTCGGGAGGGCGTTGCTTGCGGTTACATCCGCCAGATCAACAACCGCGTCCGCCGCGCATCGTCCAGCGTGAGGACGTGGTCCGGCACCCAGCCCGGCACCTCGAAGCTATTGCTGACCAAGAGCGAACCCGTCCGCATTTCGCGCCGGGCCTTGAGCCAGAGTTCCGGCATGGGCTCGGGCGACAGGAAGGCGTAGACCACGTCGTACCGGCCCAAATCCTCGCTCCACAAATCGCCCCAGCGGATACGGAGATTGGCCCGGCCCCGCGCCCGTAGCCAAGCCCACAGGCAAGGCAGCGGGGCCGATTCCACGCCTTGGAACGCGCCATTCGGGAATTTCCGGGCCAGTCCCGCCAAGCCGCCGCCCAGGCCGCAGCCCAGATCGATCAAGGCGAAAGCCCGCTTTTTCGGCAACAGCCCGGCCAGCGCGTCCCAGGTATCGGAATTGCTGAGATAGAGCGGCACCCGTTCGCGGGGAGCGCCCCGGAACACCAGCCACAACAGCGCGAAGCCCGCCAGCCACACCCACGGCGGCGCATGCAGCCAAGCCGCCGCCGCCAAGGCGGGCACGAACCCCCCCTGTATCCACCGCCACCACACCGGCAAGCGCCAGGCCCAGCTCAGGCCCAGGGCCAGGAGGCCGACCAACCCGGCCAGCGCGGGCGTCGCGGTCCCCATTCCGGTCAGCAGCCCGGCTTTGAGCCCCAGCGCGACCAAGCCCGCCGCGACCAGTTGCGCCAGGACGATCCTGATCCAGAGCGATGCGCCCATGCCGTTCAATGGTCTGGTGGATGGGCCGGGGCGGCGGGCGCGGGCGGCGGTGCGCCGCTTTGCCGCCCGGTCAGCGTGCCCGGAATGATGCCCGGCTTCGCCAGGCTGGACTTGCCGCCGCCGGTCAAGGTGCCGGGCACGCCCTTGGGTGCGGGCGGCGGCGGAGGGGGATGGGCGGCGGCTTTGGCGGCCTCCTTGGCGGCTTCGAGCGCCTGCATGTTCAGGGGCTTTTGGGCCGAGACATTCATGCTGCCATCGCCCTCGGTGATTTCGTCGGCGGTGTGCTTGTTCATCACCGTGATCGAGATGCGGCGGTTGGTGGCGTGCAAGGGATCGTCCTTCACCAGGGGCACGCTGGACGACAAGCCCACCACCCGCATCATCTTGTCTTCCTTGAGCCCGCCGCGGATCAATTCCTTGCGGGCGGAATTGGCCCTATCGGCGGACAGTTCCCAGTTGCTATAGCCCTGGCCGCCGCCGGGGAAGGGCTTGGCGTCGGTGTGGCCGGCGATGCTGATCTTGTTGGGCAGTTCGTTGATGACCGGGGCGATCTCGTGGAGGATTTGCGCGGCGTAGCCCGCCATCCGGGCGCTGGCCGATTCGAACATCGGCCGGCCTTCCTCGTCGATGATCTGGATGCGCAGGCCATCCTCGGTGATGTCGATCTGCAATTGGTTTTCATAGGGCAGCAGCAGGGGGTCGGTTTCGATCATGTTTTCGATCTTCTGCTCCATGGCTTCGAGCTGGGCTTGGTCCTTGCGTTCCAAGTCCTTGTCGTTCTGCTCCTCCTCCGATTCCCCGGCCTCGGCGGTGATGTCCTGCTTGCCCTTGTTGGTCAGCTTCACCTGGCCTTCGGATTGGGTGAGGTCTTCGCCGCCGCCCTTGATGATGCTGGTGGCGTCGCCGGTGTTGGCCCCGCCCGCGACCGAGGGTTTCCAGGGGTCTTTGAAATATTCGGCGATGCCCTGCCGGTAGGAGGGATCGGTGGTGCCGAGCAGCCACATGAGCAGGAAGAACGCCATCATCGCGGTGACGAAATCGGCGTAGGCCAACTTCCAAGCGCCGCCGTGGTGGCCGTGCCCGCCCTTCTTGACCTTCTTGACGATGATGGGTTGGTTCTCGGCCATGGCGGCGGCTCCGGCGGGGCGCGGTTATTTGCTGCTCTTGAGGTGGGATTCCAACTCGCTGAATTCCGGCCTTTCGGTGGAGTACATCACTTTGCGGGCGAACTCCACCGCCGTGGGCGGGGCGTAGCCGCTCATGGAGGCGATCAAGCCGGCCTTGATGCTGATGTAATACTTGGTGGATTCGCCCAATTGCTGTTCCATCAGGTTGGCCAGGGGACCGATGAAGCCGTAGGAGATCAGGATGCCGAGGAAGGTGCCGACCAGGGCCGCCGCGATCAATTTGCCGAGTTCGGCGGGCGGGATGCCCACCGATTCCATGGTATGCACCACGCCCATCACCGCCGCCACGATGCCGAAGGCGGGCATGCCGTCGGCCAGCTTTTGCAGGGCCGAGATGGGGACGTGGCCTTCCTCGTGGTGGGTTTCGATGTCGAGGTCCATCAGGTTCTCGATTTGGTGGACATCCAGGCTGCCGCTGGACATCAGCCTAAGGTAGTCGGTGATGAACTCGACCGCGTGGTGGTCGGCCAGCACCAGGGGCGCGGATTTGAACACCTCGCTCTGGCCGGGGTTCTCCACGTCGCCCTCGATGGACAGGAGGCCGTTCTGGCGGATTTTGAGGAAGACCTTGTAGAGCAGGGTCAGGGTTTCCAGGTAGAAGGCTTGGTTGTACTTGGAACCTTTGAGGCTGCCGATCACCGCGCCCACCGTGGCCTTCAGCACCTTGGGGCTGTTGGAGACCACGAACGCGCCGCCCGCCGCGCCGAAGATGATGATGACCTCGTTGATCTGCATCAGCACCCCGAGGTGTCCCCCGGCCATGATGAACCCGCCCAGGACGGCGCCGATGACGATGACATAACCGATGATGACGAACATGATGGGTACTCTTGTGGGGATTCTGGTACTTGGTTTCGCTGGGTGGGGCCGTGGATGCCGGCCAGGGGCGGCGCGGCGGAATCCGCCGACTGTGCTTGGTTGGGTCGCGCGGGGGCCGGTGGCTATGCTTCTAAAGGTAGCATCAGGCTGGTTTTGCGAAGTCCCGTGGCGGATCTGCCGCCGCCGTGGAACACTTGAAAAGCGGGGCGTCCGGCCCAATATGGGAAACGCGGAATTTCCATGAAGGCGGCGCTCGCGTCCCGAATGCCCCGACGGCGGGGAGCGCCGCCTTGCCTTCTCCCATCCACTTCCCGTGAGGACTATCGAGACTATGACAGCAGTCGCCGACACCAAGGTTACTTTGGGCTTCGAGGCCGAAGTCAAGCAAATCCTGCATTTGATGATCCATTCCTTGTACAGCAACAAGGAAATCTTCCTGCGCGAACTGATTTCCAACGGCTCGGACGCGGCGGACAAGCTGCGCTTCACCGCGCTGGGCGACGACGCCCTGTACGAGGGCGATGCCGAGCTGAAAATCCGGGTCGAGTTCGACAAGGGTGCCCGGACCCTCACCATTACCGATAACGGCATCGGCATGAGCCGCGACGAGGTGCGCGAGAATATCGGCACCATCGCCCGTTCCGGCACCCGCCGTTTCTTCGAGGCGCTGACCGGCGACCAGGCCAAGGATAGCCAGCTCATCGGCCAGTTCGGCGTGGGCTTCTATTCCTCCTTCATCGTCGCCGACAAGGTCACGCTGGAAACCCGCAAGGCCGGCGAACCCGCCGCCCACGGCGTGCGCTGGGAATCGGCGGGCGAGGGCGATTTCACCTTGGAAACCATCGACAAGCCCGAGCGCGGCACCCAGATCACCTTGCACCTCCGCGAGGGCGAGGACGATTTCCTGGATGGCTGGAAGCTGCGTTCGATCATCCGCAAATTCTCCGACCATATTTCCCTGCCCATCGTGATGCTCAAGGAGAGCTATGGCGGGGAAGAAGGCGAAGCGGAAAAGACCATCGAATGGGAAACCGTCAACAGCGCCTCGGCCCTGTGGGCGAAGAACAAGGACGAAATCAGCGAAGAGCAGTACACCGAGTTCTACAAGCACGTTTCCCACGATTTCCAGGAGCCGCTGGCGCGTTTGCACAGCCGGGTCGAGGGCAACAACGAATACACCTTGCTGCTCTACCTCCCGGCCCGCGCCCCGTTCGACCTGTGGGACCGCGACAACAAGCACGGCGTGAAGCTGTACGTGCGCAAGGTGTTCATCATGGAGGGCTCGGAGAAGCTGATGCCGCGCTATCTGCGCTTCGTGCGCGGCGTGATCGATTCCGATTCCCTGCCGCTGAACGTCTCCCGCGAAATCCTGCAAGAAGACAAGCTCCTGGAAAAAATCCGCTCCGGCGCGGTGAAGAAGGTGCTGGGCCTGTTGGAAGACCTCGCCAAGAACGAACCCGAGAAATACGCCACCTTCTGGAAGGAATTCGGGCAGGCGTTCAAGGAAGGCCCGATCGAGGATTTCAAGAACCGCGAGCGCATCGCCAAGCTGATGCGGTTCGCCTCCACCCACACCGACAGCCCCGAGCAGACGGTGTCGCTGGACGACTATATCTCGCGGATGAAGGAAGGCCAGGACAAGATTTATTTCATCACCGCCGAGAGCCACACCGCCGCCAAGAACAGCCCGCACCTTGAACTCCTGCGCAAGAAGGGGCTGGAAGTCCTGCTATTGAGCGACCGGGTGGACGATTGGCTGGTCGGCTATCTCACCGAGTACGAAGGCAAGCCACTGCAATCGGTGGCGAAGGGCGATCTGGACCTGGGTACCCTGGCCGACGAGTCCGACAAGCAGCATGTCGAGGAAGCCAGCAAGGAGCTGGAGCCCTTGATCGAGCGCATCAAGCAGGTGCTGGGCGACAAGGTGGCCGAGGTGAAGGTGTCGGCGCGCCTGACCGATTCCCCGGCCTGCTTGGTCAGCGAAACCTACGGCATGAGCCGGACCATGGAGCGCATCATGAAATCGGTGGGGCAGGGCGTGCCTGCCGCTAAGCCGATTTTCGAGATCAACCCCGACCACCCGCTGGTGGTGCGGCTGAAGTTCGAGCCGGACGATCTTAAGTTCGGGGATTTGGCCCACGTCCTGTACGACCAGGCCGTGTTGAGCGAAGGGGCGCAGTTGGACGATCCGGCGGCGTTCGTGAAGCGGCTGAATTCGCTGTTGCAGGGGAAGTAAGCGGCGGGTTTTAAGGGATTAAGCCGTTTTGGGAAGGGCGGGCCTGGGGAACCGGGGCCGCCCTTTTGTTTTGGGGGCCGTCCGCGGAAAACCAAGCATTCAACTCAGGAACCCGCCCGCCCATCCGCCGGTCTCATCGGGCGGGGCGATGGGCGGATTTCCCACCCGCCCGCATACCCAGCGCCGCCCTGGCCGGTTCCGGTGCCATCAACCACCCATCCCAAGCCGGCCCGCATAACCACAACCAGCCACCCGAGGAGGATTTATGAAGACCAGCCATCTCATGTTCGCCGGTGTCGCTTTCGCCGTCGTGGCCGAAGCCCTGTTGTTGATGGGCAATAAGAACGGGGAGGAGGAGTGGGCCAGCTTCCGCGACGCCCATCATTGCATCCCCGTGGCCGCGACCGACGGCAGCAACCGGGCCGGCTACCAGTGCGACGACGGGCAGGTGCATTACCGTTGGCGGCAAATGCGTTGAGACGACCCGGTTCCCCACCTTCCCCCACAAAAAAAGGCCGCTCACGCGGCCTTTTCCATGCCATCGGGCTCGCCCGGTCATTCGGCGTAAGCGCCCAATTCCCGCCACCTCTGCCGCAGCGCCGCCTCCTGGAACTTGAAGCTCTTGTACAGGAACAGCAACACGCCCCGGTGCCAAGCGCCGAGGGTTTGGTTCCGCACCCATTCCGGCAACAGGCGGAAGGCTTGCAGCGCGACCAGGCCATATTGGTAAGCCAGCGAGAAGATACTGCTGTCCAGCGAGGACAGGAGCGCCATCGAACGCACCCGGCCCTTGGGGCTGGACCGCCAGTAGGAAAAGATGCACTGGCTTAACAACAAGGCTTCCGGCGTTTCGGCCAGGAAGGCCTCGCGCAGTTCCTCCGCCAGGGTGCGGCGGGTGAGTTGCAGCCTCGCGCAGACGCGGGAGTATTGGCGCAGGGCGGCGGGCACATCCAGCTTGGCCGCGCGCAGGGCGTCGCGCAGCACCAGGGCGTCCTTGACGGCGGCAGTGATGCCGGAGGCGGTCAGGGGATGGCAGCAACCGCGGGCGTCGCCGACCAGGGCGATGTTGTGCTTCACGCTCTGGGCCGGGATGATGCAGTAATTGGCGGCGGCCAGGGGTTTGCCCTCGGCCAGTTCCGCCTCCACGTCGCGCCGGAAACTGGGCGGGAAGGCGTTCAGGTGGGTCTGGATCGAGTCCTTGGCGTCGGCCCCCTTGAGGATTTCGAACATCACCCTGGCCCGGCCCCCGCCGATGCCATAGGCGTAGGACACGCCCGCCGGATTCAAGAAGATATTGCCGAAGCCCTTGTGCGGCAGATGGATATCATCGACCTCGACCCCCATCATGCCGGAATAGCGCTGGGTGACATGGGTGATGCCGATCATCTTGCGGACCTGGGACATCGGGCCGTCGGCCCCGATCATCAGCTTGGCATCGACCCGGACCTCGCCCTCTTCGGTGCGGACCAGGGCGGTATAGCGGCCCGGAGCGGCTTCTTCCATCTCCGTGACCCGCGCCCCGGACCAGACCGTGACGCCGGGGAAGCCCTGCACCGTGTCCAATAGGTGGTCCTTGAGCAGGCGGTGTTCGATGGCTTGGCCGTGGGTACCGCCGACGCCGTGGGATTCGTCGTAGGGCAGCAGCACGGTGGATTCGCAGGCGTCGGTGACGGGCTCTTCGCCCGCGAACGGGAACACCGCGAAACCCCGCACCGGCGCTCCCAAATCCAGTTCCCCATCGAGGAGGCCCAATTCGCGCAGGCCGTTGATGCCCGGCGGATGGATCAACTCCCCGGCCAGCCGCCGGCCATGGGCGGAACCCGGCTCGACGATCAAGACCTTCAGCCCCAAGGGCGCGAGCGCCGCCGCCGCCGCCGAACCGGCGATGCCTCCGCCCGCGATCAGAACATCCACGTCCTGCCGCGCTACCATTTCTTTTTCTTGCATATTCGATCCCGATATTCAATGAAACAATGAGGTCGAAGGCCGCCCAGCCGGCGGCCCGTGAAAAGCGTTGCCCGAGGCCAGCCCGGTGGCGTCCGGGGCGGATATTTTCTTAGCGACGCACCGTGTCCGCCTTGACCACGAACAAAGTCCGGTGAGTTAGCGCGTCCCGTGGAGCCGGGCATGGCGGGCCAGGGCCCAGGCCGGGAAGTACGTGTGGTAAAGCCGGTAATCGAGCATGGCCGCGCCGAAGAACACCCCGTTCACGCCTTGGCGCGGCCAATCGCCGTCGGCTTGTTGCTGGCCGACGAGCCAGGCGACGCCCTGGGCAATCGCGGGATGGTCCGGTGGCAGGATATCCAGCAAGGCCAGCAGCGCCCAACTGGTCATCACCACCTGGCTATGGGAATGCTCGATATAGCGGCCTTCGAGGCAACTGGAATAATGCTCGCCCCAACCGCCGTCGGCGCGTTGCTTGCCGACCAGCCAAAGGGCGGCGGCTTGCAGGGCGGGGTCGCCGGCCGGGATGTCCGCTGCCCGCAAGCCCTTGGCGACATGGAAAATCGCGTAGGTGTAATTGATGCCCCAGAACCCGGCATAGGCGCCGTCGGGCAATTGGGCGGACCGGAGCAGGGCGACCGCGCGGGCGATGGCCCGGTCGATGGTTCCGGTCGGGTCGGGGTGGTGCTTGCGGTAATCGGCCAAAGCCGCCAGCGACGAGGCGGTGCATTCGATATAGGACAACTCGGTCATGCACTGGCCGAACATCTCGGAGGGATTGATCGCTTCCAGCAATTTCCCGGCGCGGCGGCGTTCATAGGTGCCGAAACCGCCGTCGGCGTTCTGGCGCGACAGGATGAAGGCCACGGCCTGCCCCAGCCGTTCCGG
Organism: Methylomagnum ishizawai; assembly: GCF_019670005.1. Lineage (NCBI taxonomy): Bacteria > Pseudomonadati > Pseudomonadota > Gammaproteobacteria > Methylococcales > Methylococcaceae > Methylomagnum > Methylomagnum ishizawai. The sequence continues at coordinate 3,658,823 of NZ_AP019783.1, read as the reverse complement.
CGCGAAGGGCTGGACGTCCCGATATTCGGGGCGTTCGCGCAAGGCCAACAGGGCGCTCACGGCCTCGGCGGTGCAATCGCTGACCGGCCAGCGGTGCTGGCCATCGGAGAAGCACCAGCCCCCCACCGCCGTATCCCGCCAATAGTTCCGGTCATCGGGCAATTCCTCGGTCATCTGGGCCTGCTTGAAGAAGCCGACCGCCCGGTCCATGGCGTCCACCGATCCGGGCACCGTGCCGGGCGCTTCCATGAACGCCTGCACCACGAAGGCGGTATCCCAGGTGTTGGAACGCGCCCCGACATAGCGGATGCCTTCCACCTCGTCTTCCCAACGCCAAGCTTCGGCCCCGGCTAGGCTGGCTTGCAATTCGTGATGTTGCGGATCATGGGCGAAAATGGCGAGGCAATTCAACAGGCCGTTGACTGGGGAGATGCCTTGGTAGCGGGTGGTGCGCTGCTCGTACAGGATGCGCTCGAAGCAGGCCGCCAGCGCCTTGCGCCGTAAGGCTTTGAGATGCCAGCGCTCGTAGAGGGCCAGCCCGTCGTAGATCGTCCGCAGCAAGGGGCTGATGGGCACATGGACATCGCCCGGCGCGAGGCTATGGCGCAACTGGGCGAAATCGATGCTGGCGTAGGGTTCCGTATAGAGTTCGGCCCGGAGTTGCTCCCGCAGCCCATCCGGCAAGGGCGCGACGAAGCGCACCCCGAACAGATAGGCGATCCCCAGGTAGATCAAACGGGTATGGCAATAGAAGCGGCGGGGATGGAACGGCAGCCATTGCGGCAGGATGAACAACTCCGGCGGGACCGAGTTGAGCCCCGCGTAGTCGTAGAGGCCGAGCAGCGCCAGCCAGAATTTCCCCCAGGTCGGAATCCCCTTCACCCCGCCGGGCTGGGCGTGCAGCCAAGTCCGGGCGCGGACCAGCATGGGATCGTCGGCGGAGAGCCCCAGGATACGCAGCGCCACATAGGCCAGGGCGGTGAAGAAGACATACCCCGGCGATTCGGGATGCATCCCCCAAGCGCCCTCGGCGTCCTGGTAATGGGCGAAATGGCGGACGATGCGGGCGCGTTCGTCCTCGGAATAGGGACGGCCCGCCACGGCGCGGACGATGACGGTCTGGGCCAGGATCATGGTGCACCAGACCATTTCGCCTTCCCAATCGCCGTTGCCGCCCTGTAGTTCCAGGAGGCGCGACAAGGCGCGCCGTCCGGCCTCCCGCTCCGGGCCATGGGCCGGAGCCGCCATGGGCGCACGCGGGAGGTCGTTGAACTCGGTGGTTTGGTTGTTCAAGGTCTGTTTTGGGTGGAGGATGGGACGGGGAGGCTGGGTCGCCGGGCCGGGAAGCCGGTTGCCGCGTTTGGGATGGACCTTATCGGGCCGGGATAAGGTGAATTGATGATACCGGTATGCCTTAAAACCGAAGTTATTGTGCGGGAAAGCCGCGCATCCGTCCAGTTCCCTCTTGGTGGACGCTGGGATTCCCGCCCGTATCCGCTGGAGTGGAAGCCCGGCCCCCCAGGCTTCCGTTGCCGCCGGGATTCAAGCGGCCCGCGCCGCCGCCCAATGCACGATGGCTCCCAGGGCCACGCCCATTTCCGCCAGGCTGATCCTGCCGTCGTGGTCGGCGTCCATGGCGTCGAACACGGCATCGGTGCCCAGCCATTCCTCGCGGGTCACATAGCCGTCGCCGTCGTGGTCGTAGAGTCCGAACATCCCTTCCGACACCACCTTGCCCAGGGCCGCGCCGTCCTCGATCTGGGCCAGCCGCGCCGATAACAAGGCCTCGGTGCTTTCCAGCGCCTTGGTGAAGCCCCGGATGCCCTCGCTGAGCTTGTCGCTGGCCATGCGGTCGGCGGCGTGCATCCGCTCGAACGTGGCCAGGTCCATGGGGATGGGGGCGATATCCAGGTCGGCGGCGGCGCTGGGGTCGAGCTTGCGCGGCAAGGGTCCGTCGCCGGTTTCCAGTTGCTTGAGCAGGGCCGGGGAAATGGTCAGGAGATCGCAGCCGGCCAGTTCGACGATTTCGCCCAGGTTGCGGAAGCTCGCGCCCATGACTTCGGTCTTGTAGCCGAATTTTTTGTAATAGTTGTAGATGCGCGTCACCGACACCACGCCGGGGTCGTCGGCGGGGGCGTAGTCCTGGCCGGTTTCCTTCCTATACCAATCGAGGATGCGGCCCACGAAGGGCGAGATCAAGGTGACGCCCGCCTCGGCGCAGGCGATGGCCTGGTGCAGGCCGAACATCAGGGTGAGGTTGCAATGGATGCCTTCGCGCTCCAATTGCTCGGCGGCGCGGATGCCTTCCCAGGTCGCGGCGATCTTGATGAGCACCCGCGAGCGGTCGATGCCCGCCGCCGCGTACTGGGCCATCAGGTCGCGGGCTTTCGCCACCGTGGCGGCGGTGTCGTAGGACAAGCGGGCGTCCACCTCGGTCGAAACCCGGCCCGGCACGATGTCCAGGATACGCAGGCCGAAGGCGATGGCCAGCCGGTCGAAGGCCAGGGCCACGACCTGGGCGCGTTCGGCGTCCGGTCCCAGGGCCTCCCTGGCCTTCAGCAAGGTGTCGTCCACCACCGCGCGGTATTCCGGCATCTGCGCGGCGGCGGCGATCAGGGAAGGGTTGGTGGTGGCGTCGCGGGGGGTGAAGTTGCGGATGGCTTCCAGGTCGCCGGTATCGGCGACCACGACGGTCATGCCGCGCAATTGTTCCAAGAGATTGCCCATAGCCTGAATCCTCGTGAGTGGGGTGGTTTAGCCCGGTGTTTGTTCGTTCGCCAAGGCCCGCTCGGTGATGGTGTGGTAGAGCGAGACCGCCTGGGCGCAGAGCGCTTGGTATTCGGGATGCCGGTCCACCATGGGCATGATCTGCTCGGCGTCGGCGAACACCTCGCGCAGGAAGGCGATATCCCATTCGTCGAGTTTGCCGCCTTGATCGACCTTGTCCTTGAGCGCCAGGGCTTTGGGCAGGCGCTGGGTGGTGAAGCGGGTCAGCAGGGCGGTGGCGATCCCTAGGTCTTTGCTGGATTCGGTCATGGTAGCCTCGCGATATGAAATAAAGCCTCATGGCAAGGCTTATTAGAACACCGGGACTATTTCGATTGGGGGGATGCTGCTGTCCGGTTTGGCGCTGATTGTTTCGGCCCGCTCCCCGAGGCCGCGCCAAGGGGCGGCCCTTTCATGGGGCAAGCGGTTGTTTTCTGTGGGGAATGGTTCGGGAAGGGTGGGAGGCGAAGCGCGGCGGGGGGGCCGACCGCGCTTTGCGTTGCCAAACGTGGTTCAGGCGAAGAACAGATCGACCCCCACCACGCCGACGGGCGGCAAATCCCCGAAAGTCGCCATCTTGAACACCAGGTCGGTATCGGCTTGGAAACCGGGGGTATTGTCGTTGACGACCACATAGGCGTTGTAATACCCGCCGATGTCGACGACGGCGGCGCTATTGAGGCCCAGGGGTTGGTTGCCCGCCAGCTTGCCATTGGCATCCGCGAAGACTTGGTTGATGGACGCCAGCGACGGGCTGAAATCTTGATCCGCCGCACGGGTGAAGGCGACCGGCTTGGCCAAAGCGCCCCCGCTTACGGAAAGCAGGTCGATTTTATCCTCGCCCACCGAAAACCCATCGATAATATCGGGCGCGCTGAGCAAGGATTCCTTGAACTGGAAGATATAGGTATTGGCCCCGGACCAATCGCTATAGGAATCCTGGCCCGGTCCGCCATTCAGCTTATCGTTGCCGCCTTGCCCGTCCAGATAATCCTTGGCGGTCTCCCCCATCAGTATGTCATTGTCTCCGCCGCCGTATAGGAAATCGTCGCTGATACCGCCCTTCAGCGTATCGTCGCCGTAGGAGCCATATAAGATATCTTCGCCACGGCCACCATATAATTTATTGCCCAGGCCATTGCCGGATAGGGTGTTTTTCAGCGAGTTCCCGGTACCGTCCAAACCATTGCCGATAATGGCCAATTGTTCTATGTTATCGCCCAAGGTGTAGGTTTTGGCGGAGGAATTGACCACATCGAGACCGGCGGAAGCCTCCTCCACCACGATATCGCCGGGAGTGTCCACGTAATAGGTATCGTCGCCGTTCCCGCCGACCAAGGTGTCTATACCCTGGCCCCCGTCCAGAACATCGTCCCCATCCAGGCCGGAGAGGCTATTGGCGGCGCTATTGCCCGTGAGATAGTTATCCTGGCTGTTGCCGGCGCCATTGATGGCGGCACTACCCGTGAGTTTCAACGCCTCCAGGGTTTTCCCCAAGGTATAGGAAACCGAAGATTCGACTTGGTCATAGCCGAAGGTGCTGGTTTCGACCACGATATCCCCGGTATTGTCGACGATATAAAGATCGCCTCCGGTCCCGCCCACCAGCTTGTCCGCGCCCGCGCCGCCGTTGAGGATATCGAAACCATCGTCGCCTTGCAGGCTATCCGCGCCCGCCCCGCCCAGCAAGGTATCGTCGCTGCCGCCGCCGACCAGGGTGACGGAGCCCAGGGTGAAGGCCGAGGCATCCAGCAGGTTCCAGGTATCGCCGCCGGTCAATACCGCCTGTTCGATATTCAGCAGGACATCGACGCCGTTCCCCACCAGGCTGTTATTGCCGAGTATGAATTTCGCCAGATTGCCGGATTCGATCACCTTGTCGAGTCCGCTGCCACCGTCGAGGACGTCGCTGTTCAAGCCGCCGGTGAGGTTATCGTTGCCGTTCCCGCCATAGATCGTATCGTCGCCGGCACCGCCATTGATGGTGTCGTTGCCGCCTTTGGCGTTGATGGTATTTTCATCGTTGGTGCCGAGCAGCGAATTGGCCGAGTCGTTGCCGTTGATGACGGTGCCGGGTTGGGTGGGCGAGGGCACCGAAACCCTGAGTTCGTAGAGTCCCGTGGCCGAGCTGGCGAACGACCATTTGGCCCCGGTGACGCCGACCACATATTTACCCGCCGCCAGGCCGGCCAGGTCGATGCGATAGGTATAGGGGGAGTTCGGGAGCTGGTAATTGTCGGCCACTTCCACATACTTATCGCTTTGCGCGTCGTAGCGGTATAGGGTCATGGCGTAATGGGCCTTGATATTCACCACATCGGGCGAATTCAACTCGATATAGCTATTGATGGGGGCGGTGCCGTTGAATTGGAAGCTGTAATAATCGATCACGTCGCTGGACGCGCTGTTGGGGATGCTTTCCAGTATCCCGGTACCGATATAGGTTCCGGCTAATATGCCAAGGCCGCTGGCGAGGCCCGGCAGGTCGTTGTTGGCGGTATCGATCAAACCTAGATTTTTAGCCATGTTATCGCACCCTGAGGGTTGTTTATTTTTGAGGATCCTTGCGGGGGGTGGTGTTGGGCCGCCCGGCGGTCCGGCCCGCGCTGCGGCGGGGTGGACGGGGCGAAGGGGGCGATTTTACCGCGGAGGGAGGATTTCGATAGGTTTGGGCGACAGCGCTTGCAGGGGACATGGAACGGGACTGGAGGCCGTGGGCGTCAAGCCTCAAGCCTCAAGCCTCCCATGCCGCCCCCCTAGGCCAGCTTGAAGGCGCTCATCGCCTCGACCAGTCCCTGGGCCTGCTCTCCCAGGGATTCCGCGGCGGCGGCGGCTTCTTCCACCAGGGCGGCGTTGTGTTGGGTCATTTTATCCATCTGGTCTATGGCCTGGGCGATCTGCCCGATGCCGTGGGCTTGGTCCTGGCTGGCGGTGGAGATTTCCTCCATCAACGCCGTCACCCGGCCAAAACCGCCCACCACTTCTTCCATGGCCCCGCCGGCCTGGGTGGCCTGCGCCACGCCGGTTTCCACCTTTTCCGCCGAGGAGGCGATCAAGCCCTTGATTTCCTTGGCGGCGGTGGCGCTGCGCTGGGCCAGGCTCCGCACTTCGTTGGCGACCACGGCGAAGCCGCGGCCTTGTTCGCCCGCCCGCGCCGCTTCGACCGTGGCGTTCAGGGCCAGGATATTGGTCTGGAAAGCGATGCCGTCGATGACCCCGGTAATCTCCGCGATCTTGCGCGAGCGTTCCTGGATTTCGCCCATGGCCGCGACCAGGCGTCCCACCGCGTCGCCGCCTTGTTCGACCGCCCCGTTGGCGTGCTGGACCAGGACGTTGGCCTGGCCGGCGCCGCTGGCGTTGGCGGTCACGGTGGCGTTGAGCCGCTCCATCGCGCTGGAGATTTCGTCCAGGCTGCTGGCTTGTTCCTCGGTGCGGCGCGATAGGTCGGCGTTCCCGGCGGCGATTTCCTGGGCGGCGTTGTTGACGGACTGGCTGGCTTCCTGGATGCGCTCCACCATTTCCCTGAGCCGCGCCACCGTGGCGTTGGAAGCGTCCCGCAATTGGCCGAAAGTGCCCCGGTAATCGCCGTCGATGCGCTGGGTCAGGTCGCCTTCCGCCAAGGCGCCCAGAACCCGCGAAACCTCGGCCAGGCCCCGGTCGCTGACCTCCATCAGCGCGTTCAGCCCTTCCACCATCTCGCGGAATTCGTGGCGGTATTGGTCGGCCCGCCCCCGCACCGTGAAATCGCCGTTCACCGCCGAGCGCGCCAGGGTTTTTATTTCGCGGTTGATCGCTTGCAGGCTGGCTTTCACACCGTCGATGGCGTCGGTGATTTCGCGTTTTTGGCCGGGCAGGCGGTCCATGTCCACGCTCAGGTCGCCTTGGGCATAGCACTTCACCACCTCGACCACCCGCTTTTTCACCGCGATATGCGATTGCACCAGGTCGTTGATCGAACGGGCCATTTGCCCATAGAGGCCCGGAAACCGCCCGGCGTCGATCTGGTCGTCCAACTCCCCGGCGGCGTGCTTCTTGACGTTGTCGAACTGGGCGGCGGCAAAGCTTTTGAGGGTATCGGCCATGCTCGTCATGGCCGCGAGCAGTTCGGCGGTTTCGTCCCGGCCGGGGGAATGGGACGGGGCTTGCCCGATCTTCCCGGCGGCCATGCCTTGGGCAAGCTCGACCGCCCGCGCCAAGGGCCGGGTGATATTGGCGATGATGGTTTTCGCCATGAATAAGCCCAGCGCGATCATCAGCGCCATGATGCCCAGCAAGAGTTCGATGCCGGTGCCGAGTTGTTGGTTGAATTGCCGTTGGCTGTGGGTGCCGCGCTCGATATTGATGGCCACGAGTTTTTCCAGCGCCGCCGCCAGGGGTTTGTCGGCGCCCGCGACGCTGTTGTCGATTTGGGCCGGGGCCGCGTTCTTGGCGAGCATTTCCACCACGGTGGCCATGGCGTTCCGGTATTGCTTGAGGCCTTGGCCGACGGCTTCGAGCAAGGCGAGTTCTTCCGGGCCGGGTTCGGTGCCCAGCCGGTAATCGTGGGCCGCTTGCTCGATGCCGGCCATCGCCGCCTCGAATCTCGCCGGATAGTCCTTGCCCCGCAGGATGGCGTTTTTGAAGTAATGCACCCCGTTGCCCAGTTGGCCCAAGCCTTGGTGGGCCAGCCGTTCGCGGGCCAGGATCGGCCCGGACAAGGCTTGGAAATCGGCTTGCAGTTCCAGCAAGCGCCATATCCCCGCCGTGGCGATCAAGGCTCCGAAGAGCAGGAGCGCGCCGAAACCCATCGCCAGTTTCGAGCGGATTTTCATGTTGTCGAGCATCGGGGGACTCCTGGTTGAAGGTTGGCCCAGATTCCGGGGTGAACCAGGGCGGGCGGGCACGGGAGAGGGAGGCCCGCCGCCTGTGGTTCAAGGGGTTATATCGAAACTCATGGGAAGCTTAGGACATGTTCGGGGAAGTGGTGGGGGAGCGCAGCCCTGGGCGGTGGCCGTGGCGAGCGCCGGGACGGTGGAAACACCCGGCGGTCCGCGTCTAAACCTTAATATTTCAAGTGGTTCGCGGCGGAAGGAGGTGGACGTGGGTTGTTCGAGGATGCCGCTCCATCGCTCGCGGTCCCGCAATGGCCGCGCGGAAAGCTTGGAGTCGATAGCATTTGTCTATATGCTTTCCCGCCCCGGCACGGCACCGTCCCATCCCATGGATGAATGGACGCAACCGCTTTCCAGCCCGAACCGTAGCGGTCCGCCAAAACAATACCCGCCCGGCCGGCCCGAAAAATAACGCCCCGCTATGGAATAAGCGTATGAAATGCCTGCTGGTTTCCGACTTGCATTACACCTTGAAGCAATTCGATTGGGTATTGCAGCAAGCCTCCGCCTACGATGTGGTCGTCATCGCGGGCGATCATTTGGACATCGCCTCGGCGGTGGACCTACAGGTCCAGATCACCGTCATCCTGTCCTACCTCAAGCGGATGTGCGCCAAGACCCGTGTCGTGGTTTGCTCGGGCAACCACGACCTGGATGCCCGCGATTTCCACGACGAGAAATATGCCCGCTGGATACTGATGACCCGGCAATTCGGCATCCCCACCGACGAGGACAGCCTGGAACTCGAGGATATCCTGTTCACCATCTGCCCGTGGTGGGACGGGCCGAAGCGTTGCGCCAGGGTGGGGGAACAGATCGAGCGGGATAGCCGGAAAACCAAGGCGCAATGGATTTGGATCTACCACGCGCCGCCGGACGCTTCGCCCACCAGTTGGAGCGGGCGGCGCTATGGCGGGGACGCGCAGTTGGTGGAATGGATCGCCCGGTTCGCGCCCAGCATGGTGCTGGTCGGCCATGTCCACCAATCGCCGTTCCAGCAAGGCGGCTCCTGGGTGGACCGGATCGGTGGAACCTGGGTGTTCAATCCGGGGCGGCAGCTCGGGCCGGTGCCGGCCCATATCATCCTCGACACCCAGGCGCGGCGGGCCTTGTGGGCCTCGTGCGAGGTGGTGGAGGAAATCGCGCTGGATGCCATGGCCCCGCTCCGGCCCAGGCCGGTGCGGGAAGCGCCGGCTTGGCTGGACAAGCGCTATTGCGGATAGCGTTCGGGGTCGGGGGGGACGGGCCAAGGTTGTTGGTAGAGGAGGTTGTCCAGCACCTCGTCCACCAGGCCGAAATGGTCCGCGTGGTCGGCGAACTGCCGTTTCAGGTCCACCAGATAGCCGGTGATGCTGTGGAGCCGCCGGGCCAGCAGGGTCGAGAGGTGGAAGGCGAAATCGGGATGGTCGCGCAGGAAGGCCGTGCCGTCGTCGATCCGGTAGGCGCGGCAGGGCCGGGTGGCGGTCACGGTCGCGGTGTGCGGCAGGTGCAACAGGACCGACACTTCCCCGAAGATCGCGCCGGGATCGTCCTGGGTGTGGAGGGGGGTGTCTTCCTTGGAAATCTCCACCTCGCCTTCGATCAGGACATATAGCTTCCCATCCGTCCCGCCTTCCGCCAGCAAGACCTCGGCGGGCGCGAACCGCTGTTCCGGCAATCCTTGGCAAAGCTTCAGCACGCTGTTCATCGGCGTATCCTCGCAAAGGCGCATGGGTTTGAATGGGTGCGGACCCGGCGCGGCGTCGTTCCGCACCGGGCTGGAGACGGTTTCAAACATCCAGGTTCAACTCGGTGATCTTGCGGGTCAGGGTGTTGCGGCCATAGCCCAGGAGCTTGGCGGCTTCCTGGCGGCGGCCGCGGGTCACTTGCAGCGCCGTGGTGATGAGGATGCCTTCCGCCGATTCGATGGCGTCCTTGGCGACATTGCGCTCGCCGCGCTTCAAGCGCTGGTCCACCCATTGCCGGAACGAATCCTCCCAGCCATCCGCCATCGGGGCCGCGGCGTCCGCCGTTTTCACTTGCAGCAACTCGGGCGGCAAATCGTCCAGATGCGCCTCCTTGCCCGCCGCCATCACCGTGATCCAGCGGCAGGTGTTTTCCAATTGGCGGACATTGCCCGGCCAATCCAAGCGGCACAGATAGGCTTCCACCTCGGGCAACAGGCTCTTGGTTTCCACCTTGAGTTCCTGGCTGGCCTCCTGCAAGAAATGCTTGAGCAACAGCGGAATATCCTGGCGGCGCTCGCGCAGGGGCGGCAGATGCACGCGGATGACATTGAGGCGGTGGAACAGGTCTTCGCGGAAGCGGCCTTCCGCCACCAGGTTGTCGAGATGCTGATGGGTGGCGGCGATGATGCGGACATCGACCTTGACCGGGGTATGGGCACCCACCGGGAAGAATTCGCCATCGGCCAGCACCCGCAGCAAGCGGGTTTGCAAATCGGCGGGCATGTCGCCGATTTCGTCCAGGAACAGCGTGCCGCCGTCGGCCTGCTCGAAACGCCCGGCGCGGCGGGCCTGCGCCCCGGTGAAGGCGCCGCGCTCGTGGCCGAACAATTCCGACTCCAGCAGGTCGCGGGGGATCGCCGCCATGTTGAGTGCGATGAAGGGCTTGTCGGCGCGGGGGCTGTGGCGGTGCAGGGCGCGGGCCACCAATTCCTTGCCGGTGCCGGATTCGCCGTTGATCAGCACCGTGATATGCGAGCGGGCCAGGCGGGCGATGGCGCGGAACACCTCCTGCATGGCCGGGGCTTCGCCGATGATCTCGGGGGTTTTCTCCGGGGCGGGGGCGGGGCTGGGTTCGGGTTTCTGGCGCTGGCTCTGGGCGCAGGCGCGGCGTACCAAGTCCACCGCGTCGTCCACGTCGAACGGCTTGGGCAAATACTCGAACGCCCCGCCGTGGAAGGCCGACACCGCGCTTTCCAGGTCGGAGTGCGCGGTCATGATGATGACCGGGAGGTCGGGGTATTTGCCCTGCAATTGCTTCAAGAGTTCCAGGCCGTCGATGCCGGGCATCCGGATATCGGTGAGGATGGCGTCCGGCTTGCCCTGGGCCAGGGCGTCGAGCAAACCGCCCGCGTGCGCGAAGCAGCGGGTTTGGATCGAGGCTTTTTGCAGGGCTTTCTCCAACACCCAGCGGATCGAACGGTCGTCATCGACCACCCAGACTTGGGCCGCGCTATTCATGTTCTTTCTCCAGCGGCAAAAAAATGGAAAACACCGTGTGCCCCGGCGCGCTCGAACATTCCACCAAGCCGCCATGCTGGTTGATGAGCGATTGGGCGATGGACAGCCCGAGTCCGGTGCCATCGGCCCGGCCCGTGACCATGGGGTAGAAAATCTGGCCCAGCAGTTCCGGCTTGATGCCGGGGCCGTCGTCGATGACTTCGACCTTGAGCGCGTGGCGGCTTTTGCGGTGGCCGATGGTCACTTGGCGGTGGATGCGGGTGCGGATCAGGATGCGGCCTTGCTGGCCCACGGCCTGGGCGGCGTTGCGGACCACGTTGAGGATGGCCTGGATCAGTTGGTCGCTGTCGCCGTTGACCGTGGGCAGGCTGGGGTCGTAATCGCGTTCGATCACCACGCCGGGCGGGGCTTCGACCTGCACCAATTGCCGGACCCGTTCCAGCACGCGGTGGATGTTGAGCGGGGCTTTGTGGGGCGGTTTGTTGGGGGCCAGCATCCGGTCCACCAGCGATTGCAGGCGGTCGGATTCCTCCATGATGATCTTGGTGTATTCGCGCAGTTCCGCGTCGGGCAGTTCCCGGTCCAGCAGTTGGGCCGCGCCGCGGAGTCCCCCCAGCGGGTTCTTGATCTCGTGGGCCAAGCCCCTGAGCAGCATCCGGGCGGCGTTTTGCTGGGCCAGCAATTGCTCTTCCATCGAGATGCGGAGGTGCCTATCCACCTGCTCGATCTGCACCAGGGCGGCCACCCGCCGGTCCTGTTCCATCATCGGGGTGAGGGTCAGGTTCACCGTGATGGGTTGGCTGGGCAGTTCCAGCGCGAGGTTGCGCTTGGTCAGGGTCTCGGCGTGTTCCAAGGTGCGCTGCAAGTCTTTTTCGATGTCCTTGTCGTACAGGAAAAAGATTTCCTCGGCCCGGACGCCCAACACTTGGCGGGCGCTCACGGCGAACAGCATCTCGCCCGCCATGTTGATGTAGACCAGCCGGTATTCCGGGTCGAACAGCAAGACGGCGTCGGTGAGATGGTCGAGGATGCGATGGTGCAGGTTGGGGGTGTCTTCGTGGTTCATTGCGGCTTGCGAAGCAATATGGGGGCCATGTCCACCGGCTGCCCTTAGGTCGCGGGGATGCGCCGATGGCGGGCCGGACGCCGGGGTCGGGTTGGGGTTCCGTGCGGGTTTCCGGCGGGAAACCGGAACCACACAATGGGAATTATGGCCTATTTTGGTGCGATTCATTTGCGCCGATGGAGGTATGCCCCAGAGTGGTGCGTTTGGTCGCCGCGTTCTAGCGCCGGGACCCATGGGCGCGGGATCGGCCCGAATCGGCGTAAACTGCGGCGCTTAGGAACAACCCCGTTCCTCCATCCCATAGGAGCCGACCATGAGCGCTGAAATCTATCACTTCCAAACCCGGACCCTGAGCGGCGAACCCCTGGATTTCGCCCAATTCCGGGGCAAGGCCATCCTCGTCGTCAACACCGCCAGCCGCTGCGGTTTCACCCCGCAATACGCCGGGCTGGAAACGCTGTACCGGGACTACAAAGACCGGGGCTTGGTGGTGGTCGGTTTCCCCTGCAATCAATTCGGGGCGCAGGAACCGGGCGACGCCATGGAGATCGGCGCGTTCTGCGAGAAGAACTACGGCGTGAGTTTCCCTTTGTCGGAGAAGGTCGAGGTGAACGGGGAGGGTGCCCATCCGGTGTTCGCCTATCTCAAGCACGCCTTGCCCGGCACCTTGGGCAGCGAGGGCATCAAGTGGAATTTCACCAAGTTCCTGATCGACCGCGAGGGCAAGCCGGTCAAGCGCTACGGCTCGATGACCAAGCCGGAGGAACTGGTGGAGGATATCGAGGCGGCGTTGGGAACGGCCTGAGCTTCCGAACCGGCGATCCGCCCCATTGCCCCGGACGGCGATATTTGTCATAACAGCGCCCGCCGGGCCGGTCCCGCCGGCGCGGGACCGGCGGCGGCACCCTTCACTTCAGGAAATCGACGCCATGAATCCGACCTTGGTTATCGGCAACAAAAACTATTCTTCCTGGTCCCTGCGCCCCTGGCTGTTCCTCAAGCACCACGGCATCCCGTTCGAGGAAATCCGCATCCCGCTATACCGGGAGGATTCCCAGGCCCGCATCGCGGCCCACAGCCCGGCGGGCAAGGTGCCGGTGCTGGTGGACGGCGGCATCACGGTGTGGGATTCGCTCGCCATCCTGGAATATCTGGCCGAGCGCTACCCGGCAACCCAGGGCTGGCCTGAAGCGCCCGCCGCCCGCGCCCTGGCCCGCGCCCTCTCGGCGGAAATGCATTCCGGCTTCCAGGCGCTGCGGACCCATTGCGGGATGAATTGCCGCCGTCCACCGGCCCCGCCCCGCAAGGAGCCACCGGAAGCGGTGCATCGGGACGTGGCCCGGATCGGGCGGATCTGGCGGGACTGCCGGGAACGGGCCGAGGGCGGTCCCTGGCTGTTCGGGCGCTTCACCATCGCCGACGCCATGTACGCGCCGGTCGCCCTGCGCTTTTGGACCTACCAACTCGAAGCCGACGCGGTGGCCCGCGCCTATCGCGACACGGTGCTGGGCCATCCGGCGATGCTGGAATGGATCGGGGCGGGCCAGGCCGAAACCGAGATCATCCCGGCTTTTGAAGATTGATGCGCACGCTGTGAAAATAACAGGCCGGGCCTAGTGTCCCGGCCACTACTCCCTGTCCATGGAATTCCTATGAGCTTAACGCGCCGACACTTTTTGCAACTCTCCCTCGCCGTCAACGCCCTCTACGCCCTCAGGATACCGGCCGCCCAGGCCAATCCCGCCAAACTGCAATTCGGCCCGGCCACGCCGTTCGGCTTCGACGCGCTCAAGGCGATGGCCCGCGAAGCCGCCGCCCGCGAATACGCCCCGCCGCCGCGTCCCGATCCCGCCATCGTCCAGCAGATCGACTACGACGCCCACGGCAAGCTGCAATACCGCAAGGACGCCGCGCTCTGGGCCGAGGGCGGCAGCGCCTATCCCATCAGCTTCCAGCATGTGGGGATGTTCTTCCCCAAGACCGTGAAAATGAACGTGGTCGAGCATGGGCAAGCCCGCCAAATCGCCTACGACCCGGATTTGTTCGCCGCCGGTCCCGACCATGTGGCCCGTCAGCTCGCGCCGGAGCCTTCGGCCTTCGCCGGGTTCTGGGTGCATGAGAAGCGCGGCGGGCCGGATTGGAAGAAACTGGAACCCTGGGCCACCTTCCTGGGCGCGTCCTATTTCCGGGCGGTGGGCGCGAATGGCGACCAGGGCCAGATCGGCCTGTCCGCCCGTGGCATCGCCATCGCGCCGGGCACTTCCAACCCGGAGGAATTCCCCGATTTCGTGGCGTTCTGGTTCGAGCCCGCGCCCAAGCCCACCGATCCCGTCGTCATCTATGCCTTGCTCGACGGTCCCAGCCTCAGCGGTGCCTATCGCTTCGCCCTGAGCCGCGGCAAGGGCGTGGCGATGCTGATCGAATCGGCCTTGTTCCTGCGCAAGGATATCGAGCGCCTGGGCATCGCGCCCTTGACCTCGATGTATTGGTTCTCGGAAACCGCCAAGGCCGCGGGCAGCGATTGGCGGCCCGAAGTCCACGACTCCGACGGGCTGGCGATGCTGAACGGCAATGGCGAACACCTGTGGCGGCCCTTGAACAATCCGCCCCAGGTTTCGGTGTCGAGCTTCATGGATAAAGCGCCCAAGGGCTATGGCCTGTTCCAGCGCGACCGGCTGTTCGACCATTACCAGGACGGGGTGCGCTACCACCTGCGGCCCTGCGCCTGGGTGGAACCGCTGGGCGATTGGGGCGAGGGCGCGGTGCAGTTGACCGAAATCCCCACCGACGACGAAATCCACGACAACATCGTGGCGATGTGGGTGCCCAAGGAACCGGCCACGGCGGGCAAGAGCTACGAATTCAAATACCGGCTGTCGTGGCTGAACGAAGACCCGAACAACTTCCCGCTGGCCCGCTGCGTCGCGACCCGCCTGGGCAATGGCGGCCAACCCGGCAAGCCCCGGCCCAAGGGCGTGCGTAAATTCATGGTGGAATTCCTGGGGAAACCGTTGGATTCGCTGGCCTGGGGCGAGAAGCCGGAGCCGGTGATCGTGGCGTCGCGGGGCGAGATTTCGCGGGTGGAAATCGAGCCGGTGCCGGACGATGTGGCGGGGCATTGGCGCACCCACTTCGACCTCAAGGTCGAGGGGCCGGACCCGGTGGAATTGCGTTGCTTCCTACGTCTCAAGGATAAGGCGGTGTCGGAGACTTGGTTGTTCCAGTATCACCCGTTTTAGGGGGCGTTTCCGTTCATCCGCCCGTATCGTGTTAGGGATGTGGCCGGTATTACTCCCTTCAAGTGGCTTTCCGGCCATGCGGGGGGATTTACATCCGCAGCCAGCGAATCATATGGGGATAGGGCGGGGCCGTGGCGGTGGAGCCGAAGCCGGGCGCGGTTGCCATGCCCGCCTCGCAAAGCCCCTTCAGACCTGGGCACACGCCGAAGGTGTAGGACAAGATCAGCCCTTCGGACTGTCCCTTGTAGCCTCCGGGATGGAACAGGACGGACGGGGGCAGTCCCAACCGATGCGCCGCCGCGAACGACCAGGCCAGGGCTTCCAGTTCTCCTCCGCCGGGCATGCTGGTGTCCGATAGGTCGTCCGAGGCCCCGGCCCTGCGCTCCGGCGGCAAGACGGCCAGGTGCCCCGCTTCGTGCAGGATGTCGCCGGGCCACTGTAGCGCGTCGGGGTCCACAACCAGCGCCCCGGACCGGATCGCGATCCCCGGCAAGAAGCTTGGACCGGGGATCGCTTGCAATTCGACAGCGATGCCGATTTCGTGGACGAAAGCCAGGATACTTTCGAAGTATTCGGGGTGGTGCATGGATATTTTCGCCGCTGGTATGATGGATGGGGGCAATCCCCGCGCTCCGCTGATACGGGGTGTCGGAATAATATACTGCTTTCTTGCCAACCCGGCGTGACGGTCGCTATCGAAACAGAGTAGGGCGGGCCCGGCAAGGACAACGCGGGTTCATGCGCCGAAATCCACTCAATCGGCGGCCAGCATGATGGCGAGGAGGGAGGTATCGTCCGGCGGGGCCTGTCCCGATAAATGCGCCTCGACCAAATCGATCGCATGGTCGATCCGGGCACCCGGTGCGGCAGCCAGCAACGCCCCGAGCAAACGTTCTTCGCCCAGCATGGGACCGTCCCCGGCCCGGGCTTCGATCACACCGTCCGAATACAGCAAGCATTGCCCCTGGAAATCGACCCCTATGGCTTGGCAGGTGGGATCGAACGCGCCACCGCCCAGGATGCCCAGGGCGACGTGGGGGGAAGCCAATGCCTGTAGGGTATTGGACTGGTCGTCGATCAAGAGGGCCGGAGGCATGCCCCCGCTCCAAATCCACAGCTTCCCCGAGCCGCTGTCCAGCGCGACGATATGCGCCGCCACGAAATAGCCGGTCGGCAGCGTTTCTTTCAGCCGGCGGTTGATTTCGGCGGCGATATCCGCGACCGGCATACCCTTGCGGGCCATGCCTTCGAATACCCAGAGCGCGGGCAGGACGCTGATGGCGGCGGTGAGGCCATGCCCGGTGGCGTCCGCCAGCATGGCGTAGAGGGTGCCGTTCGGTGCGCGGGAGATGGCGACCACGTCGCCGCTGAAGCGGTCGGAAGGCAGCAGGAAATGGCGTACCTGGGGATCGATGAGCCGCTCGCAGGAGACCAGCCGGTTCATGATCCGGTTCGCCATGTCCAATTCGGTTTGGGTATGGGCGTTCAGTTCGGCCAGCCGTTTCACCATGTCGCGGGCTTCCGCCTCCTGGGCGCGGATCTGCCGGATGGCCTGGATGGACTGGGCGAAGCCATCGATCTTGGCGTCGAGGATTTCGATCAGCCAGGGTTTGGGGATGAAATCGTCGGCCCCGGTCGAGAGCCCCTTGACGATGGCCCCGTGTTGCTCCACGGCGCTGATCAACAGCACCGGCACCCATTCGTCCCGTTCGGCGGCGATCCGCTTGATGGCGCGGGTGGCCTCGAAGCCGTCCATGCCCGGCATGAGGATGTCCAGCAGGACCAGGTCGAAGGATTGGTTCTGGAATTCGCGCACCGCGGCGATGCCATCGCCGACCCCGACCGCCGTATGGCCCGAGGCCGACAGGATCGTCGTGATGACCCGCAAGGCCGAGACCGAATCCTCGGCGACCAGGATCCTGAGCCGCAGGGGGGGTGGGGGCGCGTTCGCCGGGACGGGCGGGCTGTCGGGGGGCGGGGTGTTTTTTGCTGCCATGCCGGGATTTGTGCTGGGGTGGGGGGCGATGCCCGGAATTGCTATGGATAGATGTAGGCGAAGGCGGGCTTTTCTTCAAGCACGGTTGTTTGGTCCGGTAAGAACGGGGGTTCATGCCGGCGGGATCGGGAGGCCATCCCCGCTGCCACCCAGGCCATGCGCCAGGACCGTCCCCGCGCCACTTCCTCCCGCCCCGTCAAAAAATCCCAACATTCCCGCCAAGCGTTCCCCGCCGCTTGCGCCTAAAATAGCGCCGTGGCGGTCCGCCCGCCCCGTTCCGCACCGAGTCAGCGGCCCGCCCCAACAACCACAATAAAGAGGTATCCAGGATGAACCAGCCAAAACTCTCGCCCGAGTTGCAAAAGATCGTCAATGCCCGCCACAACGACCCCTTCGCGGTGCTGGGCCGACATCCCGAGCGCGGTGGCGTGTGGGTGCGGGCCATGCTGCCCCACGCGGAGGAGGTGTCCATCGCCGAGGGTGGCCACCGCCTGCACCGGATCGAAGGCACCGATTTGTTCGAGTGGCACGGTAAGGCCGAGCAGGTACCCGAGCGCTACCGCCTCATCTGGCGCGACGACCAGGGTCGCGACCATATCGCCCACGATCCCTATTGCTATCCGCCGCAGCTCCCCGATTTCGACCTGCATTTGTTCGGCGAGGGCAAGCACTGGCACGCCCACCGCCTGTTGGGGGCGCGGGTCCACCAGGCCGACGGCGCGACCGGCGTGTTGTTCTCGGTCTGGGCGCCCAGCGCCGAACGGGTCAGCGTGGTGGGCGACTTCAACCGCTGGGATGGCCGCGCCCATCCGCTGCGGGTGCATGGCAACGGCGTCTGGGAATTGTTCATCCCGGACCTGCCGCACGGGGTCATCTACAAATACGAAATCCGCGCCAAGAATGGCGATATCTTCCTGAAATCCGACCCCTATGGCCGCCAGTTCCAACTACGGCCCGACAATGCCTCCATCGTCGAAGCGCCCAGCGCCTTCCGCTGGACCGACCAAGCCTGGCTCGACACCCGCGCCCGCTTCGATTGGCAGCACCGGCCCATGTCGATCTACGAGGTGCATCTGAGTTCCTGGCAGCGCGGCCCCGAAGGCGAGATGCTCAACTACCGCGAACTCGCCACCCTCTTGGTCGGGCATGTCCAGCGCCTCGGCTTCACCCATATCGAACTGATGCCGATCACCGAACACCCCTACGATAAATCCTGGGGCTATCAAACCACCGGCTATTATGCCCCGACCAGCCGGTTCGGCACGCCGGACGATTTCCGCGCCTTCGTCGATTATTGCCACCAACACGGCATCGGCGTGATCCTGGATTGGGTGCCGGCCCATTTCCCCAAGGACGCCCATGGCCTGGCCTATTTCGACGGCACGGCCTTGTATGAACACGCCGACCCGCGCTTGGGCGAGCATAAGGATTGGTCCACCTTGATCTTCAACTTCGGGCGCTACGAGGTGAAGAACTTCCTGATTTCCAGCGCCCTGTTCTGGTTGGAGGAATACCATGTCGATGGCCTCCGGGTGGACGCGGTGGCCTCGATGCTGTACCTGGATTATTCCCGCAAGGAAGGCGAGTGGATTCCCAACAAATACGGCGGGCGCGAGAACCTGGAAGCCATCGATTTCATGCGTGAATTGAACGAAGTCACCCATAGCCAGGTGCCGGGCACGCTCATCATGGCGGAGGAATCCACCTCCTGGCCGCAAGTGACCAAGCCCACCTATGTCGGCGGCCTCGGTTTCGACCTGAAATGGAACATGGGCTGGATGAACGATACCCTGCGCTATATGGCGAAAGACCCCATCCATCGCCAATACCATCACGGCGAACTGACCTTCAGCCTGCTCTACGCCTTCACCGAGAACTTCCTGCTGCCGTTCTCCCACGACGAAGTGGCCCACGGCAAGCAATCCCTGCTCTACAAGATGCCCGGCGACGAATGGCAGCGTTTCGCCAACCTCAGGATGCTGTACATCTACATGTGGACCCATCCCGGCAAAAAGCTGTTGTTCATGGGCGGCGAATTCGGCCAGGGCCGGGAATGGGACAGCACGGCGGTGCTGGATTGGTATGTGCGGGAATATCCCTACCATCAGGGCGTCGAGCGGCTGATCCAAGACCTGAACCGGCTCTACCGCGCCGAGCGGGCCTTGTACGAACTGGATTTCGATTGGCAGGGGTTCGAGTGGATCGATTGCCACGACGGACAGAATTCGACCTTGGTCTACCAGCGCCGGGCGGGTGGCGAGGCCGTGGTGGTCGCGGTCAACTTCACCCCGGTGCCGCGCGAGGATTACCGGATCGGCGTGCCCGCGCCTGGCACCTATCGCGAACTGGTCAATTCCGACGCCCTCGATTACGCCGGGAGCGGCCTGGGCAACGGGGCGCGGTCCTTGGACGCGGAGGAACGGGCCTGGATGAACCAGCCCTATTCGGTCGTCATCACCCTACCACCGCTGGCCGGTATCGTCTTGAAACTCAAGCCCGAACCCGTGTCCGAACCCGATCCGGCGGACGAACCCGCCAGCGCCGTTCCCGCAGCGCAAACCACCCCGGCGGAACCCGCCGCTTGATCCATAACCGCCCCGAGCCCATCAGGCCCTGTGGCCCGGATGCGGCGCGGCGGAACCCTGGGGCCGCCCTCCCCGGATTCCGCTATCGCTCCTCCGGGTTACGTAGCAGCGGTCGGGGCGTTAGCCGCGAAGAATCCCATCATCTTAGGAAGCATCTCCATGGCCAAGAAACCCTCCAGTCCCGATAAATCCAAAGCCGCGCCCGCATCCAAAGCATCCAAACCGGCCAAGAAACCCGCCGCCGCCGCGCCGTCCGCGGCCCCGGCGATTCCCGCGGCGCCCACCCAGGAGGCTTTGCCCTTGGAACCGGCCCCGGTCGATGCCGTGGCGGTATCGGCGGAAATCCCGGTCGAGGCTGTCGTTCCCGCCGCGCTGGAAGTTGTGGCAGCCGTAGCGGAACCCGTTCCCGCCGAACCGGAAGCCGCCGCAGTCGTGGCGGAACCCGTTCCCGCCGAACCGGAAGTTGCCGAAGCCGTGGTGGAAACCACTCCCGCCGAACCGGAAGTTGCCGAAGCCGTGGTGGAAACCACTCCCGCCGAACCGGAGGTTGCCGAAGCCGTGGCGGAACCCGTCCCCGCCGAACCGGAGGTTGCCGCAGCCGTGGCGGAACCTGTCCCCGCCGAACCGGAAACTGTTGCAACCGTGGCGGAAGCCATCCCCGCCGAGCCGCCCGCCATCGACCCGGAACCCGAAGGCGAACCCGCCGAACCCCAATCCACCCACGTCGAAGAGCCGTTGCCCGACCAGGAACCCGTCGAAATCCACCCCGAAGAGCCGGAAGTGCATCACCATCACCGCCCCAGCCTGTTCATCGTGCAGATCGCCCCGGAAATGGCCCCGGTGGCCAAGGTCGGCGGTCTCGCCGATGTGGTGTTCGGCCTGACCCGCGAACTGGCGATCCGCGGCAACCATGTCGAAATCATCCTCCCCAAATACAGCGGTATGCGCTACGACCATATCTACGATTTGAAGGAGGTTTACAAAGACCTGTGGGTGCCGTGGTATGACGGCGCGATCCATTGCACGGTCTACTTCGGCTTCGTCTACGACCGCAAATGCTTCTTCATCGAGCCGCATTCCAACGACAATTTCTTCAACCGTGGCAGCATCTACGGCTTCAAGGACGATGTGCTGCGCTATGCGTTCTTCTCCCGCGCCGCCATCGAATTCCTGTGGAAGTCCGGCAAGCATCCCGACATCATCCATTGCCATGATTGGCAGACCGCCCTGGTGCCGGTGTTCCTGTACGAGTTCTACCAGCGTTTGGGGATGAGCCATCCCAGGGTGTGCCTCACCATCCACAACTTCCAGCACCAGGGCGTGACCGGGGCGGAATTGCTACGGGCCACGGGACTTCACGATCCGGCCCGCTTCTTCGATTACAACCGGCTGCGCGACAACCAGTATCCCAACGCCTTGAACCTGCTCAAGGGCGGGATCGTCTATTCCAACTTCGTCACCACGGTGTCGCCGCGCTATGCCTACGAGACCAAGGACCAGGGCCAGGGCTTCGGGCTGGAGCCGACCCTGCACACCCACCACCTCAAATACGGCGGCGTGGTCAACGGCATCGATTACGATGTCTGGAATCCCGAGGTGGACCGGCATATCCCCGCGCAATACGGCGTGGACACGATCGAGCGCAAGTACGATAACAAGCGGGCCTTGCGCCACCGCCTGATGTTGGCCGATAACGCCAAGCCCATCGTGGCCTTCATTGGCCGCCTCGACCCGCAGAAGGGCTTGGAACTGGTGCGCCATGCCATCTTCTACAGCTTGCAGCGCGACGCCCAGTTCGTGCTGTTGGGTTCCAGCCCGTACCAGGGCATCAACGAGGATTTCTGGGGACTCAAGCGGATGCTGAACGAAAGCCCGGATTGCCATCTGGAGATCGGCTTCGACGAGGAACTGTCCCACCTCATCTACGCCGGGGCCGATATGATCCTGGTGCCCAGCCGGTTCGAGCCTTGCGGCCTGACCCAGTTGATCGCGCTGCGCTATGGCACGGTGCCGGTGGTGCGCTCGGTGGGCGGCTTGGCCGATACGGTGTTCGACAAGGATTATTCGCACCGCGCCTTGCACGAGCGCAACGGCTATGTGTTCGAGAACTACGACGGCATCGGGCTGGAATCGGCCTTGGGCCGGGCGATTTCCTGCTATTACGAATATCCCGATCATTTCCGCGAACTGATGAAGAACGGGATGCGCTCGGATTATTCCTGGAACCATCCGGGGCGGGATTATTTGAACATCTACGACTATATCCGCGAAAAATAGGCGGTGTGGCGCGGGGCCGGTGCGCGCACCGGCCCCGCTGGCCGTTCCGGTCCCGCGCCCGTTCCTCCATCCTTCCCGCTTTGCCAGAACGATCTCCTATGCCCGGCTTCACCCTGCACTTCAAAAAACCCGCCGATTGGGCGGAACCCGTCCTGATCCATTATTGGCATCCCGTCAAATCCCAACCGCATACCCCCTGGCCCGGCGTCCCGATGCGGGCGGAGGGCGGGGGCTGGTTTTGCTTCCCGTTGGAAGAGGCCGGCCTCCAGTTCCTATTCAACGACGGGCGCGGGCGGCAGACCAGCGATCTGGCCTGGGAACGGGAGGGGTGGTTCGCCGATGGGCGCTGGTTCGACCATCCGCCGACCCAGGAAGAAATCCACCCGCCGGTGCGTTCGGCCCCCTTGCCGGCCTTGGCCCCCTGCCATGCCCGGACCGATTTCCGCGAGGAAACCATCTATTTCCTCATCACCACCCGCTTCTATGACGGCGATCCCGGCAACAATTTCTTCTGCCGCGACCGCATCAAGTTCAATCCCGCGACCGGCGCGGCGGAAGACCCGCATTGGCGCGGCGATTTCAAGGGGCTGATCCAGCGCCTCGATTACATCAAGGATTTGGGTTTCACCGCGATCTGGATCACGCCGCCGGTCGAGAACCGCTCGGGCCTGGATTATCACGGCTACCACGCCTACGATTGGACCCGCATCGATCCGCGTTTGGAATCGCCCGGCGCCACCTATCAGGACTTGATCGACGCGGCCCACGCCAAGGGCATCAAGATCATCCAGGACGTGGTGGTGAACCATTCCTGCCAGTACGGCATCCGCGGCCAGGTCCATATCGACCATTTGCCGATCAAGTATTATGTGCCGCAGGGTTCGGCGCCGGGCCGGGTCGATCATGGGCCGTACCAGGGCAGCCTCGGCAATTACGCTTGGCCGAACCGCGACGATATCGATAATCCGGTCGCGCCCGAGTGGTACCGGGAGCGCCATGCCTCCGACCCGGATGGCGTCGAGCCCTTGATCGACCCCAAGACCGGCGAGACCCTCCCCAAGCCCGGCTACAACCCAGGCCGTTTCTTCGGCGTCGACGCCAATCAACTCGATCCCGACTGGTATCACCAGGAGGGCTTCATCTGCGGCGGGGATTGGGAAAGCGCCCATCCCTTGCAACACAAGCATCTGGCCGGGGACTGCATCGACCTCGCCACCGGGCGCCAGAACGTCAAGGACTATTTGATCGGGGCCATCAACCGCTATTTGGACATGGGCGTGGACGCGCTCCGCATCGATACCGTGAAACACATCGAGCGCGACAACCTGTTGGAATACGTCAATGCCTGGAAGGCCCACAAACCGGGGCTGTTCGTGTTCGGCGAGAACTTGGTGAAGGGCTATGGTTGGGGCGACCTGGGCGGCGGCGACAACGGTCCCTCCCAAATCCGGCCCTGGTGGTATACCCGGCTGGGCCACGATCCCAGGAATCCCAACGCGGGCGGCGATTCGGGGTTCCCGCAATTGGATTTCGGTCTGTTCTCGACCTTCCGCGACACCGTCAGCAAGGGCACTTACGGTGGCACCGGCCAGGTGTTCGGTATGGATTGGATCTATGGCGACGCCACCCAATTGGTGACCTTCCTGCAAAACCACGATGTCGGCCCGGACAACGATTTCAAATACCGTTTCAAGGGCGAAGCCTGGATGGCGGCGGCGGCCTATAACCTGATCTGGACCGCCCGCGGCATCCCTTGCCTCTACTATGGCGAGGAGGTCGAATTCATGAAGGGCGCGCCGCAGGATGTGGCGGGGGAAAAGGACACCCTGGACCAGACGGGCCGGGCCTATTTCGGCGATTATCTGGCCGGGGATCGCATCGCCCACACCCAGGCCCATCCCTTGTACCAGCATATCCGGCGCTTGAACCTGATCCGCCGCGCCATCCCGGCCCTGCAAAAGGCGCGGATGGAGCGGGTGGCGGAATGGGGCGGCGGCATGAGCTTCGTGCGGGATTATTCCGTCGGTGGCAGCTATGCCGTGGTGGGGCTGGCCATCGGCGGCGGGCAGGATGTGAGGGTCGAGGGCGTCCGGCCCGGTCTGTACCGCGATGCCGTCACCGGCCAGGAAATCCACGCCGCCCATGGCGTACTGGGTTTCCATGTCAAGGGCAATTCGGCGGGCGTCTATGTGCTGGACGGGCCGGGCAAGATCGGCGAAGACGGTGTATACCTACGTTGAGGGGAGGGGATGGAGCGGGGATGCGTCCCCGCCGGGCGGGGGGCGGTACGAGGTTGAAAACCCCCAGGTTGCCCAAACTTTTGATAAAATCTGATTTTTAGTGTAGAAAATGATCCAGTCTTACGCTCCTGCGAAGAGGTCGGCCATCCCAGGAACCGCGTTTATTAAGACATCCCCGCTTTGGGACGCCATCGGCAAGCGCTCGGTAAATTCAAGCCGTAAAGCTTGGGATCGCGGATAGCCATCGGCCCGCCGTATTCAATCGAAGAAGTATCCCATCGTGAGAACGCCCAGCCCCAAACCCCCCCGTGCCAAGGTCGCCAAGACCTTCTGCACCACCACCGAGGCCGCCGACCGGCTCGGGGTGTCCGTGCGCACCGCGCAGCTCTGGGCGGAGAACGGCCTGCTCCGCGCCTGGAAGACCGAAGGCGGGCACCGCCGCATCACCCTGGAATCCCTGGAGCGCCTGTTGGCCTCGGAGGAGTTCCGCAGCCTCGACCGGGGCGAGCCGCCCCAGAAGCCGGAGCGCAAGCCCCGCTTGCGCGTCCTGGTGGTCGAGGACGAGCCCAACCTGCTGATGCTCTACCAAATGCGGCTCAGGAAATGGCGGATGGCCCCGGATACCGTGTTCGCCAAGAACGGCTTCGAGGCCTTGGTCCGTATCGGGCTGGAACAACCCCACCTGCTCATCACCGATTTGCTGATGCCGTCCATGGATGGCTTCGAGATGTTGCGCAAGCTCCGTGCCCTGCCCGAATTGGCCGACATGGAAGTGGTGGTGGTGACCGGGCTGTCCGTCGGCGAGGTCGAGGAGCGGGGCGGTTTGCCCGACGATATCCTGGTGCTGGGGAAGCCGATCCCCTTCGACCAGATCGAAAACATCGCCACCAACTTGGCGATACGCCGCGATTTGCAGGTCGATTAGGGCGTGGCCCGAGTCGATGATGGCTATGTAATAAGGGCGTGACTTTCCGCCCAGGTTTGGAATAAGAGTCGATCCGTGCCTACGACCGATGTGAAAACGCCCTGGTTTGGACCGGGAACACACAGCGCGAAAATCTCGCGGAGCCTGCCCGGACCCACGTACACTATGTCCCTTCACTTGGCCGAGCCAATTCCGCCATGACCAATCCAACCAGCATTTTCGTCATCGACGACGATCCCGTAATCCATGAGCAATTGTCCATCGTGCTGGGTGCCGTCGGACTCGCCGCCGAGAGTTTCGCCAGCGCCGAGGCCTTCCTGTCCGTGTGCGAAAAGAAGCACCATGGCTGCATCCTGCTGGATGTGGCGATGCCCGGCATGAGCGGGCCGGAACTCCAGGCCGAATTGGCCCAGCGCGGCGTCCGCCTGCCCATCGTCTATCTTTCGGCCTGCGAGCAGGTCGCCATCGCCACCCAGGCCATCCGGGGCGGGGCGGTGGATTTCCTGACCAAGCCGGTCGATCCGGGGCTCTTGATCGAGCGGGTCCGCACCGCCCTGGCCCAGGAGGAGGAACGGCGCGAGCGGGAACGGGCCAACGCCATCCTGTTCAAGCGCCTCGCGGTGCTGACCGAGCGCGAGCGCGAGGTGCTGACCCAGTTGATGCGCGGCCATTCCAACAAGGAGATCGCCCGCATCCTCGGCATCAGCCACCGCACCGTGGAGATGCACCGCTCCAACATCCTGGCCAAGACCGATACCGCCAACCTGCTAGAACTCGCCCGCCTGGCCGAGGCTTGCGAGTTCTTCGGCCCCCACCACGGAGCCCCCGTCGCCTGATGAAGAAGCGCGCGCGGATATGGGCGGTGGTCGCTTGGCTGGGCCTTGGCCCGGCGCTCCCGGCCTGCACCCACGATTACCAGTTGATGAGGATGGACGAGCAATTGAACGGCTATGCCGGGGCGATCCGCTGGAGCCTGTTCAAGAAGTCGCTGGACTACTATGCCCGGCCCCCTTCGCCCCTGCCGGATTGGCAGGCGCTCAAGGATATCAAAGTCACCTACTACCAGCCGTTGTTCCGGGATGTGCTGGACGAGGGCAAGGTGGTGTTGCAGACGGTGGAAATCCGCTACGTCCGGGGCAACCAGATGGTCGAGCGCAGCCTGACCCAGGACCAACGCTGGCGCTACGACGAGGACAAGAACCGCTGGCTGCTGGAAACCGGCTTCCCGGTGTTCAAATAAACCAGGCCGGCGCGGCTTGGCGGCCCGTTCCCATGGCGTCCCGTCCGCGCCGGACCCGCCGATCCGTTCCACCGGGGCGGTTCCGCCCCCACCACATACAGCAGGCCACGACGATGGAATCCGGTTCGATAGCAGCCTTGCACCGTGGCAAGACCGGCAAGGTCAGCGATAAATGGTCCTCCTATCTCGCCTATTACGACCGGCTGTTCCTGCCCTGGCGCGACAATCCGGTGCGCCTGCTGGAAATCGGCGTGCAGAACGGCGGCTCCCTGGAAACCTGGGCGCGGTATTTCCACGCGGCGGAAATCCTGGTCGGGTGCGATATAGATCCCCGTTGCGCCGTCCTGCGCTACGACGATCCCCGGATCAAGGTCGTGGTCGGCGACGCCAACGGCGAGGACGCCCGCCAGCGCATCGCCGCCCTCGCGCCCCAATTCGATATCGTGATCGACGACGGCTCCCACCGCTCCGCCGATATCATCCAGGCCTTCGTCGGCTATTTCCCCCGGCTGGCACCGGGCGGCGTCTATGTGGTCGAGGACACCCATTGCCTGTACATGGACGATTTCGGCGGGGGTTTGTTGAACGAAGCCGCCGCCCACGCCTTCTTCAAGCGCCTGACCGATGTGGTGAACTTCCAGTTCTGGAGCGGGCAGGCGACCCTCAACACCCATCTCCACACCTTCTTCGGCCTCAAGGAAACCCCGGCCTTCATCCTCGATGGCTGGATCGACGCCATCGAATTCAGGAATTCGCTGATCGTCGTCCACAAGGCCGGGACGCCGGGGCACGACAAACTGGGCGACCGGGTCATGGTGGGCAGCGTGGCCCAGGTCCAGACCTGGGGCGGCTTGTTCGGGGATGGCTCGGCCTGACGTCCGGGGCCCGTCAATGGCGGTGCCGATGATGGGCGTCGGGGAAATGGGGATGGGCGTGGACCTGGGGTGCGTGGCGGTGGGGATGGCTGTGGACCGTGCCGGGGGCCACCGGCCCGTCGTGCCCGTGGTCGTGGTGGCCGTCGTCGTGGCGGTGGGCGTGGACGTGTTCTAGGGCTTCGTGGCGGTGGGCGTGGCTATGGCGCTCGGTCAGGTGTAGCCAGACCCCCAAGGCCATCAGCGCCCCGGCCAGCAGCAAGCGCGTCCCGATCGGCTCGCCCAATAGCGGCAACGCCAACGCCGCCCCGAAGAACGGGGCCACCGAGAAATAAGCCCCGGCGCGGGCCGTGCCCAGATGGCGCAAAGCCACCACGAACAGGCTCAAACTGGCCCCATAGGCCACGCCGCCCAACACCAGCGCCCCCGCCACTTCCCACGCCGAGGGCCACGCCGCCCCCAGCATCCAGGCCAGGACCAGGTTCGTCATCCCCGCCGTCCAGCCCTTGACCGCCGCGATCCAACCCGCGTCGGCCAGGGATACCTTGCGGGTCAGGTTGTTATCCAAACCCCAGGCGCAACACGCCCCCAACACCGCCAGCGCGGGCCAGGACGCCGACACCCCGGCCCGTTCCGGCCAACCCAGCACCAGGGCCCCGGCCACGATCGAGGCCATCCCCAAGGCGATGCGGCGGTCGAAATTCTCCCGGAAGGCGAACCAGGCCAGCAGCGCCGTGAACACGCCCTCCGCGTTGAGCAACAAGGCGGCTTCCGAGGCGGGCATTCCCCGCAGCCCGGACATCAGCAATACCGGCCCCACCACGCCGCCCACCAACACCGCCCCGGCCAGCCAGGGCCATTCGCCCGGAGCCAGCCCGGCGCGGGGTGCCCGGCGCAACACCCGGTAGATTCCCAGGCCCAGGCCGGACCCCAGGTAGAGCAGGCCCGCCATCAGCCAGGGATCGACCCCGGCCAGCAGCAGCTTGGCGCAGGGCGTCCCGGCCCCGAATAACAAGGCCGCCGCCAGCGCGGCCCATATGCCGGATTGGGCCGGATGTCCGTGGTGGTGGAGCGTGGCCCGCCGGGGCCGGGATCGATGTTTACGGGGGTGCTTGTTCATGCCGCCTATGTTACGCGGCGACCGTGGGGATTGCCGCTCCGAAATGGCGTGGGGTTAAACTACCGACCCCCCACGACCCGGCCCGGACCCATGGACATGCCCCGTTTCGAGATGCTGCTGGCGGAACTCTCCGCCCAATTCGTCAACCTGCCCGCGGACCAGGTGGACGGGGCCATCAACGCCAGCTTGCAGCGCATCGCCGAAACCTTGGACATCGACCGCGCCACCCTGGGCGAAGTCACCGCCGACGGCCAGGATGGCTTCGTCACCCATTGCTATGCCAAAGCCTGCATCCCGCCCAACAAGGTGCAATCGGTCATGACCGCCGTGCCCCTGGTCATGAAAACCCTGTTCGCGGGCGAAACCTTGATTGTCCGCGATGTGGCCGAACTGGAGGAGGAAACCGACCGCGAGAATTTCCTGCGCTATGGCACCCGCGCCGACCTGGTTTTCCCGCTGATCGTCGGTGGGGAGTTGCGCGGCGGTTTGGCTTTTTCCTCGGCCACGCCCCGCGATTGGCCGGAACGGGTGGTGCGGGGCTTGCGCCTGATCGCCGATGTGTTCGCCAACGCCCTGGCGCGGCGGCGGGCCGACCAGGCGCTCCGGGAAAGCGAGGCCCAGATGCGCCTCGCCGCCGAGGCCGCCCAGGTCGGGCTGTGGGTTTGGGAGATTCCAGGGGACACCATTTGGGGCACCGACCGGGCGCGGACCCTCTACGGCATGGCGGCGGACGCGCCGGTCACCATCGGCTTGTTCCTGGACCGGCTGGTGCCGGAAGACCGGCCCAGGGTGGAGCGGGCGATCCAACGGGCGCTCGCGGGGGGCGGCAGCTACCGCGAGGAATACCGCATCCGCCATCCCGACGGCCAGACCCGCTGGATTTGCGCCACCGGCCAATGCCAACTGGGCGGCGATGGCCGTCCGGGGCGGATGATGGGCGCGGGACTCGACATCACCGAGCGCAAACAGGCCGAAACCGCTTTGCGGCGGGCCCTGGCCGAAATCCAAACCCTCAAGGACCAGTTGCAGCAGGAAAACGTCTACCTGCGCCGCGAAATCGAGGAACACCAGGGCGCGACCCGCATCGCCAGCCGCAGCCCCGCGATGCGCCACGTCCTGGCCCAGGCCGGGCAAGTGGCCCCGACCCCGGCCTCGGTGCTGATCACCGGCGAAACCGGCACCGGCAAGGAAGTGCTGGCGACCGCCCTGCACGAGGCCAGCCCCCGCCGGGGCCGGGCCATGATCCGGGTCAATTGCGCCGCCATCCCGGCGGCCTTGATCGAAAGCGAATTGTTCGGGCGGGAAAAGGGCGCGTACACCGGGGCGCTGGCCCGGCAGATCGGCCGCTTCGAGTTGGCGGACGGCTCGACCCTGTTCCTGGACGAGATCGGCGAATTGCCCTTGGAAGCCCAGGCCAAGCTGTTGCGGGTACTGCAAGAGAAGGAGATCGAACGCCTGGGCAATCCCAGGCCGATCAAGGTGGATGTGCGCCTGATCGCCGCCACCCACCGCGATTTGGCCCAGGAGGTCGCCGCAGGCCGGTTCCGAGAGGATTTGTATTACCGGCTCAACGTGTTCCCGCTGCGCCTGCCGCCGCTGCGGGAACGGCGCGACGACCTGCCGCCCCTGGTGGAATCCTTCGTCGAGGAATTCGCCAAGTCCATGGGCAAACCCATCGAGGCCGTCGCCAAATCCAGTTTGAAGGCGCTGCTGAACTACCCCTGGCCGGGCAATATCCGCGAATTGCGCAATGTCATCGAGCGGGCGGTGATCCTCAACACCGGGCCGCTGCTCAGGATCGAACCGCCCACGGTGGCGGGGAACCCCGCCGCCGGGTCGGCGTCCGCCGCCCAGGCCGGTCCCGCGACCCTGGCCGAGGTGGAGCGGGGCCATATCCTCCGCGTGTTGGAAGCCACCGGCTGGCGGGTGCGCGGCGCGGCGGGCGCGGCGGAAATCCTGGGGCTCAAGCCCAGCACCCTGGAAAGCCGGATGCTCAAGCTCGGCATCCGCCGCCCGGTTTGACGCGCATAGGCGGGTTCCCGCGCCGGGCTTGGGAGCCCGCCAACCCAGGCCGGCCCGTAGCCGCCGACTTCAAGTGTGCAAGGGCTGGAACCGGGTCTCGTGGATCATGAAGATCAAGGTGAGCAAGGACACCGAGGCCGTCGCCGCCACCCAATAGGCCGGGGCGATGGGATTGTTGGTGTAATCGATCAGCCAAGCCGCCATCATCGGCGTGCTGCCGCCGAAAATCCCGATGGAGGCGTTATAGGCGAAGGCCAGGCCGGTGCAGCGGACCGGGGCCGGCATCAGTTCGACATTGGTCGCCGCGATGCCGCCGGAGAACAGTCCCACGATCAGGGTGAAGCTCAATTCGCCCAGGAAGATCACCGCCGCGTCTTCCGAATGGATCATCTGGAACAAGGGCACCGCCCCCGCCGCCAGCAACGCCGTGGCCACGCCCAGCACCCGTTTCCGCCCGAACCGGTCGGACAGCCAGGCCGCCAGCGGCAACACCAACAGCAGGAACAACATGGCCCAGGTATTCAGCCGGAGGGCGATGCCTTCGGACAGGTGGTCGATGTTCTTGATATAGCTGACGGCGTAGATGAACACGGTATAGAAGGCCACCCCGAGGCCGATGTTCAGCAAGGCGACCCGCAAGACCGGCCGGCGGTATTGGGTGAAGATATCCCGCACCGGGTTGGCGCTTTGGCCCACCGGGATATCCACATGCAGGCTATTGCGTATCCAATAGCCGGTCAGGGCGATCAAGCCGCCGAGGAGGAACGGTACCCGCCAACCCCAGGCGACGATCTCGGCGTCGTCCAGCAGCCAGTTCATCGACCAACCCACCCCGGACCCCATCAACACCCCCGCCGAAGCGCCCCAGGCGCCCCAGACGGCGCTGAAGGCCCGCCGGTTCTCCGGTGCGTGTTCGACCAGGAAGATCAGGGAACTGGTGTATTCCCCGCCGACCGACAAACCCTGGACGATACGCAGGCCGATGATCAGGAGGGGCGCGGCGATGCCCACCGCCGCGTAGGTCGGCAGGAAGCCCATCAACATCGTGGGCACCGCCATGGCGATCACCGAGAGGATCATGGCCCGCCGCCGCCCGACTTTGTCGCCGATCCGGCCGAACACCAGCCCGCCCAAGGGCCGGACCAGGAAGCCCGCCGCGAACGCCCCGAACGAGGCGATCAAGGACACCACCGGGTCGCTGGCGGGAAAGAACAGCTTGCCGATGACCGTGGCGAAATAGCCGTAGACGGCGAAGTCGTACCACTCCATCACATTGCCGATGAGTCCGACCAGGATGATTTTGGCCAGGGGGGTAGGGGTTGTCGTGTTCATGGGGCGCGACCTTGGGGCAAAAGCGTAACGATAGCAGGAAACCGGACATGGCTGTCCGCTGCGGGCCGGGCGCGAGGGCGTGGCGGCTGGGCCGGCGTCCAAGGCGGGGCCGGGGCACGCCATCCCGTGGAATCCCCGATATTTCGGGGCATCGAACGCGCCGCCGTGTCGTGACAGGGCCACATTCCGCCGCTAAACTCCCGCGCCGCAAGCCGTTTCCACGCCGCCGCCGAACTGGCATGATCTTAGCGATAGCGGTGGACATGATCGAACTGCGCCTTCTCATCCACACCTCCCGGCAGCACACCCGTCCGGTCATCGCCGCCTTCCGCGCCCTGGCCCGTTGGGCGCGGGCCGAACCCGGCTGCTTGTCGGCCCGGCTGTTCCTGGCGGATGGCGACCCGCGCTGTGTCTGCTATGTGGAAACCTGGGAGTCGGAGGAGGCGGTGCGGAAGATGATCCGCTCGCCGCATTTCAGTCGATTGGCCGCGCTGATGGAACTCGGGACCGAAGCGCCCGAGTGCCAATTCCGGTTGATCGCCGAAACCCGCGGCCTGGAATTCCCGGCCAGTGTGCGCTCGGGCCTGAACGAGCCGCGGGACCCCCCTCCGAAAACCACGACCCCATGAGCGATAACCCATGTTCCAAACCCTGTCTTCCCGCCCGCGCCCGGCGCTCGCCGCCTTGGCCCTGGCCTTGGTCCCGGCTTGCGCCCCCGCCACCGAGGGCGGCACCAGCCATTATTTCCCCGGCGCCTACAACGATTTCTTCATGAACAAGCAAATGGACCCCGGCGTGTATTTCCGCGACGATTTGGTCTATTACGGCGGGCGCTTGCCGGACGTGACCCTGGGCCGCAATACCGCGGTCAATGCCGAC
Organism: Methylomagnum ishizawai; assembly: GCF_019670005.1. Taxonomy (NCBI): domain Bacteria; kingdom Pseudomonadati; phylum Pseudomonadota; class Gammaproteobacteria; order Methylococcales; family Methylococcaceae; genus Methylomagnum; species Methylomagnum ishizawai. Next base: position 3,626,208 of record NZ_AP019783.1, on the reverse strand, counting down.
CTCGACATGTGGCTCACCATCGCCAAGGTGGGCTGGGTCAGCGATTTCGAAATCCTGGGCGCGCGCTACGGGGCCAGCCTCTTTATGCCCATCGTGTTCGACGCCCATCTGCGGGGCACGGTGGAAACCGGGCCACGCCAAGGCTCCGGGAGCGGCAACGAAGGCGGCATGGGCGATATGGGCGTCTCGCCCTTGTCCCTGGTGTGGAAGTGGGAAGATTTCAACGTGAAGCTGGACGAATTCATCATCATGCCCACCGGCTTCTACAACCCGGACCAGATCGTCAACCTGGGCAAGAATTACTGGTCCTTCGACAGCGTGCTGGGCCTGACCTGGGTCCATCCGACGCGGGGCCACGAGATATCGTTCAATGTCGGCTTCCTCAGCAACACCAAGAACGACGCCACCCAATACCAGAGCGGCGACGAATTCCACCTCGATTACACCGTGGCCCAGCATTTCTCCGAGGAATTCGGCATCGGCGTGACCGGCTTCTATTTCAGCCAGTTGAGCAACGACAAAAGCCCGATGTTGAACCAGCTCAGCCAGGTGGTGAATTCGCTCAACCAGGTGCGCGACGCCACCGGCCAGCCCTTGCTGCCGCAGATCGGCGGCTTCCAGGGCGAGGCGTCCGGGATCGGTCCCATCGTGCGCTACAGCCCCAAGTTCGGCGATAAGCAAGTGCATTTCATCGGCAAATGGATCCACGAATACGATGTGCAGCACCGTTTCGAGGGCAATCTCGGCATGGTCTCCGTGGCCCTCAATTTCTAACCCCGTCCCGAGCGTATCACCCATGACGAAACCGCTGTTTTCCCCTTGCGCCTGGGTCTTCCTGGGCCTCGTCTCCGCCGTTCCCGCCGTCGCCAAGGACGCCAAGCCCGCGCCCGGCCCGGCCCCGCTGGACCGCTCGGTCCTGCCCATCGCCCCGCCCAAATATCCCCCGATCAAGGAACTCGACGCCCGCAAGGCCAAAGCCCCGCCCCGGTTCGAGGTGAAGGCACCGCCGGGCGCGCCCAACGTGGTCATCGTGTTGCTGGACGATTTCGGCTTCGGCCAGTCCAGCGCCTTCGGCGGGGCGATCAACATGCCGACCCTGGACCGGCTGGCCCAACAAGGCTTGAAGTACAACCAGTTCCACGTCACCGCCTTGTGTTCGCCGACGCGGGCGGCGCTGCTGACCGGGCGCAACCATCATTCGGTCAACGCCGGCGCGGTGATGGATATCGCCACCGGCTTTCCCGGCTATAACGGCGTCCGGCCCAACGCCATCGCGCCCCTGGCCGAAATCCTGCGCCTGAACGGCTATAGCACCGCCGCTTTCGGCAAATACCACGAAACCCCGCCGTGGGAAATCAGTCCTTCCGGTCCCACCGACCGTTGGCCGACCCACTCGGGTTTCGACAAGTTCTACGGGTTCATCGGCGGCGAGACCAATATGTGGGCACCGACGATCTACGACGGCGTGGCCCGCGTCGAGCCGCCGCACGACCCGAATTACCACTTCACCACCGATATGACCAACCAGGCCATCGCCTGGGTGCGCCAACAACAAAGCCTGACGCCGGATCGGCCCTTCTTCGTCTATTACGCGCCGGGCGCCACCCATGCTCCGCACCATGTGCCCAAAGCGTGGGCCGACAAATACAAGGGCCGTTTCGACACGGGCTGGGACCGCTACCGTGAGGAAACCCTGGCCCGGCAAAAACAACTGGGCGTCGTCCCGCCCAATACCCAACTCGCGCCCACGCCCGAGGCCATCCCGGCCTGGAATACCCTGGGCGAACAGGAACGCCAGGTCTACGCCCGGCAAATGGAGGTCTACGCCGGTTTTGGCGAACACACCGACCACGAGATCGGTCGCTTGGTGCAGACCTTGGAAGACATGGGCGAGATGGACAACACCTTGTTCGTCTACATCGTCGGCGACAACGGGGCCAGCCCGGAAGGCAGCCTGGCCGGGGCCGCCAACGAAATGAACTCGCTGTTCAACGGTATCCCCGAACCCCTGGAGCAAAAAACCAAGCTGCTGGCGGACTGGGGCGGGCCAGAAACCTTCCCGCATTACGCCGTGGGCTGGGCCAACGCCGGCAACGCGCCGTTCAATTATGGGAAGCAGGTGGCCTCCCGTTTCGGCGGCAACCAGAATCCGCTGGTCATCCATTGGCCCCAGGGCATCAAGGCCCAGGGCGAGGTCCGCAGCCAGTTCCACCATGTGATCGATATCGCCCCGACCGTGCTGGAAGCCGCCCACATCCCGCAGCCCAAGGCCGTCAACGGCACCGCGCAAAAACCCATGGAAGGCGTCAGCCTCGCCTACACCTTCAACGATCCCAAGGCCGGGTCGCGCCATCACACCCAGTATTTCGAGATCGCCGGCAACCGGGGGATTTACCACGATGGTTGGTTCGCCGGGACCGTCCACAAGGCACCGTGGGAACCCAAACCCCGCGCCGCGCTGGACCAGGATCAATGGGAACTCTACCGGGTGGTGGACGATTTCAGCCAGGCCGAGGATTTGGCCGCGAAGAACCCGGCCAAGCTGAAGGAGCTACAAGCCCTGTTCCTCAAGGAAGCCGGGAAATACCAAGTGCTGCCGCTGGACGACCGCACCATCGAGCGCCTGGACCCCGCCATCGCTGGACGCCCCGACCTGATGGGCGGACGCACCACGCTGACCGTGTATCCGGGCGGCGTGGGCATGGCGGAAAACGCCTTCATCAACGTCAAGAACCGCTCCCACAGCATCACCGCCGAACTGGAGATTCCCCAGGGCGGGGCCGAGGGCGTGGTCGTGGCCCAGGGCGGGCGCTTCGCCGGCTGGAGCCTGTATTTCACGGACGGCAAGCCGGTCTATCTCTACAACTGGGTGGGGATGGAACAATATAAGATCGCCGCGCCCGAAGCCCTGCCCGCGGGCAAGGCCACCCTGCGCTATGAATTCGCCTACGACGGCGGCGGCCGCGGCAAGGGCGGCATCGGCAGCCTGTATGTGAACGGCAAGAAGGTCGCCGAGGGCCGGATCGACAAGACCGTGCCCAACCTGTTCTCGGCGGACGAAACCGCCAATGTCGGGGTGGACGGGGAAACCCCGGTGACGCAGGATTATCGGCAGGGCGAGAACCACTTCACCGGCCAGATCGCCAAGGTGACTATCGACGCCCCGGTGCCCACGCCGGGCGTTGCCGCTACGGCCCCTCCGCCAGCCACGCACTGAGAAGCCATCACGCGCGTTCCCAAGCCCCGCTTGGGGACGCCGCCAGGATCGTCAGCCGGGGTCGATGCGAAACGACCGTGGCACCGCGTTTTCATCCAGTCTTAAAAAGAAGGATAAGCCTATGAAAACAAACACTTGGCCCCCCATATCCCTCGTCCCGGCCTTGGCTTTGGCGGGATCGCCGGTCCAGGCGGCGGCCGGACCGGCGATCCCGCTCCCCGCCGAGGACAGGGCGGCGATTGAACAGTATCTCGGCAAGGGCGTGGTCGGCGAACCCGTGCCCGCCCCGGCGGTGGTCGATACCGTCGATTATCTGGCGGCGCGGCCCGGCAGCCGCGGGTTCCGCATGGTGGCGGGACCGGGCCAGGGCAAGACCGAGTTGCACAAGCTGACCCAGCTCAAACAGCAGGGCGGCGACACCACCTGGGAATACGATGTCGGCGGCAGAATGATCGGGTTCGTCACCGGCAAGGCCAATGGCGATTTCGTGGTGAACGGCGTGACCGATATCGAAGCCGCCGCCATCACCCGTTATTCGCCGCCCGAGCCGTTCATGTTGCAGGGCCTGGCCCCCGGCGATGTGCGCCGCGAACGGCTCAGCCTCAAGGTGTTCGATCTCGGCAATCCCCAGGAGCAAACCCACGAGGGCTATATGGACGTGGATTACCGCTATGTCGGTGCCTACAAGGTCAAGGTGCCGGCGGGAAGCTTCGAGGCGGTGCTGGTGAAATGGACCTTCAAGGGCAAGGTCGGCCCGGCTTCCATCGACGACACCCAATACCGCTTCTTCGCCCCGCGGGTGGGCATGGTGGCGGCGGTCGAACAATTGGATGTCTCGGCCATGCTGGTCTACAACCGGCATAAAAAAACCGCCAAGGTGTTGGCGGTCAAGCCCAAATAGCCCTGGGCTCCGGGGCGCGGGTTCCCAGGCCGGGCCTCGGAACCCGCAAGTCCGGACTCAGTGGATTTCGCTGCGCCAAGCGCCGGTTTCGCCGCCTTGGCTTTCGATGAACTCCTTGAAGTTCTCCAAATCCTCCTCGATGTTGGAGGACACCATGCCCAGCATATCGCCGATCTTTTCGGTCAAGGTGCCGGGCTGGTATTCCACATCGACCGTGAGCAAGGTGCGGTCGGTCCCCAGGGACTCGAATCGCACCACGCCCCGGTTCTCCGCTCCCGAGACGGTGCGCCAGGCGATGCGCTGGTCGGGAATCTGCTCGGTGATTTCGGTCTCCCATTCCCGTTCGGTCCCGCCGATGGACGCCCGCCAATGCAGGTGCTGGTCGTCGAGTTGCTGGACCTCCTCGATGTTCTCCATGAAGCTGGGGAAATCCTCGAACTGGGTCCATTGGTTGTAGGCGGTCTGGACCGGAACGTCGATCTCGATGGATTGGTGCAGGTTGGCCATAAAGTTTCCTCTGTGGGCTATTCCGGCCCGTCCTGGGCCGGGGGTGTCGCTGTCGGCATCCCACGGCGGGATGCGCCTATCCGCCGGGCGGACAGGCGGTTGGACCCTGGAGGCGCGGGGGAGTGGGTAGGGGGTTTTACGGGGGCGGGAATGTTGCGGATGGGGGCGGCGGAATCCGGGCGGCTTGGATTCCGCCGCCGGGCTATCGTGCTCGGGCGGCGCTATCGGTGTGCCAGGCCGCCCGGTTCTCCTACGATAAAAACCGGCCAGCCCGTCACGGCGGAAACCGTCAATCCTTATATGCCTCCACCGGCACCAACACCTTCACCTCGTCGCCGACGCCGGGAATCAGGTCTTTGGCCAGGCCGGCGACGCCGGGCAGGTATTGGGTCATGCCGAATTCCGAGCGCTTGAGGCTGGCTTCGATATCGGCGGCGCACAGTTCCTTCTGGTTCATCGGGTTCCTGCCGCAGGTGAAGTGGTGGATGGCCAGCTTCACCGGCTTCGTGACCCCCAACAGGGTCAGCGTGCCCTCGGCGGCCACCGGCACCCCGCCTTTGAAAGCCAGCTTGTCGGCGTGGTAGGTGATGGTCGGGAATTGGGCGACATTGAAGAAATCCGCCGACTTCAGATGCTCGTTCCATTTGTCCTCGCCCATGTCGAGGGAGGTGGCGTCGATGGTCCAATCGACCTTGCCGGTTTGCTTGGTCCGGTCCAACTCGATCTTGCCGGAGGTTTTATCGAAGCGGCCCCGCTGGGTCGAAAAACCCAGGTGGTTGACCTCGAACACCGGCAAGGTGTGCCTGGGGTCGATGGTGTAGGTCTCGGCCTGGGCGCTGCCGATGGACAAGAGGGTGGTGAAACCCAGGGTGATCGCGTGACGCATGGAAGCCTCCTAAGGGCTGGGGGATGAAAAGACCGGCCTGGACCGGCGGGGTGGGCGGGATTGTACGGCCCGCCCTGGACTTGAAGCGGGTGCCGGGCCCGCCTAGCGCACCGGCACCGGGAAATATTCATACCATTCGACTTCGCCGCCCGCCTGTTCCGGGGTGGGCAGGGCCGATGCCCGCCAGCCGCCGCCCAGCGCCTTGACCAGCAGCACCGCCGCCACCATGCGGTCGCCCAACACCTGCACCGCCGTCCGCTCGTTGTCGAGGGCCGCGGCTTGGACGATCATCACGTCCAGATAGCTGGTGATGCCCGCTTGATATTGGTTGTGGGCCAGCGCGACCGACTCGCGGGCGGCCCGCACCGCCTTGGCCTGCACCGCGTATTCCTGTTCCAGGATACGCAGGGCGGCCAGTTGGTCCTCCACTTCCTGGAAGCCGGTCAACACCGTTTGGCGATAGGCGGCGGCGCTGGCGTCGAAGGCGTCGATGGCCTGTTTCATCTGGGCGCTGCGGGCGCCGCCGTCGAACATCAGCAGGGACAGCGAGGCCGGACCCAAGGCCCAGTAGCGCCGGGCCGCGTTGAAGAGGTTGGAGAGGCTGTAGCTCTGGAAGCCCGTGGACGCGGACAGGGTCAGGGTCGGGAAATAAGCCGCCTTGGCCACGCCGATCTTGGCATTGGCGGCGGCGACCTGGCGCTCGGCGGCGGCGATATCGGGCCGTCGTTCCAGCAATTCCGACGGGACGCCCGCCGGGATCGGCGGCGGCTTGGCGGTGAGCGGCGCGGCGGCGAGGTCCAGCGCCGACGGCGGTTTCCCGGCCAGTACCGCCACGGCGTGTTCCAATTGCGCCCGTTGCACGCCCAGGTCGATGGCCTGCGCCCGCGCCGATTCCAGTTGCATCTCGGCCTGGACCACGTCGGATTTGGCCGCGACCCCCACGCCATAGCGGTTGCGGGTCAATTCCAAGGTCTTGGCATAGGCGGCCACGGTATCGTCCAGCACCTTTTTCTGGGCATCCAAAGCCCGTAGCTGGAAATAATCCTGGGCCAGGGTGGCCTGGACCGAAAGCCGCACGCCTTGCAGGGTGGCGGCGCTGGCCTGGGCGCTGGCCTCGCTGGATTCCACTTGCCGCCGCACCGCCCCCCACAAATCCGGTTCCCAACTGGCGTTGAGCGCCAGGTTGAACAGGTTGCGGACCCCCGACACCGCCACGCTTTGTCCGCTGGCTGCCCGCGAGCGGTTGGTCGAAGCGGTGGCCGAGCCGGTCGGGGCGAAGGACGACCAGGCCGATTGCACCAAAGCCTGGGCTTGGCGGTACTGGGCCTCGGCCTGGGCGATGGAAAAGTTGTCGCGGGTGGCGGCTTGTTCCAGCGCGTTCAATTGCGGGTCGCCGAAGATTTCCCACCATGCGCCGGGCAGGGCGTGGTCGCGGGGCTCCGCCGGTTTCCAGCCCTGGGCTTCCTTGAACGCGGCGGGGGCCGGGGTTTCCGGTTTGATGTAATCCGGCCCGACGGCGCAACTCGCGAGCAAGGCCAGCGCGAGGGCGGTCCCCGTGGGTTTCGCTGCTGGGATCATGGCGCGGCCTTTCCTGCGCGGGGGCCGATCCAACGTTGGAACCGGTCCAGATAGAGATAAACCACCGGTGTGGTGTAGAGCGTGAGCAACTGGCTGGCGATCAAGCCGCCGAAAATGGCGATCCCCAGGGGACGGCGCAACTCCGAACCATAGCCGGTGCCGAGGGCCAAGGGCAAGGCCCCGAACAAGGCCGCGCAGGTGGTCATCAGGATGGGCCGGAACCTCAAGGCGCAGGCGGCGGAAATGGCTTCGCGGGTGCCCATGCCCAGCACCCGCTCCGCGTGCAGGGCGAAGTCGATCATCATGATGGCGTTCTTCTTGACGATGCCGATGAGGAGGATGACGCCGACCAGGGCGATCAAGCTGAATTCGGTCCCGGAAGCCAGGAGGGCGAGCAAAGCCCCGACCCCGGCGGACGGCAGGGTGGACAGGATGGTCAAGGGATGCACATAGCTCTCGTAGAGGATGCCCAGGACGATATAGATGGTCGCCAGGGCGGCGAGGATCAGCCAGGGCTGGTTGGCCAGGGATTCCTGGAACACCTTGGCCGTGCCCTGGAAGCTGCCGTGGATCGATTCCGGCACGCCCAGTTCGTCCAGGGTTTCGCGGATGGCGCGGGTGGCGTCCGACAGCGAAGCGCCGGGCTTGAGGTTGAAGGACACCGTCGCCGCCGCGAATTGGCCCTGGTGGTTGACCGAGAGCGGCGCGTTGGTCGGCCCGAAACGGGCGATGGCGGTCAAGGGCACGTTCGCGCCCTCCGGCTGCGCGGCGCTGGGCGGAACCCGTAGGTACAGGGCGTTCAGGCTTTCCGGTCGTTGCCAATATTCGGGGGCCAGTTCCATCACCACATGGTATTGGTTCAAGGGGTTGTAGATCACCGAAACCTGGCGCTGGCCGAAGGCGTCGTTCAAGGTGGCGTCGATCTGGGCCAGGGTCAGGCCCAGCCGCGCCGCCGCGGCGCGGTCGATGGTCAAGCCGATTTGCTGGCCCTTGTCCTGCTGGTCGGTGTTGACATCGGCGAGTTCGGGCCGGCCGGCCAAGCCCTTGACGATCCGGGGCGTCCAGGCGCGGAGGTCTTCCAGGCTTTCCGCCTGTAGCGAATATTGGAACAGCGCCCCCGCCATCCTGCCGCCGACCCGGAGGTCCTGGGCCGGTTGCAGGAATAGGTTGGCCCCCGGTTCCCGGCCCAGGTGTTGGCGCAGGCGGCCCATGATCTGGTCCAGGGACGCGCCCCGTTCCGCCGGCGGTTTCAGTTCCGCGAACATCAGGCCGCTGTTGCCGCCCTGCTGCCCACCGATGAAGCCCACCACGCTCGAAATGGCCGGGTCTTGGCGGACGATATCCACGAAATCGGCCAATTTCTGCCGCATGGCCTGGGAAGAAATGCCCTGGTCGGCCTGGATCATCCCCATCAATCTCCCGCTATCCTGCGTCGGGAAAAAGCCCTTGGGGATGATGGCGTACAAATGGAAGTTCAGGGCCACCGTCGCCAGCAGGAGCAAGACCATCAGCGGCCCATGGTCCAAGGCCCAGCGGAGGCTGCGTTCGTAACCCCGTTGCAAACCCAGGAACGCGGCCCCGGCCCAGGCCTGGACGCGGCCCTGCCGCCGGGGTTCGGATTTTTTGAGCCAGCGGGCGCACAGCATGGGCGTGGTGGTCAGCGACACCAGCAGCGACACCAGCACCGCGCTGGACAAAGTGACCGCGAATTCGCGGAACAAGCGCCCCACGATCCCGCCCATCAGCAACAGCGGGATGAACACCGCGATCAAAGATAGGCTCATCGACAGCACCGTGAAACCCACTTCCCCCGCCCCGCGCATCGCGGCCCGGAACGGCGGTTCGCCTTGCTCGATATGGCGGGCGGTGTTTTCCAAGACCACGATGGCGTCGTCCACCACGAAGCCGGTGGCGATGGTCAGGGCCATCAGCGAGAGATTGTCGAGGCTATAGCCGCACAGATACATCACGCCGAAGGTGCCGACCAGGGACACCGGCACGGCGACGCTGGGAATCAAGGTCGAGCGCGGGTCGCGCAGGAACGCGAACACGACCAGGATCACCAAGACCACGGCGATATAAAGGCTGCGCTCCACCTCGTCCACCGATTCCCGGATGGTGGCGGAACGGTCCATGGCCAGGGAGAGGTCGATGGCCGCTGGAATCGAGGCCCGCAATTGCGGCAACAGGGTTTTGATCCGCTCCACGGTCGCGATGATATTGGCACCGGGTTGTTTGCTCAGGATCAAGAGCACCGAGGGCTTGCCGTCCTTGAGGCCGGCGTTGCGCATATCCTCCACCGAATCCACCGCCCCGCCCAGGTCGGCGATGCGTACCGCCGCGCCATTGCGGTAGGCCACGATCAAGGGCAGATATTCGGCGGCGGTCTTGGCCTGGTCGTTGGCCTGGATTTGCCAGACCCGGTCCCCGGCTTCGACCACGCCCTTGGGCCGGTTGGCATTGCTGGCGGCGAGGGCGGCGCGGACCTCCTCCAGGCCGATGCCGTATTGGCCCAGGGCCGCCGGATTCAATTCCACCCGCACGGCGGGTAATGAACTGCCGCCGACGGTCACTTGGCCGATGCCTTGGATTTGGGCGATTTTCTGGGCCAGGATGGTCGAGGCCGCGTCGTACATCTGGCCGCGGGTCATCGTGTCCGAGGTCAAGGCCAGGATCATGATCGGCGAATCCGCCGGGTTGATCTTGCGGTAGTTGGGGCGGCTCGGCAGGTTGGTGGGCAGGAGTCCCGCCGCCGCGTTGATGGCCGCTTGCACATCGCGGGCGGCCCCGTCGATATCCCGGTTCAAATCGAATTGCAGGGTGATGCGGGTCGAGCCCTGGGAACTGGACGAAGTCATCTCGGTGACGCCGGCGATCCGGCCCAAGGATCGCTCCAAGGGCGTCGCCACCGTCGCCGCCATGGTCTCCGGGCTGGCACCGGGCAGGTTCGCCATCACCGCGATGGTCGGGAAATCCACCTGGGGCAGGGGAGCCACCGGCAGCCGGAAGAAGGCGACCATCCCGGCCAAGGCCACGCCCAAGGTCAACAAGGTGGTGGCGACCGGGCGGCGGATGCACACGGCGGAGAGATTCACGGCGGCACCCCGTCGGCATCCTCCGCCGGCCCGGTTTCCAGGCGGCGGGCGAGGCGGTCGAAGGTCAGATAAATCACCGGCGTGGTGAACAAGGTCAACATCTGGCTGAGCAGCAAGCCGCCCACCAGGGCGAGGCCCAACGGTTGGCGCAGCTCCGAACCCATGCCGCTCCCCAGCATCAAGGGCAGGGCGCCGAGCAGCGCCGCCAAGGTCGTCATCAGGATCGGGCGGAAGCGTAGCAAACACGCCTGGAAAATGGCCTCGTGCGGCGGCTTGCCCTCCTTGCGCTCAGCTTCCAGGGCGAAGTCGATCATCATGATGGCGTTCTTCTTGACGATGCCGATCAACAGGACCAGGCCGATGACGGCGATGATCCCGAGTTCGGTGTCCGCCAGCAGCAAGGCCAACAGGGCACCGACCCCGGCGGACGGCAAGGTCGAAAGGATGGTGATGGGATGGATATAGCTCTCGTAGAGGACGCCCAACACGATGTACACCGTGACCAGGGCGGCGAGGATCAGCCACAGCGTATTGGACAGCGACGCGCCGAAAGCCAGGGTCGCGCCCTGATAGGCGGTATGCACGCTGGCGGGCAGGCCGATATCGGCCTTGGCGCGTTCGATGGCGTCCACCGCCTGGCCCAGCGCCGCGCCGGGGGCCAGGTTGAAAGAAAGGGTGGAGGCCGGGAATTGGCCCAGATGGTTCACCGCCAGCGGGGCCGGGCGTTCCGAGACCGTGGCGATGGCCGACAGCGGGACTTGGGTGCCATTGCTGGATGGGATGCGCAACTGGTCCAAAGCTGCCGGGCCGACGCGGAATTCCGGCTTTACTTCCAACACCACCCGGTATTGGTTGGATTGGGTGAAGAGGGTCGAGACCAAGCGTTGCCCGAAGGCGTCGTACAGGGCGTTGTCGATGGCCGCCGCCGTGATGCCCAGCCGCCCGGCGGTGGCACGGTCGATGGCGAGGTACACCTGCAAGCCCCGGTCTTGCAGGTCGCTGGCGACATCGGCCAGTTCCTTCGCGCCGGCCAGCCGCTCCACCAAGCGCCGGGTCCAGAGGGCCAATGCCTCGGGATCGGCGCTTTCCAGGGTGAACTGGTATTGGGTGCGGCTGATGCGGGATTCGATGGTCAAATCTTGCACCGGCTGTAGATAGAGCTGGATGCCTTCGACCTGGGCGAGGCGCGGTTGCAGCCGCCGGATGACCGCCGAGGCATGGATGCGGCGGACTTCCAAGGGTTTCAGGTTGATGAGGAAGCGGCCCGCGTTAAGCGTGGGATTGGTACCATCGACACCGACGAAAGAAGACAGGCTTTCCACCGCCGGGTCTTCCAATACCACGCGGGCCAGGGCTTGCTGGCGCTCGGCCATGGCGGCGAAAGAGATGCTTTGCGGCGCTTCGGAAACGCCCTGGATGATGCCGGTGTCCTGTACCGGGAAGAAGCCCTTGGGCACCAGCACATACAGCGCCACCGTCAGCGCCAGGGTCGATAGCGCCGCGAGCAGGGCCGCGCCCTGGTGCCGCAACACCCATTCCAGCATCCGGCCATAGCCCGCGATCATGCGGTCGAAGAACCGGCCCGTGGCGCGGTGGAAGCGGCCTTCCGTTGCCTCTTCGGTCCGGCGCAGCAGTTTGGCGCACATCATCGGCGTCAAGGTCAGCGATACCACGGCGGAAATCAAAATCGCCACGGCCAGGGTCACGGCGAATTCCCGGAACAAGCGCCCCACCACATCGCCCATGAACAGCAGCGGGATCAAGGCCGCCACCAGCGACACCGTCAGCGAAATGATGGTGAAGCCGATTTGCTCCGATCCCTTGAGCGCGGCCCGCAACGGCGATTCGCCTTGCTCGACGTAGCGCGAAATGTTCTCGATCACCACGATGGCGTCGTCCACCACGAAGCCGGTGGCGATGGTCAAGGCCATCAGGGTCAGGTTGTTGATGCTGAACCCGGCGAAATACATCGCCCCGAACGTCCCGACCAAGGACAGCGGCACGGCGACGGCGGGGATGGCGGTGGCGGCGGCGCTACGCAGGAACACGAAGATCACCGCCACCACCAGGACCACGGCCAGCACCAACTCGGCCAGCACATCCCGCACCGATGCGCGGATGCTGGCGGTGCGGTCGGTCAGTGGCACCACTTCCACATCGGGGGGCAGGGCCGCCCGCAACTCCGGCAGCAAGCGCTGGATGCGGTCCACCACTTCGATGACGTTCGCTCCCGGCTGGCGCTGGATATTGACGATGACCGCCGCGTCGTCGTTGGCCCAGGCCGCGAGCCGGATATTCTCGGCGGCGTCCACGGCGTCGGCGACATCGGCCAGCCGCACCGGACGGCCATTGCGGTAGGCGATCACCAATTCCCGGTATTCCGCCGCCGAATGCAGCTGATCGTTGGCGGCGATGGTGGCGGCGCGGGCCGGGCCGTCGAACATGCCCTTGGGTTGGTTCACATTGGCGGCGGCGAGGGCGGCGCGGAGGTCTTCCAGCCCTAGGTTATAGCTGGCGAGCGCCGCCGGATTGGCCTGGATACGCACCGCCGGGCGCTGCCCCCCGGCGATGGACACCAGCCCCACGCCGGGCAATTGGGCGATCTTCTGCGCCAACCGGGTATCGACCAAATCCTCCACCTTGGGCAGGGGCAGGTTTTGCGAGCGCACGGCCAGGGTCAGGATCGGCGCGTCGGCGGGATTGACCTTGCTGTAGACCGGCGGCATGGGCAGGTCGGTGGGCAGGAAGCTGACGGCGGCGTTGATCGCGGCTTGGACTTCCTGTTCGGCGATATCCAGGCTCAGGTCGAGGGTGAATTGCAGGGTGATGACCGAAGCGCCGCCGGAACTGGTGGAGGACATTTGGTTCAGGCCCGGCATCTGGCCGAACTGGCGTTCCAAGGGCGCGGTGATGGCCGAGGCCGCGACTTCGGGGCTGGCACCGGGGTAGAGCGCCACCACCTGGATGGTCGGATAATCCACCTGGGGCAGGGCCGACACCGGCAGGGTCCGGTAGGCCAGGAAGCCCGCCAATAGCAGGGCCAGCATCAGCAAGGAAGTGGCGACCGGCCTCAGGATGAACAGGCGCGAGGGATTGAAGGACGCGGATGGCGCGTCTACAACGCTCATCGGCGCTGGCCCCGCTGGGCCGGGTCCGGCTTGGGTTCCGTCGGCTCCGTTTGGCGTTGGCCGTCGCGCTGGACCAGTGCGACCTGGGTGCCTTCGCGGAGCTTGTCGGTGCCGTCCACCACCACCAGTTCGCCCGGCGCGAGGCCTTGTAGCACCGCCGTCTTGTCTCCTTCCGTCGGTCCGGTCGCCACGGGACGTACCGTCGCCGTCCGGTCGTCCCGCACCACATAGACGAAGCTGCCGTTGACGCCATGCTGGATCGCGGCGGCGGGCACCACCGTGGCCGCCGCCAGGGTATCCAGGTTCATGCGGATATTCACGAACTGGTTGGAAAACAGCGCTTGGTCCGCGTTCGGGAAGCGGGCCTTGAGCTTGAAGGTGCCGGTGGTGGGATCGACTTGGTTGTCCACCGCGTAGACCACGCCCTCGGCCAGCCGGTTTTTGCCTTGGCGGTCGTAGGCGGCGACGGGGATTTCCTGGCCCGGATGCCAGCGCCGCATCACGGGCCGCAGTTCGTCCTCGGGCAGGGTGAAGACCACGGCGATGGGTTCGATCTGGGTGATGACCACCAGCCCGCCGCTATCGCTGGCGTGGACGATATTGCCCGGATCGACCAAGCGCAGCCCGACCCGCCCGGTGATCGGGGCGGTCACGCGGGCATAGGTGAGTTGCAGCCTGGCGTTCGCCACCTGCGCCCGGTCGGTTTCGACCGTACCCCGGTATTGCTTGACCAGGGATTCCTGGGTGACGACCTGCTGGGACGCGATGGAATCCTGATTCAACAGGGTCCGGTAGCGCTGCAGGTCCAGTTCGGCGTTCTGCAACAGGGCTTCGTCCCGCGCCAGTTGGCCCTCGGCCTGTTGCAACTGCACATTGAAAGGCCGGGGGTCGATCTCGGCCAGGAGTTCGCCCTGCCGGACCGTTTGGCCTTCCTGATAGGCCACCCGGACCAATTCGCCATCGACGCGGGGCCGCACCGTCACGGTATGCAGCGCGGTCACGGTCCCGAGTCCGGTCAGGTAGATCGGGAAATCCTCGCGGCTGGCGGTGGTGGCGGCGACCGGTATCGCCGGGGCCATCCTGGCCGGGGGAGGCGCTGGGGGCGGGGTGGCGGCGAAGTGTTGGTAGGTCCAGGCCGCCAGCGCGGTCAGCGGCAACAAAGCCAGCCAGCGCAGCTTGGAAAATCCCGGCGGGGTCGCCGCCGCGGGGGGGGTCTCTGTGGCTTTCATCGGGATGGCGGGAAAAGGCGGCTTGGAGGGCATCGATCTATTGGGGGCGGTCCGGCTAGGGGCGGGGGTTACCGGGGGCCGGTGTCGGGGTGGCGCACGGTGTCTTGGGTCTATGCTAATTCATGGGGTTGATGAAATGCGTTCCTAAAGCGTTGCTTTTACATTTTTTTACATGGCTTCGCCGCAAGGGCATGGACAGCCCCAGCCCCGCGATCCAGCGGACACCCGCCGCGACTCGGGGCGGTGTCGGCGTAACCCGCCGGATTGGGGGAACGGCTTGCGGTTTTCATGGGATGGCAGGCTTCCGGGACCGCTGTAACCTTGTGCGTGTCGAAATCCCGCCTAGGATTAAAGCCGCCCCTCCCGGCCTGGTTCGTCCGCGACCGGCCTCCGTCCATCCATGGGTCTATGTTCAAGAAATATTCGCTGTTCATGCTGTTCTGCTTATGCCTGGGTTTCGGTGCCCAGGGCCGGACCGCCGATGCTTTCATCGCGCTGTCCTACCACGAAGTCGAAGACGAGGTGCCGCCTTCGGAAGCGCTGGGCCGCACCGTGGTCAGCCTCGCCAATCTCAAGGCCCAGTTCGCCTGGCTCAAACAAAACGGCTACCGCGCCATCCGCGTCCAGGACTTGGTCGATGCCCAGGCGGGCCGCAAGCACCTACCGGACAAGGCGGTCTTGCTGACTTTCGACGATGGCTATGCCGATTTTTATCGCAAGGTCTTCCCCTTGCTCAAGCAGTACCACTATCCGGCCTTGATCGCCCTGGTGGATTCCTGGTTGGATGTGCCGCCCGGCGGCAAGGTGCCCTACGGCGAGGAAGAACCCTGGGCCCGCAGCGATTTCCTGGGGTGGGACCAGGTGCGGGAAGTGGTCCGCTCCGGGTTGGTGGAAGTGGCCTCGCACAGCCACGACGGCCATCACGGCCTGATCGGCAATCCCCAGGGCAATACCCAACCGGCCCTGACCACCCGCCGCTACGATGCCGCATCCGGGCGCTACGAAAGCGATGCCGAATACCGCGAGCGTATCCAGGGCGACCTGCGGCGCAGCGCCGACATCCTGCGCCAGCGTACCGGACAGCGGCCCAGGGTGGTGGCCTGGCCCTATGGCGAATACAACCAAGCCCTGCTCGACGCGGCGCGGGACGCCGGGATGCCCATCACCCTGGGATTGGCCGATGGCCGCAATACCCTGGCCGACCTGCCCGCCGTGAAGCGGCTATTGGTGGCCGAGAACCCGGATATCGACGGCTTCGCCCAGATGATGACCCGCCTCCGGGCCGACCGTCCGTTGCGGGTGGCGCATGTCGATATCGACTATCTCTACGATCCCGACCCGGCCCAGACCGAGCATAACCTGGGTTTGTTGCTGGACCGGCTGCGGACGATGCACGCCAATACCGTATTCCTGCAAGCCTATGCCGATCCCGACGGCGACGGCAATGCCGAAGCCCTGTATTTCCCGAACCGCCACCTGCCGGTGCGGGCCGATTTGTTCAACCGGGTGGCGTGGCAGATCAAAACCAGGGTCCGGGCCAAGGTCTATGCCTGGATGCCGGTGTTGGCGTTCCGGGTCGCGCGCCCGGACGATTGGTTCGTCCACGAGTGGAAGGACGGCCAGCCGCGCTTGTCCAGCCATGTCTATAAGCGCCTGTCGCCCTTCAAGCCGGAGGCCCGCCAGCTGATCGGCGAGATTTACGAAGACCTCGCCAAGCACGCCAACTTCGCCGGGCTGCTGTTCCACGACGACGCTTTGCTCTCCGATTACGAGGATGTGGGTCCGGCGGGGCTGGCCGACCTGCGCCAAGTCCGCGACCTGCCGCAGGATTTCGCCGGGCTGCACGCCAGCCCCGACAACCGGATGCGCTGGGCCCGGCACAAGACCGCCGCCCTCGATGCTTTCACCCAGGAACTCGCGGAACGGGCGCGGCGCTACCGGCCTACGCTCAAGACCGCCCGCAACCTCTACGCCTTACCCTTGCTCAAGCCTTATTCGGAGGAATGGTTCGCCCAATCCTACGCCGCCGCCCTGGCCGATTACGACTATGTGGCGGTCGAGGCCATGCCGTTCATGGAAGAAGCGGACAATCCCGACGCCTGGCTGACCGAGCTGGTGCTGAAAGCCGCCTTATATCCCGATGGCCTCCGCAAAACCGTGTTCGAGCTGCAAAGCGTGGACTGGCGCAACCATAGCGACATTCCCATGGACGTGTTCCTCAAGCAAATGCGGCGGGTGCAGGAACTCGGGGCCGTGCATCTCGGCTATTACCCGGACAACCCGTTCCGCGACCAGCCCCGCGCCCAGGACTTGGAACCCGTTTTTGCCTTGCCGCCCGCGCCCTGACCCCGGACCTCGATATGAAACCTTGCCCCGCCGTCCTGGACGGCTTCATTCACTGCCTGGATGGGCTAACCGCGCCGCTGGCCGCGGCCGGGCCGGATTTCTTGATGTTCGAAGCGGCTTTGGAGCGCCAAGCCGCTTCCGCCCTGGATTGGCTGGCCGGCTTGCCGTGGCCCTGGCTGGACCAGGGGATTTCGGCCTTCGTGTTCTACTATCCCTTGTTCATGGCCTATGCCTGGATGATCGGGGCCGGGATTTTCTACCTGCGCTGGGAGCGGCCCCAACACCGGGCCGGGCGGCGCGTGCCCGACCTGCCGCAACAGCCGCCGGTCTCCATCCTGATCCCCTGCTACAACGAGGGGGCGACCCTGCGCGAAACCCTCGGCTATCTGCGGCGGCTGGACTATCCCCAGTACGAGATCATCGCCATCAACGACGGCAGCCGCGACAACACCTTGGATATCCTGGAGGAATTGGCGCTCGATTTCCCGGCGCTGCGGGTGCTGAATCTGGCCTCGAACCAGGGCAAGGCGGTGGCGCTCCGAACCGCCGCCCTGCTCGCCAATAGCGAATACCTCATCTGCATCGACGGCGACGCCCTGTTGGACCCGGATGCCATTCCCTGGCTGCTGCGCCATTTCCTGGACGATCCCCGCGTCGGGGCCGTGACCGGCAATCCGCGCATCCGCACCCGCTCCACCTTGCTGGGCAAGCTCCAGGTCGGCGAGTTCTCCGCCATCATCGGCCTCATCAAACGCGCCCAGCGGGTCTATGGGCGGATTTTCACCGTGTCGGGGGTGATCGCGGCCTTCCGTCGCAGCGCCTTGCACCGGGTCGGCTATTGGAGCCCGGACATGGTCACGGAAGACATCGATATCAGTTGGAAGCTGCAACTGGACGGTTGGCAATTGCGCTACGAACCCCGCGCCCTGTGCTGGGTGCTGATGCCGGAAACCCTGGCTGGGCTGTGGCGGCAGCGGGTGCGCTGGGCGCAGGGCGGGGCGGAAGTGTTGCTGCGCTATGGCCGGTCGGTCTGGCGCTGGTCGGCCCGGCGGCTGTGGCCGATCTATCTCGAATGCCTGGCGGGCTATGTCTGGGCGCACCTGATGGTGTTGGCGCTGTTGGGCTGGGCGCTGCATCCGTCCCGCGACTTCTGGGATGCCCTGGTGCCCGACTGGACCGGGATGCTGCTCAGCGTGACCTGCTTGGCGCAGTTCGCGGTCAGCATGGCCATCGACGCCCGCTACGAAGCCCACGGCAACGGCCAGCCGGGCCGCTACTATTATTGGATGATCTGGTACCCCCTGGCCTACTGGCTCATCAATGTCGGCACCACCGTGGCCGGGATGGCGCGGGCCTTGCGCAAGCGCCGGGGCCAACGGGCGGTGTGGGTTACTTTGGATAGAGGAGTTTTCAAACGTGACGATTGAACTCGTCATCGACCAACCCGCTTGGCAGAATCCGCGCCAACGGCTGGCTTCCTGGGCGCTGCTGCTGTGCGGCTGGGCCTTGTGGCTCTATTTCGCCTTTCCTTTCGTCGAATTGTGCGGCTGGTGGCTGGACGTGCGGGTTTGCTCCTGGTGGGTGAACCTGTCGGGCGGCTCTTTGAGCCTGCGCATCCTGTTGTTCCTGTACGGCAAGACCCTGGCCGGCCTCCTGGGCGGCTGGTGCGCCTGGACGGTCTATAACGACCACCGGGAGCGGCGGCGGCCCGCCCCCTGTCCGCTGCCCGTGCCGCAGGAAGACCTG
This sequence comes from Methylomagnum ishizawai, assembly GCF_019670005.1. Taxonomy (NCBI): domain Bacteria; kingdom Pseudomonadati; phylum Pseudomonadota; class Gammaproteobacteria; order Methylococcales; family Methylococcaceae; genus Methylomagnum; species Methylomagnum ishizawai. The sequence continues at coordinate 3,607,575 of NZ_AP019783.1, read as the reverse complement.
CGGCGCGAATTCGGCGTGGGCGGACGGCAACTCGCCCTGGCCCGGAACAGCCGCCATACCACGGTCCATTTCGATGCCGCCGGGCGGATCCTCAAATTGGAGGTGCGCTAGCCCGGACCCGTGCTTGCCCTGGACGGCACCCGTTGAAGACGGGCGTCCGCACGCACAAGCGCCCCCATTGAAGCGGGGGGCAGGAATCCAGGCCAACGGTGCCGGTTTGGGGAACGGCCCTGGACCCGATCCCCTTGCACGAGGAGGTCGGTTCTTTGGGCCGGGTCAGCCATCGGGTCGCGTCCACCCTGGTCCTGCGTGCCGTTTCCGATACCGCCGCGGCGGATCAGGGCAGGTTGGAACCCGGCACACTGGGGATCAAGCGGAAGCTGGGCGGGGGGAGCTATACCGCCGCCGCCCAGGGTCCGCGACGATTGGCTCGATATCGAACACGATTCCCAACGCGGTTTCGTCGCCGCCGCTTTCGTCGAACTGCTCGATCCGGCCTCGGCCCATCCGAGCGATATCCTTTTCACCTACGAACCCGGCGGGCGTTGGACAAGACCGCGCGGCAGGACGGTTTGCCGCAACGGGGAATACAGGGAGTCCGGGCGTCCGAGACCATGGCGGAAACCGACCGCGCCCGGATCGATGCTTGGGAACCGGCGTCCCTGCATTCAGGTTGGAAATGCCCTAATCGGCGATCAAATGGATATCGGGCTTGCTGCCGGGTTGGCCTAGCACCTGTTCCAAGACCCGGCCTTCGAGGGTGGCGTAGCGGATATCGCCGCGCTGGCGGGGCCGGGGCAGGGCGATGGGCAGGTCCAGGCCGATCCGGCCCTGTTCCAGCATCACCACCCGGTCGGCGAGGGCCACGGCCTCGGCCACGTCGTGGGTGACCAGCAAGGCCGTGAAGCCCCGCGCCAGCCATAGCCGTTCGATCAACCGCTGCATCTCGATCCGGGTCAGGGCGTCCAACGCGCCCAAGGGTTCGTCCAGCAACAACAACCGGGGTTGGCTGACCAGGGCGCGGGCCAGGGCCACCCGTTGCCGCTGGCCGCCGGACAGCACCGTCGGCCAATCCCCGGCCCGCTCCGCCAAACCGACTTGGCGCAGGGCGTCGAGCGCCGCCGCCCGCCAATCCCCGGCCAAGCCCAACCCCACATTGTCCAACACGGTTTTCCAGGGCAGCAGGCGGGCTTCCTGGAACATCACCCGCACCGCGGCCGTGGGGAGTTCCGGTGCGCGGCCCGCGATGGCGAGGGTCCCGGCGTCCGGGCTTTCCAACCCGGCGGCGAGGCGGAGCAGGGTGCTTTTGCCGCAGCCGCTACGCCCGACCAGGGCGACGAATTGGCCGGCCTGGATATCGAGGTCCAGATCGGCCAAAACCCGGTGAGGGCCGTAGGCCTTGACCACGCCCGCGAGTTTCAGGGCCGCGCCGGTGGCGGACGGGGCGGCGGGGCCGGGCGGGGCGGTTAGGTTCAAGGAGGCGAGTCCCATGCTGTCGGTCACTCCGCTTGGTAGGACGGGTGCCAGCGCAACCAGCGCCGTTCCAGGCCACGAGCCAGGGCGTCGGCGGCCTTGCCCAGCAGGGCGTAGAGCAGGATCGCCAGCACCACCACATCGGTTTGCATGAATTCGCGGGCGCTCATGGCGAGATAGCCGATGCCGGAGGTGGTGGCAATGGTTTCCGCCACGATCAGGGTCAGCCACATGAAGCCCAGGGCATAGCGCACCCCGACCAGGATCGAGGGCAGCGCCGCCGGGAACACCACCGCGCGGAACAGGCCGAAGCCGCCCAGGCCGTAGACCCGGCCCATCTCCAGCAACTGCCGGTCCACGGTGCGCACGCCGTGGAAAGTATTGGCATAGATCGGGAAGAACACCCCCAGCGTGACCAGGAACACCTTGGCCGTCTCGTCGATGCCGAACCAGAGGATGACCAGGGGGATCAAGGCCAGGTGCGGGATATTGCGGATCATCTGCACCGAAGTGTCCAGCAGGCGCTCGGCCAGCGGGAACAGCCCGTTGGCGAGTCCCAAGGCGAAGCCCAAGCCGCCGCCGATGGCGAAGCCCACGGCGGCGCGGGCGGCGCTGATGCCGAGATGCTCGGCCAGCGCCCCCGATGCCGCCAGCTTGAAGGCCGCGTCCCACACTTCCCAAGGCGCGGGAAACACCCGCGCGGAAATCCATCCCAGCTTCGCCGCCCAGAACCACGCGGCCAGCGTGGCGGCGGGCAAGAGCCAGGGCGAGAGGCGGCGGACCCAAGCGGAAATTCCATTCATGCGGTGGCCCCCGCCTTCAAGGTTGATGGGAAAGCAGGCGGTCCCGGAAGACGGGGACCGCGTCGCGAACCTGGATGGCCTTGGGAATCAACCCGATGGAAAACAGGGTGTCGGCGATGCGCTGTTGGTTGTCCAGGAGTTCCGGGGTCACGGGGGTCGCGCCGTAATGGCGGCGCTGGATGGCCGGCACCAGGATATCGGTTTCCAGGCCGGTGTGCTGGGACAGGACTTGCGCCGCTTCCTCGGGATGGGCGGCGGCCCAGGCGTCGGCGTGGGCGATTTCCTCCAGCACGATGCGGATCAATTCCGGGTGGCGCTCGGCGAATTCGCGGCGCGAGGTGTAATTCTCGAAATTGTTGACCAAGCCCCGGCCATCGGCCAGTACCCGCGCCTTGAGCCGGATTTCGGCGGAACCACGGTAGAAATCCCAGATCGCCCAGGCATCCAGCGCCCCCCGCTCGAAAGCGGCGCGGGCGTCGGCGGGGGCCAGATAAATCAATTGGATATCCTTGGGTTCCAGGCCCGCTTGGCGCAGGGCGCGGATCAAGAGGTAATGGGCGTTGGAACCCTTGGCGACCGCCACCCGCTGGCCTTTCAGCCCGGCGAGGTCGTGGATCGGGGAATGCTCCGGCACGACGATGGCTTCGCTTTCCGGCGAGGCGGGTTCCTGGCCGACATAGACCAAGCGCGAACCCTGCGCCGCCTGGGCGAATACCGGCGGGGTTTCCCCGGTGGTGGCGAAATCCAGGCTATCGGCGTTCAAGGCTTCCAGCATGGGCGGCCCGAACGGGAACTCGGCCCAACGCACCGCGACCCCCAAGGGCTGCAAACGCCGCTCCAGATCGCCCTTGGATTCGAGCAGGATCAAGGTGCCGGCCTTTTGATAGCCGATGCGGATTTGCTTGGGCAGGCCATGAGGCTCCTCCACCGCCGGGACCGGCTCCATGAAACACGACAGCAACAGGCCGAGCAGCAGATAGGCCAAAGCTTCCCGCCAAGGCATGGGGATATTCATGGGACCGTGACTCCGGGGGTTCGGGGGTGGGCCGGGATGGCCACCGAGGCCGAGAACCGGCGGTAGCGCAAAGGCCATGCCAGCCGTAGAGCCGGGTCGGACTGGCGGTTTCCGGGCCGGAGGTGTTGCTCAAGCAGCAGGGTTTGCTCATGTCGTGTTGGCTGGAAGACAGCGCGGCGGCATGGATGCGGGATCGGTCCCGGCCCAGGGCTGGCGACGGGGCGCTCGCTATCCCTTTTCCGGGGAGGGCTTGGGCGGACGGTCCTGGTACGGCTCATCCATATTTGCAATGCGGGCGTCGCTGGCTTGTTGCATCGCCGACACCTCCACTGAGCGGGATGGTGGCTGGAAATGCCCGGATATCGATGGAAACAGGAAAGTCCCGGGTTATGATGCAGGATGCGCCCATGGCTTTCCGCCATCGGCTTCGACCGTGTTTCCACGCCAGTCCGGGGCCGCGGGTGAAAAACTATCTTCGGAAAACCTACGCCGAATATGGGCGCGACCCATGCGCGGCACCGCCAAGAAATAAATAGAGGATGACCGGCCCTAATCGGAACGGCGTGGCGGGAAGCCGCCCTTGCGGTCGCCTGGCCGCGCTGGCGGCGGCGTTGGCGGACCCGGTCGTCGCCCACGCGGAATGGCGCGTCGCCGCCGGTTTCGCCACCTGTACCGTGGGTATTCAAAAAGCCAGGGCGCTGCCGTTTTCCAGGGAAGCGCCTTGTTCCAGCATGATTCCGGCGCGTCTGCGGGGCTGGCCGTTTCCCAGGTCGGATTCGGCGACAAGGGATACTTGGATGGCCGCCGCCCTCGGGAGCCTGCCGCCCGATCAGCGGGCTGTGATCGAGTTGACGTTTTATGAGGGGCTGCATTACAAAGATATCGCGGTCATTCTGGGGTGCCCGGAAAATACCGTGAAAACCCGCATGTTCCATGCCCGCAAGAAGCTGCAAAGCTTCGCCGGGGCGCTTTCCGGGGGATTCCAGCCATGAACGAATTCAATCCGCATCGACCCGGCGAACATGAGGAAATCGCCTTGCTGCTGCCTTGGTATGTCAATCAGACCCTGGAGGATGGCGAACTGGCGCGGGTGCGGGCCCATTTGCGGCATTGCCTGGTTTGCCGCCGCGAGGTCCAGTCCTTGCGGGCGCTGTCCACCATCCTGGCCGAAGCGCCTTTGCCGGAGCCGGTCCCGAAAGCGGCCTTTGCCCGGTTGCAGCGGCGGCTGCCGCCCCGTCCCGCTCCGGTCCATGGCCGACCCCCGTGGCGTGGCTCCCGGTTCCCGCTGCCGCGTGCCGCTTTGGCCGCCGCCGCCTCGCTGCTCTTGGTGGCCGCGCTGGCTGGGGTGGGGTTCCAGGTTTCGCAACCGACGGCCTTCTACACCCTGGCGAGTCCGCCACCGACAACCCCGGCGGGCGGCGAAATCCGGCTGGTATTCGCCCAGCAATTGCCGCAAGAACAGATCGACGCCTTGCTGCGCCATATCGGCGGACGCATCGTGGCGGGACCGAACGCCATGGGGGCCGTCGCCATCCGCTTGGACGAGGGCGGCAAGCCGGTCCAGGCCGCTGCCTTGGCGTTCCTCCGCCAGCAGAAGGGGGTCGTCCTGGCGGAGCCTATTATTCCGCAGGAGTGATGTCGAATGTCGGGCTGGGCTTGGGTGGCTGGGCTGGTCCTGGGTTTGGCGGGTTGCGCCAACCGGCCCGAATTTCCCATCCTGGCGGTATCGAGGAGCGCCGGATCCTGGTGACTTTCACCGACCGCGGCATCGGACGCGCCGTCGCCGCGAATCCGCAGGATACCTATCGGCCCCATGGCGGATACGGCAATTCCGGCTGGAGCCTGCGCCGCGCCGAGGATTTGGCGGAGCGTTACCGGCTCAGGCTGGTCGCGCAATGGCCGGTCACCGCCCTGGGGGTATCCTGCGTGGTTTACGAGATTCCGGGCGGACCCACCGTGGTGCCCCAGGTGTTGGAAGCCCTGAAGCGGGACGGGGAGGTCGAATCCGCCCAGCCGATGCAGACTTTCCGGGCGATGGGCCAGCCGGATGTCGGCGGCGACTCCCAGGCCGATCCCTATCGCCCCCTGCAAAGCGGCTACCAGGGCATGAGGATCGGCGGTGCCCACCGTTTCGCCACCGGCAAGGGCGTGCGGGTCGCCGTGATCGATACCGGCGTGGACTCGCGCCATCCCGATCTGTCCGGCCAGATCGCCGTCGCGGAAAACCTCGCGCCCGAGCCGCCCGACCGGGACACCGCCGACATCCACGGTACGGCGGTGGCGGGCGTGCTGGCTGCCGAGGCCGATAACGGCATCGGCATCGCCGGGGTCGCGCCGGGGGCGGAAGTCTACGCCCTCCGGGCGTGCTGGCCGGAGCGGCCCGGCGTGTCGGCGGCGCTATGCAACAGTTTCACCCTGGCGCTAGCCTTGAACGAGGCGATCCGGCTCGAAGCCCAGGTGGTCAACATGAGCCTGACCGGCCCCGAGGACCCCTTGGTCCGCAAGCTGGTGGAAAAGGCGTTGGAAAAAGGTCTGATCGTGGTGGCGGCGGTGCCCGCCGCTGGCAAGCCCGGCGGCTTCCCGGCCAATATGGACGGCGTGATCGCGGTGCGGAACGCGGCTGCCGCGCCGGTTCCCGGCACGCTCGCGATTCCGGGCACCGACATCCTCACCACGGTGCCGCACGGGGCTTACGATTTCATGTCCGGTAGTTCCTTCGCGGCGCCCCAGGTGACCGGGTTGGTCGCCCTGCTGTTGGAAATCCGCCCCGGTCTCGACGGCGGCACGGCCCGGTACCTGCTCGTCCAAAACCCCCCTCCCTCCCAATCCCGCTGGATCGATGCCTGCGCCGTGCTGGCCAAGCTGAAAGGCGTCGATCCGGCGGCGGGCTGTATTTGACCCCGGATTCCCGGCCCTTCGGCAAGTTTTCGCCCGCCCGCCCGCGCCGCGCGGACCAACCACCGGAACCGGGCGCTGGCGGCGGGCCGCCAGCGCCACGACGATCAAGGCGCGGCGGAGATGCGGCCATAAAGCCCATGCGCTTCGTCGCCGGGTCCGGCGGTGAAGAACAAGGCGTCGGCGGATTGGCCTTTCAACCCGTTGCCGAAGCTTAAACCCCACAGTCCCTCGATGCCCAGCGCCTTGCCGTCGGCTGTGCGCAAGGTGCCTTTGAAGTCGCCATTGGCGGCGTCGAAGGCGTTGATGCGGCCATCGCCGAAATTTCCGATCAATAGCCGGCCTGCGAACCTGCCGAAGCCTTGCGGGGCCATCGCCATGCCCCAGGGCGCGTTGAGTTGCTGGCCGGAAACCAGGTGCCGGATCAGCTTGCCGCCGGCATCGAACACGCTCACATAGCCGAGATGCTTGCCCGGCACGTCGTCTTCTTTGTTGGCGTCTTGCTTGGCGTAGGTCACGTAGATATCGCCGTTGATCGCCTGGATGCCAAAGGGCGCGAAGCCCGTGGGAACCTTGCGATCGATGAAAGCCCCCGCGGGCAGGCTGACCGGGTTGAAGGCGGCGTCGAACACGTCGATCTTACCGTTGTGGAAGTCGGTCGCGTACAGCAAGCGCCGGTTGCCGTCCGCCGCCGAGGCGAGGCCTTTGTAGATGGCCCCGGCCGCCGAATTGTCGACCGCCACGGTCGCGTTCGTGGGGGCCACCGCGGGGGCCCAGCCCGCTATGAGCCCCTCCTCGGTCGCGAACAAGAAAGCCGCCGCCGCCTGGGAACCGCCCTCGCCGACCTTGAAGGCCGAGGCGTCGCCGTTGAATACGATGCCGGTAGGGCTGCCCAGGCCCGCCCCTCCGGGGGCGGGGATGGAGACAACCAAGGGAACGATGGCCCCGTTGCCGTCGTACAGCGTCGAAGTGCCGGTGTCGGCGTTCGCGACCCAAACATATCCGTTGGGGTTGAACGCGATGCCCCAGGCGTTGACGAGGTGGGGATCGACGGTGCCGTGCCCGGCCTGGTCGCCCACGAGTTCGGTGACGGTGTACCTGCCGCCGCCGCCAATACTGTCGTCGGCGATGGAAGGCATGGCGAAAGCGAGCGCGGCGGCGCTCAGCGCGCGCTTCCAGGTCTTGGGGGCCGTGCGGATGGAAATAGCGGTCATGAGTGGAATCTCCATGGGTTGGGTAAGCGGAACATCCGCCCCTCGGGCTGTGGGGTGGGGCCAAGCTTGTTCAAACTGGCAACCCGTGAATCTCGGCCAGGCACGGGAAGGTTCATCGCGGGAAAGATTTTTCTTTGCCGGACGGAGCCTTCGCGGGTTCCGCGGCGATTCCCGCCGGGGCAGGAGCACGTCCGGCGATCCACTGCGCGGTGAAGGGGGGTGGAGCGCTCCTGCGCTTGATTCCCGGCAAAACAGGCGTATGGACGGGCGGGGTAGGAACGGGCAGGATGGCAGGGCCGTAGCGGGTGCGCCATGTATATTGCCCAACCCCTCCCGGACCCATCCCCCCACTTTTTTTCGGAACCCAGCCATGTCCAATAAAACCGTCCCGGTCACCGACGCCCTTTACACCTACCTCCTGGCCAACTCGCTGCGGGAGCCGGAGGTTTTACGGGAACTGCGCGAGGAAACCGCCCGGCATCCGCGGGGCGGTATGCAGATCGCCCCCGAACAAGGCCAGTTCATGGCGCTGTTGGTGGCCTTGACCGATGCCAAGAACCTTTTGGAAATCGGCGTGTTCACCGGCTATAGCTCGATCCGGTTGGCCCTGGCCCTGCCGCCGGGGGGGCGGATCACCGCCTGCGATATCAGTGAGGAATATACCCAGGTGGCGCGGCGCTATTGGGAACGGGCCGGGGTCGCGGACAAGATCGACCTCCGGCTGGGACCGGCGCTGGAGACCCTGGACGGCTTGATCGCCGCGGGCCATTCGGGGCGGTACGACCTCGCCTTCATCGATGCCGACAAGACCGGCTACGACGCCTATTACGAGCGGGCCTTGGATCTGCTGCGGCCCGGCGGTTTGCTGCTGTTGGATAATGTGCTGTGGGGCGGCAAGGTGGCCGATCCCGCCGTCAGCGACCCGGACACCCTGGCCCTGCGCGCCCTGAACGCCAAGATACACGCCGATTCCAGGGTCGCGCCCAGCCTGTTGCCGCTGGCCGATGGCCTGACTTTGGCGCTGAAGCTTTGACCGGCGAACCGGGGCGCGGTGGAGTCCGGGACGTCGCCCGCCACTGTCGCCAGCGGGGTCGGGCCTCAGGGCCTTGTCTGGGAGGACGGCCCCGCCGCCTTCCAAAGCGACCGTAGTTGGCCCAGCGCGCGGTCGCCGGGCGCTTGTTTCAAGCCCGCTTCGACCACCTTTTCCGCCGCGCGGTGCTGGCCCGCGCTGTCCAGCGCCATGGCATAGACATAGCTCACCGCCGTGTCGCCGGGGGCCAGTTCCACCGCCCGCTTGAGCGAGACCAGCGCCGCCGCCAAGTCGTGGCGGCGGATTTCCAGCAAGCCCAGGCTGTGATGCAGGGCGGCCGCCCGTGGCTGCTGGAGAAGCCCTTCCCGCAACAACGCCGCGCCTTCGGCATCCCGCTCCGTCTGCCGGTACAGGTCGGCCAGATTGACATAGGCGGGCACCCAACCCGGATCGAGCCTCAGCGCCTCGCGGTAGGCGCGTTCGGCTGCCGCCATCTCGCCCTTCGCGGCGTGCCAATTCCCCAGGTTCACCTGTGCCCCCGGCTCGTCGGCATTGAGCCGCAACGAGGCGAGATATTCCGCGCCCGCTGCGTGCAGGGCCGCTTGGTCTTCCGGCGGCACCTGATCGGTCGGGATACCGGCCAGCGTTTCCGCCGCCAGCGCCCGGACTCCCCGGACCGGATCGCGCAGCAAGCGGTGGGCGGCCTGCCAGCGCTGTTCCGGCGGCAAGGGTTCCAAGGCTTGCAGCGCTCCCGCCCGCACCAGCGGATCGGCATGGTCCAGGGCGTCCAGCAAGGACGGCAAGGAATCGGGGCTTAACCAGCGGCCCAATTCCGCCGCCGCCGTGGCCTTCGCGATGGCGGGTTGGTCCGGGTGCGCAAGCAGGGCGGCCAGTCCGGCTTCGGCCTCCACCCCGCCCCGGCGGGCGGCGGAAAAGGCTTCGGCATAGGCTTGATAGCCCTGGGGATCGTGCCCGTACCAGCGGCGCAACTGGTCCGCCGCCCAGCGGGCGGGCCGCTTTTCATGGCAATTCGCGCAGGCGTTGGGCGTGCCCAGCTTGGCCGAGAGGGCGGGCCGGGGAATCCTGAAACCGTGGTCGCGGCGGGGATCGACCCCCATGTAGGTCTTGGCGGGCATATGGCACTCGACGCAGCGGGCGCCGGGCGAATCTTCGCGGTGATGGTGGTGGCCGGTGCTGGCGTATTTCCCGGCGGCGTGGCATTGCAGGCAAACCCCGTCGCCTTCGGCCCGGAGCTTGAGGCTGTGGGGTTCGTGGCAATCGCCGCACGTCACCCCGGCCCGGTACATCCGGCTTTGCAGGAAGGAGCCGTATTCGTAGACCTCGCCGTCGATCTGGCCGTCGGGATGGTAAAGCCCGGCTTGCAACAAGACGGGCAGATGGGTGTCGAGCAAGGGCTGGCCGTGTCGATAATCGGCGAACCACTGGCCGCGCCGGGCATGGCAGCGGGCGCAGGTTTCGATTTCCTGGGCCGTGGCGCGGGGCTGGCTGCGGGTGGCCTGGCCGGTGGCGGGATCGATCGTCCAGTGGACGCCCCGGCGTTCGTCCAAATGGAAGACCAAGCCCAGGGTGCCATCGTCCGGCGGATTGTTCCCGTCCTTGCTCCCGGCCCAGGCCACATGCCGCGAGCCGGGACCGTGGCAGGCTTCGCAGGACACGTCGATTTCCGACCAGGTGCTTTGATAGCCATGGCTGGCCGGGTCGTAGTTCTTCTGGAAGTGGGTCGAATGGCACTCGGCGCACATGTAGTTCCAGTTCTGGGAAAACCGGGTCCAGTGCAAGGGATCGTTGTGGTCGATTTTCTCGCCGGGGTAGAGGTGGAACCAGCGTTGGCCGCCTTGGGCCTGGGGGCGGGAATCCCAGGCGATGGACAGGGCTTGCAGCCGTCCGCCGGGCAGTGCCACCAGATATTGCTGGAGGGGGGTGAAGCCGAAGGTGTATTGGATCTCGAAATCGGCCAGCTTTCCGTCCGGCCCGTCGGTGTTGACCCAGAAACGCCCGTCGCGGCGGAAGAAGCGGGAGGTGACGCCATCCTTGGTGAATCCGGCCCCGTCGAAATCCCCCAGCACGGTTTGCTCGTCCGCCACCTGCATGGCGAGGTCGTGGTGCGAGCCTCGCCAGAGCCGGTCCTGTTCGGCGTGGCAAGCGGCGCAGGCGGCGCGGCCCACGAACCCCGGCGGGGCGGGGGAGGCACTGGGGCTTGGGGGCGGATTCGGGGCCGGGCCGCGCTGGCCTGGAACCGCCCAGTAAAGCGCCAAGATCACGGCCAGGGCGAGCGCCCCGACCGGCAGCCAGAAGAAACGGGTGTATTTCGTGGGCATCCCGTCTCCATGGTCGGGAAGGTTCGGGCCTGTAGGAGGGGCCGGTCGGTTCATCTTACCGGCTGGGTGTGGACGCCCGCCATCGGCATCGCCGAATAGCGCCGGGATCCAGGCCAGGGAGGATCGCCCGTGATGCCGCGGGTTGGATGTTTCCACGTCCCCGTGCTGGATTTCGGCATACTTGCCGGAATGGCCAACGCTTGGAAAGCGATTCATCGCCCTATCCCAAAGGGCCGGAATGGGCGGCAAGTCCAGGGGTTCCGGCCGGAACGGCGCTATGCTTAACCGGGTTTGGCGCGAGCCGTCGCCGACCCGGTGTTTTCCCACGACAGGAGGACCGACCATGAAAGAATCGATTTCGACCCGCGTCACCCGCATCGTCGGCGGTGGCCTGCACGCGCTCTTGGACGCCATGGAGCAGGCCGCGCCGGAAGCGGCCATGGCCCAGGCCATCCGCGAGGTGGACCTGGCCATGGACGAAGTCCGCGCCGAACTGGGCAAGGCGCTGGCCCACCGCCATCTGGCGGAATCCCATCTGGCCCGGCTGGAAACCCGGCACGGCGAACTCGCGGCGCAAATCGCGGTGGCGGTGGAGCGGGGCGAGGACGGCTTATCGCGGGCCGGCATCGCCAAGCAGCTCGATATCGAGGCCCAGAAGCCGGTGCTGGACCAGGCCATCGCCGATGCCGTCCGCGATGGCCAGGAATTGGAAAGCTATCTGCTGGCCCTGCAAGCCAAGAAGCGCGATATGGAAGACGCCCTGCGCGACTTCATCGCCGCCCGCGCCGCCCAGCAACGCGGACCGGTCGGCGGCGGCGCGGACACCAGCGCGGGCCGGGTGGAACAGGCCGAAGCCGTGTTCGGGCGGGTCTTGGCGCGGGAAACCGGCGTGGTCCCGGCGGCGGCGCGGGCCGACGCGGCGGAAGCGGCCAAGCTCAAGGAACTCGCCGAACTGGCCCGCGACCACGCCATCGAAGCCCGCCTCGCCCAACTCAAGGCCCGGCGGGAAGGCTAGGCATGGACTTGTTCTTCGATCCGGCCACTTGGCTGTTCACCGCCGCCATCGGCTTGGTCCTGGGACTGGCCGTGGTCGAGAGCCTCGGCTTGTTGCTGGGCCAGGGCGGGCTGTCCGGTTGGGCCGAGCATTGGCTGCCCGACCTCCACGGACCCGACGCCGACGGCTGGTTGGGTTGGCTGCATCTCGGCAAAGTGCCCTTGACCATCCTCTTGATCGTGTTCCTCACCGCGTTCGGCGTGGTCGGCTTCGCCGCCCAGATGATGGCGCGGCGCTGGTTCGGCGGGTTCCTGCCCTTGCCGCTGGTGGCGGCGGGGGCGGTGGTCCTGGCCGTGCCCGCCGTGCGGACCCTGGGCGGAGCCTTGGGCCGGATCCTGCCCAAGGACGAGACCTTCGCGGTGTCGCTGGACGAATTGGCGGGGCGCATCGCCATCGTCGTTACCGGCACCGCCCGCTTGGGTCGGCCCGCCCAGGCGCGGGTGCGGGACGCCCTGGGCCGTACCCATTACGTCATGGTGGAACCGGACGACGGCGACACCGAATTCGCGGCGGGCAGCGAAGTTTTGCTGGTGCGGCGGGCCGGGGGTAGCCGGTTCCGCGCCATCGCCAATCCCCGGCCCGGCTTGCTCGGGTCCTAACCCGGTTCCGCCGCCGCTTCCCCCTCCCTCAACGATATCCCCGGAGACCCCCTATGCTGGTCGAAATCTCCATCCTCATCGCCGCCTGCCTCGTCGGATTGCTCGCCATCGGGCTGGTGCTATCGCGCCTATACCAACGGGCTTCCAAGGAGGTCGCCTTCGTCCGCACCGGGCTGGGCGGACAGAAGGTCGTCATGGACGGCGGCGCCTTGGTGCTGCCGATCTTCCACGGCACCATCCCGGTCAACATGAACACCCTCAAGCTGGAAGTCCACCGGGGCGGCAACGCCAGCCTCATCACCCAGGACCGGCTACGGGTGGATATCGTCGCCGCGTTCTTCGTCCGGGTCATGCCCAATGCCGAGGCCATCGCCAACGCCGCCCAGACCCTGGGCCAGCGCACCCTGGACCCCATGGCCCTCAAGGAATTGGTGGAGGACAAGTTCGTCGATTCGCTGCGCGCCACCGCCGCCACCATGACCATGCAGCAATTGCAGGACGCCCGCCAGGATTTCGTGCAGGGCGTGCAGAACGCCGTCAGCGAGGATTTGCTCAAGAACGGCCTGGAACTGGAAAGCGTGTCGCTCACCAGCCTGGACCAGACCGGCAAGGAATTCTTCAACCCCAACAACGCCTTTGACGCCGAGGGCTTGACCCGCCTGACCCAGGAGACCGAGCGCCGCCGCAAGGAGCGCAACGAGATCGAGCAGGACACCCAGATGGCGGTGCGCCAGAAGAACCTCGCCGCCGAACAGCAGAAACTGGAGATCGACCGCCAGCAGGAATTCCTGCGCCTGGAACAACAACAAGCCATCGCCCGCCAACAAGCGGAGCAGGCGGCCAATGTCGCCAAGACCCGCGCCGAACAAGCCGCCCTGATCGCCGCCACCGAAGCCGAGAAGAACCGCGAGGCGCAACAGGCCAAGATCACTTCCCAACAGCAGATCGACCAATCCCGCATCGCCGCCGAGCGCCAGGTCAAGGAAGCCGAGGTGGAGCGCGACCGGCTCATCAAGCAGAAGGAAATCGACGCCCAACAACAGGTCGAAGTGGCCCGCATCAACCAGCAGAAGGTGATGCAGATCGCCGAGCAGGACAAGGCGGTGTCCATCGCCCGGAAATCCGAGGAGCAATCCCAGGCCGAGGCCCAGGCCAACAAGGCGCGGGCCGAGGCGGTCACCGCCGAGGAAGCGGTGAAGACCGCCCGCGAGACCGCCGTGGCCGAGCGCGACAAGGCCATCGCCCTGGTCGAGGCCAGCCGCGAGGCTGAGCAACAGGCCATCGGCGTGAAGATCGCCGCCTCGGCGCAGAAGCAAGCCGCCGAGGACCAGGCCGAAGCGGTGAAGACCAAGGCGGAAGCCGACCGGGTGGCCTACGAGGTGGAGGCCATGGGCAAGCGCCAGATCAACGAGGCCATCAACACCTTATCGGCGGAGCAGATCGCCATGCAGGTCAGGCTGGCCTTGATCCAAGCCCTGCCGGGCATCATCGCCAAGAGCGTCGAGCCTATGCAGCGGATCGACGGCATCAAGATCATCCAGGTCGATGGGTTGGGCCGGGTGGCCGGGGGCGGCGAGGGCGGCAATCCCGGCGGGGGCGGCAATCTGGCCGAGCAGGCGGTAAGCGCGGCCTTGAGCTACCGGGCGCAGCAGCCCTTGGTGGATGCCTTGCTGAATGATTTGGGGATGAAGGGGGGGAGTCTTGCGGGCTTGGCGCAGGGGGTGGTCGATGCGGACGCCGCGGGGAAGGATGGGAAAACCTTGCATCCCCGAGGGCCATAGCGGTGGGCGTGGCGCAATTATAAGGATTTTGGCCGGTTATGCCATCGCTCAGTTTTTTGTGTTTTGTATATTCTTGATCTTGCTTTCCACATCCGTCCTGATGCTGAATTCAACCCTTCTGGACGCTTCCCTGTTTTCTTGCTCCCACGGTTGGTTGGCGCAGGGCGTTTTCTTCTCGCCGCATAGCAAATGGCTGGAAGATAGTCCGATGGCGGTTATTTTCGAGCGCACCCAACCAGCCTCTTGTATGGTATCCATTAGGAGGATATGGTTTAAAACCGACATGGCGCGGTCTTGAGAGAGGGCCATGTTTTTAAGGTAGGTTGTTTTTTTGCACAATTCGCTGTCGGCCTCTATTTGGCATTCCGATAGTTTGTTACTCCATTCGCTGGAGGTATGGCCCTCGATGCGGATTTCATAGACGTTGTCCTTGAAGTTGCGGATGACATTTAAATAGCGGGGTACAAACTGATTCAGCATATTTTGAAACTCCAATGGAATATCGGATTTTCCCGGATCAAAGCCATTCTTGGAGTTCTCCAAAATAAATGCCAACGTGCCTTTGTCAATCCGCGCATTCCATTCTTTCAAGTCACCGGAAAATTCGGAAATCAACGCGTCGTATATTTTATCCTTCATGCTGAAGTAGTTGCCGACCTCTTTGAATTGGTCGCGCAGCCTGGCGATTTCAGCATCCTTCTCTTTCATATTTCCCCGGTGCAGCATTAATGCCAACAGTACCAATGTGAAAATTAGCATCATGGCCGCCATCGCGTCCGCGATGGATAATGAATATACATTATGATCGTCGGTGCTCATGGTGGCGCATCATGGTTTTGTGGGGCTGGTATAAACACGCATGATGCTGGTTGCGATTTTATCAATCTCCTTAAAATATGCCTCCAAAAGCTTGTTGGTGCGCCGCAAACGTTCCTCTATGGAATCGTCAAAGTCGTTGATTAGGCTATCTATAACCGGTTTCAAATCATTGATGGACGCCCGCAGTTCCGTATTTTCACGGACTATGGTTTGTTCCAATGCATCTACAACTTGACGAAGGTTTTGGGTATTTCCGTTAAGTTGCTGCAAAGTTGCGGGTGCCCATTGGTTAATGGTGTTCACGGAGGTGGACAAGTTATGGGCACCCTGGGTTAAGGCGGCTTCGGCTCGGCTGAGTGGATGGACCATGTTATTCAAGGCATCTAGAATGCCATCAAACTGGGAAAACATGGCGGGGATACCGGCTAGGCTATCCCGGATATTGTCGGCGGATTGCGCTTGTTGTTGTAGCGCATTGGCTTGGGCTTTAAAAGCGTCCGTCCATTTTTGGGAGTGCGCCTGCGCTTCGATATCGATGGATTGGATATGGTCGTTAATAAGCACAATCCGATGATCTATCTGGTCCAGAATCGATTTTATGTTGTTGGTGGCGGTTTGGAGGGTTTGTATTTGCCTATAAAGCGAGGTCTCCCAGTTTTTCAATTGACTTTTCAAACTATCGGATTGATCGGCTAGCGCTTCGGTTGGCGCTTTCAGCAAGTCCGTCAGGTTGGTCGCGATAGTCCTGAAACTAGCGTCTATGCCGGATTTCATTCTATCCTCCACGCCGTCTAGTAGGGTTTTGACTTGCCTTGTCGATTCATGCATGGATTTCTCCCAGGCAGACAACTGCTCCTTGAGGCTTTGGGCTTGGTTTCTTAATGCGTCGGTTGGTGCTTTCAATAGGATTTCGATATTGCCCGCGATAGCCTTGAATCCGCTTTCAATGCTATCTTTCAATCTAGTCTCAAGATTGGTGCTGAGCGAGAACATAATATCCCTGATGTATTCATCGTGGGATTTATAATACTGTGTATCCCAGCGGACGCATAGGCTTTGGATTTTTTGCTCAAGATTATTGAAAACAATTTTTTCATATTTTGAAAACATCAGGGACCAGAACATTCCGGCCACGGAGGTCAGGAACGCGGCTTTCACCGAGGTGAATAATTGTTTCATGCCCGCGGTGGGGTCGGCATTGCTCAAAATATTATCAATCGACCATAGGGTCATAGAGAAGCCAATGAATGTTCCCAATACCCCCAAGCCGACAAGAAAACTCGGCATTGCCAAATAGAACCGTAGGTTAAGGTCGGCGTCCTCGGATATGCTTTGTAGATTGACGAAGTCCGCTGTTCGGACGAAACTAGTGTTTCGAGTCAGGCCGTGATGCCTGCCTATGGTTTTGCGGTGCCTATCCAAAGCGGGGATTTTATGGGTATTTAAATCCAGGCAGATTTTTTGCCAATGCTGATGTAGCGTGATGAGATAAAATGAGGCATATAAGGATATTGCCGAAACCCAAGCAATAATAAAAGCGGTTTCGATGCTCATCGGGTGGTTGCCAAATACTGGATAAACAACTGTATGGAATGAATCCCTTTTTTTAATAGCTGTTCGAGTTGTGGCGTAAAATAGGTTTGATCCACCGTGGGCGGGGCCGTAGCCATGAGTAAACCGTAAATAGTCTCTCCCCAATCCTTGGCGGAGGGGCGCAATCTCAGACGGCGGAACCCCTTATCGAACGCCCGCATGAATAAATCTTTAAGCGCTGGGTCGAGATGGTCGAAATCCAGGTGGGGGGAAGGGAGCGCATGCAGGTCATGCCGTTTCCTACCATGTACGAACAACCCTTGCTGGATCGCTTGGGTAGGGGTGGTGACATCCATGTAATCCCCCTTGAAACTGGCGGAGTAAGGGTGCAATCCCAGTAGCAACTGATAGAATATAACGGCCATCGAAAACCTATCCCAGGATTCCGGGATGCGGTCCCTGTCTGGTTTGAGGGTGGTGGCTTCCGGTGGGGTATATTCGGGCGTTGCCACTTGCGCCCGGAATAAAATATTTTGGTTGTCCATGATTTGTATCGAATCCAAATCGACAATGGCTATCTTGGCGTCATGGGTGAATAAGATGTTTTGTGGCTTCATATCCACCAGCACGTAATTACCCGTCGCATGGATGCTGTGCAAGGCACCGGCGATATTGACGATAAGCTTCAAACGGGCCGTGCGCCCCGCCGGGGTGACCCGGTCAAATTTGGCGGCGAGCCATGGCGGGGATTTGGGACCCGGTTTGGCTAGGCAGGCTCCGTAAAGCGAGGCGCTATCCGGCCACGCCAGCGGCATCAAGAAGCCGAGAAACCGGCCGCGGCGGGGGCCATCAAATAATATATCGACCGGCCAACATACCATGAGCCGCTCGCGGCGCAGATCGGAGGGTGGATTCCGTACCATAAATTCGAGTTTTTTGCGGCGCTCCTTGGTCCGGTATTTGTCGAAATAGAGTTTCGCGCAGTGGTCGCGTAATTCCAGGGGCGGTCGGGTCAATCGATGCGCCGCGCCTTCGCCGCCTTTGGCGAAGGGCTGGTCGTCCACCTCTAGCTTGCCGAAGCGCGGGGAATAAACTATCGGCATGGCTTGAGAATGCCAAGGATCATGGTTTTGTCGTCCGGTTCCAATCGCAAGCCCCGCGTGCCGGATTCGATGAATTCCCGCCATTCCTCATCCAGCTTGGCTTGGGGATGACCCTGTTGGTGCAATTCGAGCAACTGTGTCCGCAGCGGTTCGAAAAACGGCGGGTAAGGATCGTTCAACTGAATATAAATCCCGTTTTCCTCGTCGTATCGGTTGATTTGGAAGGCATGGGTTTCGCAACCGTCGGACATCAGCGCAAAGCCGGTAATGGGTTCCTCGAACAGGTGGCACCCCAGGAAAGCCGGGTTTTCCCGCCACAGGTCCGAAGTGATGAAAATCGTTTGGTTGGCCTCTTCGCCTTTGAAGGGCGTCATCGCCGCCCGCCAAATCCCTAGGCCATCGCGCAGGGCGGCGCGACCGTCGCCAATATGGCAAACCAGCGCGCCGCATGGGCTATAAACCACCACGATCACGGTGCAGGCCAAGGCCTTGAACTCGCGGTGGGCCGCCGCGGCAACCCGGTGCAAGAACCCGGCTGTTTGCAGCATCAAGCCGTGGCTGGCCGCCCGCCATTCATCGAGGTCGGCGGGGAACCGCCAGCCTGTCGCGAGCATGTGGTCTTTGAACAGGTGCGCGGCCCGGTTGGCGGCCAACCACGCGCCTAGTTGGGATTCCTTGGCGCTTCCCGCGCCGTCGCATACCACCGCGACCCCGCGCCCGGCCTCCACGGGGATGAGCCGGTGGGCGTCTTGGCAAGGCGCGCCGTTTTTGACGTGCTGCCGACCGATGGCCGAATGGGCCAATAGCAACCATGCCGCTTGGGCGGTTCCGCTGGCCGGGGAGGGGGCGTCCATGGCGCCGCACTACACCTGGAAGCCGTCTATCCAGCTATCCACCTTGGGCAAAGCCACCCGGTCGCCTTCAACCGAACCGGAAACCACCGACATGCTGGCGCTCATCCATTCGAAGAACTCGTGGAATTTAAGCCCCTGCAGCGGGAAGGGGCCGACCGGTTGTCCTTCCAGCGAGGCGGATATGCCGCGCAGCATGTCCATATCCGCCCCTTTGACGCCCACCGCCAAGAACATGAATTTTTTACCGCCCATCCCTTCCCGTATCTCGCGGGCCAAGCCTTGCACGTCTTGGCCCTGGTCCGGGGCGCCATCGGTGATGAGCACAATCCAGGGGCGCAGGTATTGCTGGCCGGTTTGCCGGTACCATTGCTTGCGGTTTTCCACTAGGCGCAGGGCTTCCCGCACGCCATCGACCAACTTGGTGGTGCCGCCAACGACCAGTTCGGTGGGACTGAAGTTATCGACCAGTTCGGGCGGTTGAACGACCTTCACTTGGTCGTCGAAGGCGACAATGGCGATCTCCAGGCGCTGCGCGGTGGTTTCGTTGTTTTGTATTTCCTCGTGGAAGCTTTTGAGGCCGCGATTCAATTCTTTGATGGGATCCCCTCCCATGGAAGCGGACACGTCCAGGACAAAACAACAGATCGTCTTGGTTTCGAAATTGCGGGGGGATTCGGCGGTTAGGGCCATGAGCCTGTCTCCTGATCGATGGTTGAGAAGCGTCGGGAAGGGGGGCCAGTCGTCGGTACGGAAAGAAAGAGGGGCGGGTGCCGTCAAAAGTACCGCCAAGGATGGCGGTCTGTGGTGAAACGGCATGGAACCGGATGATACAACAAAAAACCCGCAAAGCCTTACGCTGTGCGGGTTTCCGGTACGCCAAGGGATGGCGTGAAATCAAGATGTGGCGGAGAGAGAGGGATTCGAACCCTCGATACGCTATTAACGTATACACACTTTCCAGGCGTGCTCCTTAAACCACTCGGACATCTCTCCAAGAGCCGCGCATTATAGGGGAAGTCGGCGTGGCTGTCAGCCCTTTAAGCTTGGGGACGGTGAATTTTTTCGCCCGTCCCCGGCGCGGGGTGTTTAGGTGCTTTCGTCCAACAGGTTCCATTCCATCTGTTCGAGCAATCGGTCCTTCTCGTCCTGGCATTCCGCCGCGCCCTTGCCCGCTTTCTTCAAGCAGGCTTGATAGGCTTTGCGCAAGGCGTCCTCCTTGGCATCGTAATCATTCTTATTGGCGTTCTTCGTGGGGACCGCGCAGCCCGATATCAGAATCAGCGCGATGACTAAGCCAACGGTTCTTTGCATATTTATTCTCCTGATCGATCCTGGCCCCTCGGGCCGGGCTTGGTTTCCCGAAAAACTTCTACCTCTTTCGACATCCAGCCATGGGCTGGTCGGCAAAATGACCCACCATTATCGGGTTCTAATGTTAAAACGTAGTGATGGTCCCGGCATCGCCAGCCAGGAACAGCCAATTTTCCACCACCGTATCGGGGTTCAGGGACAGGCTGCCGATGCCTTCCCGCAAGAGCCACAGCGCCAAATCGGGATGGTCCGACGGGCCTTGCCCGCAGATGCCAATGTACTTGCCGCGCCTGCGGCAGGTTTGGATGGCCATCCGCAGCAGGGCTTTCACCGCCGGGTTGCGCTCGTCGAAGCCGCCCGCCACCAGCCCGGAATCGCGGTCGATGCCCAGGGTCAACTGGGTCAGGTCGTTGGAGCCGATGGAAAAGCCGTCGAAGATATCCAGGAACTCATCGGCCAGCAGCGGGTTGGAGGGAATCTCGCACATCATGATCCATTCGAGGCCATCCACCCCGCGCGGCAGGCCGAAGCGCTCCAACAATTCCGCCACGCCCCGCGCCTCGTCCAGGGTCCGCACGAAGGGAATCATCACCTGTACGTTGGTTAGGCCCATGGCCTCGCGGACCTTTTTCAAGGCCCGGCATTCCAGTTCGAAGCAATCCCGGAAGGCGTCGGCCACATAGCGCGAAGCGCCGCGGAAGCCGATCATCGGGTTTTCTTCCTTGGGTTCGTAGCGCCCGCCGCCCAGCAGGTTGGCGTATTCGTTGGTCTTGAAGTCGGAGGTGCGGACGATCACCGGCTTGGGCGCGAAGGCGGCGGCGAGGGTGGCGATGCCTTCGGCCAGTTTGTCCACGTAGAAGCCCACGGGGTCGGCGTAGCCCGCGATGCGCTCCTGGATGGCGGCTTGCAGTTCCGGGGTTTGTTGGTCGAATTCGAGCAGGGCTTTGGGGTGGATGCCGATGGTGCGGGCGATGACGAACTCGATCCGCGCCAGCCCCACGCCGTCGTTGGGGAGGGCGGCGAAGGCGAAAGCGCGTTCGGGGCTGCCCACGTTCATCATCAGCTTGAGCGGCAGGTCGGGCATCCGGTCCAGGTCGATGCGGTCCACCGCGTAGGGCAGTTTCCCGGCGTAGACATAGCCGGTGTCGCCTTCGGCACAGGAGACCGTGACCTCAGTGTCCGCCGGGATGGCGCGGGTGGCGTCGCCGCAGCCGACCACCGCCGGGATGCCGAGTTCGCGGGCGATGATCGCGGCGTGACACGTCCTACCCCCCCGATTGGTCACGATGGCGCTGGCCTTCTTCATGATCGGTTCCCAGTCGGGGTCGGTCATGTCCGTCACCAGCACATCGCCGGGCCGGACCTCGTCCATCTGCGCCACGCTGTGGATCACCCTGGCCGCGCCCGCGCCGATCTTGTGGCCGACGCTGCGGCCCTGGGCCAATACCTCGCCCTGGCCTTGCAGCCGGTAGCGCTCGATCTCGTGGCGGACGCGGCTTTGCACGGTTTCGGGCCGGGCCTGGACGATGTACAAACCGCCGTCCAGCCCATCCTTGGCCCATTCGATATCCATGGGGCGGCCATAATGCCGTTCGATGACGACCGCCAGCCGGGCTAGTTGCTCGGCCTCGGCGTCGGTGAGGGAGAAGCGCCGCCTTTCTTCCATGGCCGTGTCGAGGGTGGCGACGGCCCGTTCCGGGTCGTACACCATCTTCACGCCCTTCTTGCCCAGGGATTTGCGGATCACCGCCGTCTTGCCCGCCGCCAGCGCGGGTTTGTAGACATAGAATTCGTCGGGATCGACCGCGCCCTGCACCACCAATTCCCCGAGGCCATAGGCCGAGGTGATGAACACCGCGTCGCGGAAGCCGGATTCGGTGTCGAGGGTGAACATCACCCCGCTGGCCGCGAGGTCGCTGCGCACCATGCGCTGCACCCCGGCGGACAACAGCACTTTGCGATGCTCGAAGCCCTGGTGTTCGCGGTAGGCGATGGCCCGATCGTTGAACAGCGAGGCGAACACCCGCTTGACCGCCCGCAACACGGCGTCGAGTCCCTCGACGTTGAGATAGGTTTCTTGTTGGCCGGCGAAGGAGGCGTCGGGCAGGTCTTCCGCCGTGGCGGAGGAGCGCACCGCCACCGAGAACCCTGGGCCGGAACGGGCGGCGAGTTCGGCGTAGGCGGCGGCGATGGCCTGTTCCAGGCCGGGCGGGAAGGGCGCGGCTTCGATCCATTGCCGGATCGCGGCCCCGGTGCGGGCGAGGGCGGCGACATCGGCGATATCGAGGCGGGCCAATTCGGCCCAGATGCGTTCGTCCAGGCCGTCCTGGGCCAGGAAATCGCGGTAGGCCGCCGCCGTGGTGGCGAAACCGCCGGGCACCGCGACCCCGGCGGCGGCGAGATGGCCGATCATTTCGCCCAGGGAGGCATTCTTGCCGCCGACCAGGGGCACGTCGTGGATGCCGAGTTCTTGGAACCCGCGGAGATAGGTGTTCATGGCTGGGCACTCCTGTGATGATGGGGAGCGGGGACGGCGCGGACCCCGGCTTCCCAACCGCCCCGCGATTCGTGCGCCGTGGCTGGATGGGCCGAACACCCCAAGTTTATACGGGAAAGGAGGAGTGTGAGACCTGAGACCTGAGGCGTGGGCCCCGGAACCTCAAGCCTTCAACCCCGTCCCGCGCCGCAACAGCACCAAGGCCCACAGCAACAGCGCCAATATGGCCGCGGTCACGATCAGGAATCCCGTCTCGATATCCACGTCGCTCACCCCCAGGAAGCCGTAGCGGAACACGCTGACCATGTACAGGATGGGATTCCCCAGCGAAACCGTCCGCCAAATCCCCGGCAGCAGGTCCACCGAATAGAACACCCCGCCCAGGTAGACCAAGGGTGTCAGCACGAAATTGGGCACGATGGAAATATCGTCGAAGCTGTTGGCATAGACGGCGTTGACGAAACCGGCCAGCGAGAACAAGGCCGCGGTCAGCAGGAACATCCCCGCCACGATCTCGGGATGCAGCATCGGCACCGGGCTGAAAAACATCCCGATACCGCCCACCACGCTCCCCACCGCGACGCCCCGCGCCACCCCGCCACCCACATAGCCGGCCAGGATCACCCAACTCGACACGGGTGAAACCAAGAGTTCCTCGATATTGCGCTGGAATTTGGTGGAATAGAACGAAGCCACCACATTGCCATAGGCGTTGGTGACCACCGACATCAGGACCACGCCGGGCATGATGTAGTCCATATAGGAAATCCCCTGCATCGGCCCGACCCGCGAGCCGATCAAGGTGCCGAAGATCAGGAAATACAGCGAGGTGGTGATGGCGGCCGGGAGGATGGTTTGCGGCCAGATGCGCACGAAGCGGTAAATCTCCCGGAACAGGATGGTTTGCAGGGCGATGAGTTGCAGCATGGTGGATCAGCGGGCGGGGGGATTGCGTTGGGTTTCGACCAGGTCGATGAATAGCTGCTCTAGCCGGTTGGCGGCGTTGCGCAGGGCGACGACTTCGATGCCCAGGGCCGAGAGGTTGCGGAACAGGCCATGGATGCCGAGTTCGGTGGGGACGGCGGCGTTCAGGGTGCGCTCGTCGCTGAGTTCCAGCCGGTAGCCGTCGATCTCGGGCACGACTTCCAGGGGTTGGGCCAGTTCCAGGATGTAATGGTTGATGTGGAGCCGGGCCAGGAGGTCGTCCATCCGGCTGTGTTCGACGATGCGTCCATGGTTGATGATGGCGATGTGGCGGCAGAGGTTTTCCGCCTCTTCCAGATAATGCGTGGTCAGGATGATGGTGGTGCCTTCCTTGTTGATCTTGCGCAGGAATTCCCACATCGAGCGGCGGATTTCGAGGTCCACCCCGGCGGTGGGTTCGTCCAGGATCAGGAGTTTGGGGGTATGCACCAGGGCGCGGGCGATCATCAGGCGCCGTTTCATGCCGCCCGAGAGGTTGCGCGACACGGTGTCGCGCTTGTCCCACAGCGACAACTGGCGCAGGCATTCCTCGGCCCGGCGCAGGGCCTCCGGGCGGCGGATGCCGTAATAGCCGGCCTGGTTGACCACGATGCTCATGACCTTCTCGAACTGGTTGAAGTTGACCTCCTGCGGCACCAGCCCGATGCAGCGCTTGGCGGCTTCCTTGTCGCGGTCGAGGTCGTGGCCGAAGATCGAGACCTGGCCCGAGGTTTTGTTCACCAGGGAGCTGAGGATGCCGATGGTGGTGGATTTGCCCGCGCCGTTGGGTCCGAGCAGGGCGAAGAAATCGCCCGCCTCGACCTCCAGGTCGATGCCCTTCAAGGCTTCGAGTCCGTTCTGGTAGGTCTTGCGCAGGGCGTGGATGGAGATGGCGGTCATCGCGGTTGTTGTTGTCCTGTTTTTTTAGGGAAAATGGCGGAACCCCCGCGCCCGGAACCTGGGTTCCCATGGCCGCAACCCTGGCGTTGCCGCCATCGGGACCGACCCTCTAGAGTCCAGGGCTTGCTTTGGACGCCTGCTTTGGATTCCAGCCGGGCCGCCGCGGCGGCCTTGGATCGAGGCGGCGCGTCCCTGCGGGCGAGCGATTTTAGCAAATCCCGCTTTCCGTTCGGCCCTTTCCACCCCCGGTGCCTGCCATGAACTTTGCCCCCGAGAACCTTCCCTCCCAAGTCGCCGCCGTGGACCTGGGTTCCAATAGTTTCCATATGATCGTCGCCGAGGTCCGCGCCAACGAATTGGTGATGGTGGACCGCCTGCGGGAAATGGTGCGTTTAGGCGCGGGACTCACGCCGCAGCGCAGCCTGACCCCCGAGGTCCAGCAACGGGCCTTGGCCTGTGTCGAGCGTTTCGGCCAGCGCCTGCGGGCGATGCCCCCCGGCTGTGTGCGGGCCGTGGGTACCAACACCTTGCGCGAGGCCCGCAACGCCGGGGCGTTCCTGGTCGCGGCGGAGCGGGCCTTGGGCCATCCCATCGAAATCATTTCCGGCATCGAGGAGGCGCGTTTGATCTACCAGGGCGTGGCGCAAAGCCTCGCGCCCGATGGCAAGCGCCGCTTGGTGATGGATATCGGTGGCGGCAGCACCGAATACATCATCGGCATCGACAAGACCCCGCTGCAGAAGGAAAGCCTCAGGATGGGCTGCGTTTCCATGAGCCTGGAGCATTTTCCCGATGGCAAGGTCACGGCCAAGCGTTTCAAGAAGGCGGTGATCGCGGCCCAGCGCGAATTGGAGCCGTTCGAGCATCTGTTCCGCAAAGGCGCCTGGGACGAGGCGGTGGGGGCTTCGGGCACGCTGCGGGCGGTGCATAAGCTCCTGGTCGGGCGGGCTTGGAGCAAGGGCGGGATCGGGACGGGCGAACTCCACACCTTGGTGGACGCCATGCTCGCCGCCGGCAAGGTGGACAAGGCGCAATTCGCCGATGTGGACCCCGACCGCTATCTGAGCCTGCCGGGCGGCTTGGCGATCCTGTACGCGACCTTCAAGAGCCTGGACATCGCCCATATGCGGGTGTCGGACGGGGCTTTGCGCGAGGGTTTGCTGTACGACCTGCTGGGCCGCATCCACCACGACGATATCCGGGGCCGCACGGTCATGGCCCTGGCCAAGCGCTACCACATCGACCTGGACCACGCGGGCCGGGTCCAGAAAACCTTGGGCCGGTTCCTGGAGCAACTGCCATTCGCGGGGCCCATCGACCGCGAGACCGCCGCGCAATGGCTGGATTGGGCCGCGACCCTGTACGAAATCGGCTTGGACATCGCCCATAGCGGTTATCACAAGCACGGTGCCTATGTCCTGGAAAACGCCGATTTGCCGGGTTTTTCGCGGCAGGACCAATTGTTGCTGGCGACCTTGGTGCGGCTGCACCGGCGCAAATTCCAGCCCAAGCTCATCAAAGACTTGAACCCGCCCTGGAACGAGGCGGCGCAACCCCTGGCCTTGTTGCTGCGGCTCGCCATCGTCCTCCACCGCAGCCGCCACGCCGCCGAATTGCCGGATATCCGCATCGCCCTGGGCGGTGCCCGGATCGATCTCAGATTCCCGCCGGGCTGGCTGGACGAGCATCCCCTGACCGTGGCCGACCTGGAACAGGAGGCGGCGTATCTGGGGGCGGCGGAGATCGAGTTGACGTTTTTGTGAAGGCGGTTCCGGCGTTAGAACTTCACGAAGTTGGAACCGGCGGCATGGGCCGCTTGCCTTGCGGGTGGCTGGGTTGTGGGGCGGGTACGGCCCGATTCGCCGCCAACGGCGGTGGCCGACGGAGTCCTGTGGCTGTGCTGGAATTCGCCGATTTTGAAGGCGCTCATCAGCCGCTGTAATTGCTCGGCCTGTTGGTTCATTTCCTCGGAGGTCGCGGCCAGTTCCTCGGAGGCGGCGGCGTTCTGCTGGGTGACTTGGTTGAGTTGTATCATGGCGTTGTTGATCTGGTTCGCGCCCACCGATTGCTCCGTCGAGGAGGCGCTGATTTCCTGGACCAGTTCGGAAGTCTTGGCGATATTGGGCACGATTTCCTCCAAGAGCTTGCCCGCCTGCTCCGCCAGGGCCACGCTGCTGCCGGCCAGTTCGCTGATTTCCCCCGCCGCCACCTGGCTGCGCTCGGCGAGCTTCCTGACTTCCGCCGCCACCACCGCGAAGCCCTTGCCGTGGTCCCCGGCGCGGGCCGCCTCGATGGCGGCATTGAGGGCGAGCAGGTTGGTCTGGTAGGCGATGTCGTCGATGATGCCGATCTTGCCGGCGATCTTTTTCATCGCCGCCACCGTCGCGGTCACGGCCTGTCCGCCTTCCACGGCTTGTTGGGCGACCTTGGTGGCCATGTTGTCGGTCACCTTGGCGTTGTCGGTGTTCTGCTCGATGGTGGCGCTCATCTCCTCCACCGAGGAGGTGGTTTCCTCGACGCTGGCCGCTTGCTCGGTGGACGCCTGGGATAGGTTTTGCGCGGTGCTGTTGACCTGGGTGGCGGCCTCGCCCAGGATTTGGGTGGCGGTATGCACATCGCCGATGGTCTGGACCAACATGCCGGACATGCGCTTCATCGCCGCGATCACGCTATCGTTATCCCCCGCCCGGAGTTTGATATCCATGGACAAGTCGCCGGTCGCGATCTTGTTGGCGATCTCGACCGCCAGGGCGGGTTCGCCGCCCAGTTGCCCGAGCAGTTGCCGGCTGATGAGCCAGCTTGTTCCGCCGATGATGGCGATGAGCGCCAAGGCGATGGCGATGGATAGATAGGTCGCGCTGCGTTGAATGTCGATGGCAGTGTTTGTGGCGTTCTGGGCCAGTTCGGCGTTGTAATCGAATTCGGTCTGCACCGCCACCAGGAGCTTTTGCACCGAGGGCATCAATTGCTCGCGCACCGCCGTTTCGGCCTCCTTGGTGCGGTTTTGCTTGGAAAGTTCGAAAACCTTCAGGCGCTGGACGTCGTATTCCGCCAGCAAAGCCTTGAATTTGTCGAACATCCGCTGTTCTTTTTCATCCGACATGCAGGTGGAGCCATCGCAGGCGTCGGTGACATAGTGCCGCATGGCCTCCTCCAATTGGGTCCGCGATTCCTCGATGATCGGTTCGATGGCCCGCATCCCCGCCTCGTCGGTCACGATGACATGGAATAGGGAGCGTTCGCGCAGGTCGGCTAGGTGCTTTCCCATCTCGAAGAAGCTCCGGTAGGTGGGGACGGTATTGACGGCGGCGTAGCTGGCCGCTGTGAAAACCCGTCCGATTTGGATATAGCCAACACCGGCCAGGGTGGCCAGGCCCACGATGGCCGCCAGGGACAGCAGCATTAATCGTTGTGAAACCGTCATAAGGGGATACCTCTTGATCGATGGCTCCGAGTGGGAAAGCCGTTTTTCGCGTGTATTAAAGCGCGGGATAAGGGGTTGGCCTGGGGGCGGCGGACCGTGCCGGACGCGGCCTGTCCGTGAAATATAGTGCCTTTTCGGCGAAGGGGGGCCGGGCGGGCATTCCCGCCCCGCGTTAGAATATCCGCCGTTCCACCACCCGCCCCGCCCATGCAGCAAGACCACCTCCGTGTCACCGACCTCACCATGGCCTATGGCGATTTCGTGGTGATGCGCGGCATCGATTTCACGGTGCGGCGCGGCGAAATCTTCATCGTCATGGGCGGCAGCGGCTGCGGTAAAAGCACCTTGCTGCGCCATCTCATCGGCCTGCAACCCCCGACCGAAGGCAGCGTCGAGTTCGACGGCCACGACCTGTGGCGGGCCGGTCCCGCCCAGCGCGATCGCTTGCTGCGGCGCATGGGCATCCTCTACCAGAGCGGGGCGCTGTGGAGTTCCATGACCCTGGCCGAGAACGTCGCCCTGCCCCTGGCCGGGCATACCGATTTGTCGCCCCAGGATATCGCCGAGTTGGTGTCCTTGAAGCTGGCCCTGGTGGGGTTGGCCGGATTCGAGGACTTCTATCCCGCCGAACTCAGCGGCGGCATGAAGAAACGCGCCGCCCTGGCCCGCGCCATGGCCCTGGACCCGGAAATCCTGTTCTTCGACGAGCCTTCCGCCGGGCTGGACCCTTTGAGCGCGAAGCGGCTGGACGACTTGATCCTCCACCTCCGCGATAGCCTGGGCAGCACCGTGGTCATCGTCACCCACGAGCTCGCCAGCATCCTGGGCGTGGGCACCGATTCCATCTTCCTCGACGCCGACACCAAGACCATCCTGGCCCAGGGCCATCCCCGCGACCTCCTGGCCCATTGCCCGCATCCCGCCGTGCGGGATTTCCTGACCCGCGGCGAATCGCTATCCTGCCCGGCATGAATAAAACTCAATTGATCGGCTTGTTCGTGCTGGGGGCCGCGATCCTGGCCATCGCCCTGGTGCTGATCTTCGGGCGCGGCAGTTTCTTTTCCCACAGCCAGAAATACGTGGCCTATTTCCAAGGCTCGGTGAATGGGCTCAATGTCGGGGCTTGGGTGAAGCTCAAGGGCGTGCCCATAGGCCGGGTCACCGATATCCGGGTGCAATACGACACCCAGAACCACCGGGTGTTGACCCCGGTGGTCGCCGAGATCGATCTGGGCAAGGTCTCGGATGTCCGCGGCAACCATTGGCCCGGCCACGCGCCCGGCCTGGCCGAGTTGGTCGACCGGGGCTTGCGGGCGCGGTTGTCCATGCAAAGCCTGGTGACGGCGCAACTGTATGTGGATGTGGATTTCTACCCGGACCGGCCCGCCCGTTTGCTCGGGGCCGACGACCAGGGCCTCCCCGAGATTCCGACCATCGCGTCCGACAAGGATGAAATCGAGGACACGGTGCGGGGCACCCTGGCCCAGGTGAAGGAACTGCCCTTGAAGGAAACCTTCGCCGCCACCTTGGCGGCGGTGCGGCGTATCGAGCATTTGCTGTCCTTGCCGGAAACCCAGGCCGGCATCGCCAACCTCAACCGGACCCTGGTGGAACTCCAGCGGACCATCGGCCATTTGGATGGCAAGATCGATGGCGTCGCCGCCAACCTCAACGGTACGCTCAAGGACGGCCAAGCCCTGGCCCGCAACCTCAACCAACGGGTGGTGCCCTTGTCCGCCGCCACCGAGCGGACGCTGGAGGCTTTGACCCAAACCCTGGTGCGGGCGCAGGGGACGCTGGCGACGGTGGAGGATTTGACGGGCCGGGATTCGGCGGCGGAGAACGCCCTGCGCGAAGTGGCGGCGGCGGCGCGGTCGCTCCGGGTGTTGGCCGATAGCCTGGAGCGCAACCCGGAACTGTTGCTCTACGGCAGGAAGGCCGGGAAATAGGCGGGGCGCGGGCTGCGCCGGGAGCTTGCGCCCCCGGCATGGGTGGGAATCAGAGCGTCTTCAGGTATTCGATCAAGGCCATGGCCCCGGCCTTGTCCTGCGACCAATCCAGCCGGTAGGTCTTGTTGCCGTCCACGATATCCTTGTCGTGGCCTTGGTTGGACAGCGCCGGGAACGCCCCGGTATCGAAGCGATAGCCTTCGCCGGGTTTTTCGGCATCCCACGCGAAGCCGCCGAGTTTCTGGTCGTAATCGAGGCGGCTTTTCACGAACGCCTTGGGCCGTTCCGACGGCACCAGCAGATGGTAGAGCGTCGGCACCGAGCCATTGTGCAGATAGGGCGCTTGCGCCCAGACCCCGCCCAAGGGCAGGGCGTTGTAGCCATCCTGGGTCTTGGGGTCGAGCATCGCCAGATATTGCTTATCCTCCAACGACACGCCGTCGAACTTGGCGCAGGGTTTGACCTGGGTGCCCTCCGGCGGCAGCACCACCTCCTTGCCGGTCGGGCACAGGGTGGTGAAGCTGGTGCGGGCGCTGGCGGCGATGGCTTCGCTCACCACCCTGGCCCGGCCCAGGTCGGTGCCCAGGGCGTAGACCTTGCCGTTATGCGGCTTGTGGCACTCGGCGCAGTTGTCTTGGAACAGCGCCTTGCCCTTTTGCGCCAGCGCCAAATCCACCGCGAACGGATACACCGGGGCCGGCAAGCCCGCCAGCAAATCCTCGGCGAAGGCTCCCACCCGGACATCGGTATCGGCCCCGAGCCCGATGGTGAGTTCGGCGGCCAGGTTGCGGTAGATGGGAATGGGGATGTTGCCGTTCCATTGCCCGCCGCCGTCCACCAATTGGCTATGGTCGGCGTTCCAATGCGCCCGGCGCTTGCCCTGTTCCCACACCACCATGAAATCGGTCAGGCCGGGGCTGGGCGGCAATTCCAGGTCGGGGTTCACCGGCTGGCCCTGGGCCTTGCGGGCGGCGTAGGCGAAGGAGGTGCTGATGCCGGTGGCGTCGGCCATGCCGCCGAAGCCCTGCACCATCGGTCCCTCGAAACCCCGGTAGTTCTTCGCCAACAGGTCTTGGTAGGCGGCCAGTTCCAGGCCGGCGATGGTCATGAACTTGCCGACGATGGCCGGGGCGTCGCGCTTGAACAGCTCGATTTGTTTTTGCTCATAGGCCGCGTCGAAGCGGCGGCCCGCGAAGCTGTAGTTTTTATAGAAATAATGGGGATCGGCGGCGTGGACCCGGTCCAGGGCGGCGAGGAAGGCGGCGGTGGCGCGGCGGACCTTGTCCTCCGGGCCGCTGGCGCCCGCCGTCGCCTTGTCCAGGGTCTTGACGACCCGCACCCGGTATTGCGCCAGATTGAACTGGGTGTTCACGCCGCCGTCGAGGTAGCGGTAGCCGCCATCTTCCAGGCGTACCCGGCCAATATGGCAGCCGCCGCAGGTGAACGAGGCATAATCCACCGCGCCCTGGGCGTCGTCGCGGGCCAGGCCGGTCCAGCCGATGCCCAGCGCAATGGGATAGCCCGGATTGCGCCCGTCGCGGAACAGGCCCATCGCTTCCAGGAAGTTGTCCTTGCCGCCCCATTGCTCGGGCGCGAGTTCCGGGAGCAGTTTGAGGACGAGGAAGGGCACGCCGCTGTTCAGCCCGAAGGGGAAATCGGCGAACCAGCGATAGGCGACTTGTTGGCTGGCGAGGTAGGCGTCCGCCGCCTTCAGGCGGGCGTCTTGTTGTTGCCGCCACTCGTCGTGGCAGGCGGGCGGGGCGGTGGGGTCGGGCATGGGGGATACGGGATAACCGGCCTGGGCGGTCGTAGCCACCCAAAAGGCCAGGGCGGCGGCGAGGGTGGCGGGTTTGTTCTTATGCATGGGGTTTCCTCCTCCGGGAGTGCGGGGTTGGGAATGGCGCTGCGATTCCACCGGATGTTTCTGTCCGCCGCGTCGCTGTCGATTGGACGGGGCGCGGCGGGTGGTCGGGTGTTGGGGAAGGGTGGGCGTGGCGGCTTTTGGGAGGGGATGCCACGCTTTCTGGCCATTCGGTGTCGGCGTCCGAGTGACGCGGGTCTTAGGCTAGCGCCATTTTCCGGTCATGGCTATAGCGAACCGATACTATTTGGCTTTTAAATTGACAGGCGCGGCGGAGGCGGACAGGGCGATAACGGAGCAAGCGTATCGTGGACGGCAAGGTCCGCCCCGGAATGATGCGCTTGTGGGGGTGGGGTCCGGTCATGGCGGAATGGCCGGGATATGGTGGGAAGGTCCGGGGCGCTGTCCGGCGGCGCGCCCCGGCTTGGGCGGGCCGCTTCAGTCCGTGTCGACCGGCGTATCGTCCCGTCCGCCCCATTCGGTCCAGGAACCGTCGTACACCGCCGCGTCATCGTTCCCCAGGCAATAAAGCCCCAAGGCCAACACCGAGGCCGTGACGCCCGTGCCGCAGGTCGCGACCACCGGCTTGTACGGGTCCACGCCCGCATCCCGGAATTCCCGTTCCAGCGCGTCGGCGGGTTTGAGGCGGTGCGTGGCCGCGTCGATCAGGTGCTTGAAGAACAGGTTGCGGCTGCCGGGGATATGGCCGGAGCGCAAGCCCGCCCTGGGTTCCGGCTCGGTGCCCGCGTAGCGTCCGGGCGAGCGGGCGTCGAGGATTTGCGCGGTGGGGTCGCCGAGCAAGCCGCGCATTTCCTCCAGGCCGCGCACCCAACCGGGATGGAAACTCGCGGCGAACTCCCGCGGCGGGGCCGCCACCGGGCCGGCGGCCAGGGGCAAACCCAATGCCCGCCAGCGGGCCAAGCCGCCATCCAGCACCCGGACCCGCTCATGCCCGAACACCCGGAAAGTCCACCACACCCGCGCCGAGGCCATGAAGCTGTTGTGGTCGTAGGCCACGACCAGGGTTTCCGGGCCGATGCCCAGCGCCCCGGCCGCCTGGGCGAAGAAGTCCGGCGCGGGCAGCATATGGGGTAGGGGGGAGGCGTGGTCGGCGATGGCGTCGATATCGAAGAAACCCGCGCCGGGCAGGTGGGCGGCGAGGTATTCCTGGTGGGCGTCGCGGCCTTGGTTGGGCAGGAAGAAGCTGGCGTCCAGCACCACGAGGCCGGGGTCGTCGAGGTGGGCGGCGAGCCATTCGGCGTCGATCAAGGGGGTTGCCGTCGTGTGCATTTTGAATCCTCCGGGGTTGGGGTGGAACCGGGTCGGTTGCTAACCGCCCTACGTCAGCAACTCCACCATGATCCGCTCATAGATCGCCGATAAGGTTTCGATATCGGCCACCGGCACATGTTCGTTGATCTTGTGGATGCTACCGTTCAGCGGGCCGAGTTCCACCACCTGCGCCCCGGTCGGGGCCACGAAGCGGCCATCCGAAGTGCCGCCGCCGGTATCGGGCCGCGCCCGGTATCCCACCACGCTTTCCAGCGCCGTCTGCACGGCTTCGACCAACTCGGTGCGGGTGGTCAGGAACGGCACCCCGGATAGCCGCCACGCCAGTTGGTAGCGGAGGCCGTGGCGGTCCAGGATGGCCTCGGTCCTCGCTTTAAGCTCGGCTTCGGTCGAGGCGGTCGAAAAGCGGAAGTTGAACAGGAGTTCCAGCCGTCCGGGGATGACGTTATCGGCCCCGGTGCCGGAATGGAGGTTGGAAATCTGGAAGCTGGTGGGCGGGAAGAATTCGTTGCCCTGGTCCCAGACCTCGGCGCAGAGTTCGGCCAGGGCGGGCGCGGCGCGGTGGATGGGATTGTCGGCCTTCTCGGGATAGGCCACATGGCCCTGGGTGCCTAGCACGGTCAGGTTGCCGCACAGGGAGCCGCGCCGTCCGACCCGGATGACATCGCCCAGCCGGTCGAAGCTGGACGGTTCGCCGATGACACACCAATCGATCTGCTCGCCCCGCGCCGCGAAAGTCTCCATCACCTTGACCACGCCATCGGTGGCCGCGCCTTCCTCGTCGCTGGTCATCAGGAGGGCCACCGAACCTTGGTGTTGCGGGTGGTTTTCGGCGAAGCGGGCCAGGGCGGTGGTCATCGCCGCCACGCCGCTTTTCATGTCGGCGGCGCCGCGCCCGTACAGCATCCCGTCGCGGAACGCCGGCTCGAACGGCGGCGATTGCCAATCGCTTAGAGGGCCGGGCGGCACCACATCGGTATGGCCCAGGAATACCAGCAAGGGTCGGGCCGTGCCCCGGCGTAGCCAGAGGTTGCGGGTCTGGCCGGCATCGAGTTGCTCGCGGACGAAGCCGTGGGGTTCCAGGTGGGCGGCGAGGAGGTCCATGCAGCCGGCATCCTCGGGTGTGACCGAGGGCAGGCGGATCAAGGCGGCGGTGAGGGCTACGGTGTCGGTCATAGGTTTTCGAGGTAGTGGGCGGGAGAGAAGCCGATCAACAGGGTTTCGCCACGGCTGAGGACCGGGCGTTTGATGAGGGCGGGATGGTCCAGCATCAGGCGCAGGGCTTTATCGGCGTCGAGGTCGGCGCGGTCGGCTTCGGTCAGGCCGCGCCAGGTGGTGCCGCGCCGGTTGAGCAGGGCTTCCCAGCCCAGGGCGTCGGCCCAGCGTTGGAGCAGCGCCGGGTCCAGGCCATCGGCGCGGAAATCGTGGAAACGGTGGGTCAGTCCTTGGCCGTCCAGCCAGGCGCGGGCCTTGCGGCAGGTGTCGCAATGGCGGAGTCCGTACAGGGTCATCATGTGGGCTTCAGAGTTCGAGGTTGTCGAGGCGGGAAATGCGCGGTTCCTTGCGGCCCGTGGATTCGGTCACGTAAAGGGGTTCCTTGCGCACGGCCTGGGCGATGGTCTCGCGGATGTCGTGTTCGTCGTAGAGCGGCCCGGCCTCGAACCCGACCAGGGGCAGTCCCGCCGCGTGGCAGATCGATTTCAACGGATCGGGACCGGTCGCGGCGGGATTGCGTTCCCGCAGTTGCACCGCGCAGACCACGGCGAGGTCGGCCGGGTCGCACAGCACGAAGGCGAAGCGTCCGTCCCGGATATCCTCGAATTCCCGCGGCGCGTCCTGGCGCGATGGCGTGCCGCGCGGCGATACCACATCGCCCACCCGGATGGGTCCGAATACCGCGTAATCCCCGCCCACCGCCTGTTTCAGGCTGGCGTGGAATAGCCGTTCCTCGGGGGAAAACAGGAAATCGCGCCTTTGGTAGCCGGTCCGTTGGGGTTTGCCGCCGCCGGACAGGAGGGCGCGGACGGCGAAAAATACGGAAACGGCCAGGACGATCCCGCCAATAATCAACCAATTCATGGAAATACGCTGGGGGTGGGGAAGGGGGGATTATACCCAAAGGGGCGGGTTCCTTTGGGTATGGAACCCCGTCCCCGGTGGGAGCGGGTCAATCGTCGTCCACGATGAAAATCTTGTCGCTGCGCGGGGCGTATTTGTCCACGCTGCCTTCCTCGCCCAGTTTGATCATCAGGCGCACCTCGTTCTTGGAGTCCGCCGAATTCAGTGCGTCCTCGTAGGTGATCTTGCCGCTCTTATAGAGATCGTACAGGCATTGGTCGAAGGTCTGCATCCCGTGCTGGCGGGATTGTTTCATCAGCTCCTTGAGCTTGTGGATTTCGCCCTTGCGGATGTGGTCGGCGGCCAGGGGCGTGTTGATGAGGATTTCGATGGCGGGATAACGGCCCTTGCCATCGGCGCGGCGGATGAGCTGCTGGGCGATGACGGCCTTGAGGTTCATCGACAAGTCCATATACAGCTGCGAATACATGTCTTCCGGGAAGAAATGCAGAATTCGGTCGAGGGCTTGGTTGGCGTTGTTGGCGTGCAGGGTGGAGAGGCAGAGATGGCCGGTCTCGGCGAAGGCGATGGCGTGCTGCATGGTCTCGCGGGTGCGGATTTCGCCGATCAGGATCACGTCGGGGGCTTGGCGGAGGGTGTTCTTGAGCGCGACTTCGTAGGATTCGGTGTCGAGGCCGACCTCGCGCTGGGTCACGATGCAACCGGCATGGGGATGGACGAATTCCAAGGGGTCTTCGATGGTGATGATATGGCCGGTGGAATTCTCGTTGCGGTATTTGATGAGGGCGGCGAGCGAGGTGGATTTGCCGGTGCCGGTCGCGCCCACGAACAGGATCAGGCCGCGCTTGGTCATCGCCAGTTCGTTGAGGACCGGCGGCAGGTGCAAATCCTCCACCGTGGGGATATGGGTTTCGATCCGGCGCAGCACCATCCCGGCGGCGTCGCGCTGCATGAAGGCGCTGACCCGGAACCGGCCCAGCCCTTCCGCCGAGATCGCGAAGTTGCATTCCTTGGTGTTCTCGAACTCGTCGCGCTGGCGTTGGTTCATCACGCTCAGCACCAGTTGGTAGGCCTGGTCCTTGGATAGTTTGGCGTTGGAGATCGGTTGTAGCTGGCCGTCGATCTTGAGGCAGGGTTCCTTGTTGGTGGTGATGAAGAGGTCCGACGCTTTCTTGTGCGTCATCAGCATCAGCAGGGTATCGAAATCCATGGCCATGGCGGAACCTCCGGGCGGGGATTAGAAATTGGCTTTGTTGACGGCTTTGGTGCGGGCGATCTGGCGCGAGATGAGGCCTTTTTCCACCAGTTCCAGCAGGTGTTGATCCAGGGTTTGCATCCCGTCCTTGCGGCTGGTTTGGATGGTGGAATACATCTGGGCCACTTTGTCCTCGCGGATCAGGTTGCGGATGGCGGGGGTGCCGACCATGATTTCCCAGGCCGCCGTGCGGCCACCGCCGTTCTTTTTGAGGAGCGCCTGGGTGATGACGGCTTGCAGCGATTCCGACAGCATGGAACGGACGATGCCTTTCTCGGCGGCGGGGAACACGTCGATGATACGGTCGATGGTCTTGGCGGCGGAACTGGTGTGCAGGGTGCCGAACACCAAATGCCCGGTTTCGGCGGCGGTCAGGGCCAGACGGATGGTTTCGAGGTCGCGCATTTCGCCGACCAGGATCACGTCGGGGTCTTCGCGCAGGGCCGAGCGCAAGGCTTCGTTGAAGCCCAGGGTATCGCGGTGGACCTCGCGTTGGTTGATAAGGCATTTCTTGCTGGGATGCACGAATTCGATGGGGTCTTCGACGGTCAGGATGTGGGAATAGTCGTTGGAATTGATGTAGTCGATCATGGCGGCCAGGGTGGTGGATTTGCCCGAGCCGGTGGGGCCGGTCACGACGATCAGGCCGCGCGGATGGCGGGTCACGTCCTGGAAGAATTTGGGGCAGCTCAGTTCTTCCAGGGTCAGGATTTTCGAGGGGATGGTACGGAACACGGCGGCGGCACCGCGCTCCTGGTTGAAGGCGTTGACACGGAAACGGGCCACGCCGGGTAGCTCGAAGGAAAAGTCGGTTTCCAGGAATTCTTCATAATCGCGGCGCTGTTTGTCGTTCATGATGTCGTAGACCAGCGCGTGGACTTCCTTGTGGTCCAGGGCCGGGACGTTGATGCGGCGGATATCGCCGTCCACGCGGATCATGGGGGGGAGTCCCGCCGACAAGTGGAGGTCGGAGGCGTTGTTCTTGACGGAAAAGGCAAGGAGTTCGGCGATATCCATGGGGAGTCCGGGGGCGGGTTATGGTTGTGAAACAGCGGGTTAGCGGATAACCTTGGGCATCGTTCCATTATAGACAAAGCCGCGCTTGGACATGACGGGTTCGCTAGCACAGAGATTGGAAGCCTTGAGGGCACGGATACACAGGGCCGAACGTACCGCCGGACGGGAGGCGGGGTCGGTGCGCTTGATCGCGGTGGGCAAAACCCAGCCGCCGGAAGCCTTGATCGCCGCCTATGGCTTGGGCCTGCGCGAATTCGGCGAGAATTATCTGCAAGAGGCCGGGGCCAAGCAGGACCGGCTGGCGCATTTCGATATTGGCTGGCATTTCATCGGTCCCCTGCAATCCAACAAAACCCGGCCCATCGCCGCCCGCTTCGCCTGGGTGCATGGCGTGGACCGGCTCAAGATCGCCCAGCGCCTCAGCGAGCAGCGCCCCGCGGGAATGCCGCCCTTGAACATCTGCCTCCAGGTCAACGTCAGCGGCGAGGCCAGTAAATCCGGTGTTTCCCCCGAAGAACTACCCGAATTGGCGGCGGCGGTCGCGGCCTTGCCCCGCTTGCGGCTGCGCGGCTTGATGGCGATTCCGGCCCCGACCGACGCCGTGGAAGCCCAGCGGGCGGCGTTCCGGGCGGTGCGGCGGGCGTTCGAGGGCTTGTCCCGGTATGGCCTGGATACCTTGTCGATGGGCATGTCGGAGGACTTGGAAGCCGCCGTGTTGGAAGGGGCCACCTTGGTCCGTATCGGCACGGCTTTGTTCGGTGCGCGTCCTCCCAAGGCTTAGGTTTCACCGGGACGTACCCGCCTGCGCTAGAATAGCGGGCGATCAGTACCAGAGAAGAACGCAATGAAGCAACAAATCTTAGGCTTTATCGGTGCCGGGAACATGGCGGGCAGCCTGATCGGCGGCTTGGTTTCGGATGGCTTCGCGCCCGGCAATATCTGGGTTTCGGATGTGGACGCGGCGAAGCTCAAGGATTTGGAAAGCCGTTTCGGCGTGCATACCAGCCAGGATAACCAAGTGGTGGCCGGACAGGCCCAGGTCGTCGTGCTGGCGGTGAAGCCGCAAACCCTGCAAACGGTCGCCACCGGATTGGCCGCGACGGTGCAGCAGCGGCAGCCCTTGGTGGTGAGCATCGCGGCGGGCGTCAGCGAAGCCGCGCTCGAACGCTGGCTGGGCGGCGAGGTGGCGCTGGTGCGCTGTATGCCCAATACCCCGGCCCTGGTCAAAACCGGGGCCACCGCCCTGCACGGCAACGCCCGCATCACCGAAGCGCAAAAGAGCCAGGCCGAGGCCATCATGCGCTCGGTGGGCTTGGCGGTATGGGTGGAGCGGGAAGACCTGCTGGATGCCGTCACCGCCTTGTCGGGCAGCGGCCCGGCTTATTTCTTCCTGATGATGGAAGCCATGGAAGCCGCCGCCATCGCGCTGGGGCTGGACCAAGCCACCGCCCGCTTGCTGACCCAGCAGACCGGGCTTGGAGCCGCACGCATCGCCATCGAATCGGAGGAACCGCCCGCCGAACTCCGCCAGCGGGTGACTTCCCCCGGCGGGACCACGGAACGGGCCATCCAGGTGTTCGAGGCCGGTGGTTTGCACGGACTGGTCGAGCAAGCCATGCGGGCGGCCAGCGAACGGGCCGCCGAGCTATCGCGGCAATTGGGGGGTTAGGCCATGTCCTCGCAGTATTGGGTCGCGCCCGCTGTTTTCCTGATCGACACCCTGTTCGGCCTGTATATCTTCGCGGTCATGCTGCGGTTCCTGTTCCAGTGGGTCGATGCGGATTTCTATAACCCGATCTCGCAATTCCTCATCAAGATCACCCATCCGCCTTTGCGGCTGCTCAGGCGTTTCATCCCCTCGCTGGGGCGGGTCGATACCGCTTCGCTGGTGCTGATGCTGGGTTTGCAGATGCTGGCCGGGTATTTGACCTTCCTGTTGCAAGGGGTGGGAACGACGGTGCCGGCCTTGCTGGTGTGGTCCAGCGCGCAACTATTGGATCAACTCTTCAACCTGTATTTTTTCGCCATCATCATCAGGTCGGTTTTGAGTTGGATGGGGACTCGGACTTACAATGCCGCTACCACCTTGTTATACAGCCTGACCGAGCCGACCTTGCGGGCGGCGCGGCGTTTGCTGCCGCCGATGGGGGGGGTCGACCTTTCCCCGCTGATTCCCCTGATTGGGATACAGTTGGCGAAAATGCTCATCCTGCCGCCACTCCATCATGCGATGATGGCGTTAAGCTGAGATGGGCTGCGGGTTGACTTGGCAGGGCGGCGATTTGATCCTGGACATCCACGTCCAGCCCCGCGCCGCGAAGAACGAGATCGCCGGTTTCTTCGGCGAGCGTTTGAAAATCCGCATCGCGGCACCCCCGGTGGATGGCAAGGCCAATCAGCGGGTCATCGACTTCCTCGCCGAGACCTTCGCGGTTCCCAAACGCGATGTGGTGTTGCTGGCGGGAGAAAGCAGCCGGGATAAGCGCGTCAGGATCACATCGCCCAAGCGCCTGCCCGGATTAATCCCCAAACCGGATCAAATGGACTGAGCTTGGTTTTGGTCTACAATTTTTGGGACTTACCCTGGGTTGCAACTGTTCGCTGGGTGATAG
Organism: Methylomagnum ishizawai; assembly: GCF_019670005.1. Classification (NCBI taxonomy): domain Bacteria; kingdom Pseudomonadati; phylum Pseudomonadota; class Gammaproteobacteria; order Methylococcales; family Methylococcaceae; genus Methylomagnum; species Methylomagnum ishizawai. The sequence goes on along the minus strand of NZ_AP019783.1, from coordinate 3,567,905 downwards.
GATCGAGAGCCGGATGATGAGTACCACCATTCATTTTAAAGATAAGCTGCGAGGGTACGGCCAATGGCGCGAGCAACTGGGCCGCGCGATTGAGCAATATCGAACCTGGCTGGACCGCTATCAGCTTAATAGCGATGGTGTCAACGAGGCCATTTCGAGCATGTTGGAGGGGTTGCGTAGCGACCGTATCGTGCTGGCGTTCGCGGCGGAGTTTTCGCGCGGCAAGACGGAACTCATCAATGCCTTGTTTTTTTCCGATACCGGGGTGCGCCTGTTGCCGTCCTCCCCAGGGCGCACCACCATGTGCCCAACCGAGATTTTCTACGACACCCAGGCCGGTAGCTATATCCGCCTGCTGGCGATCGAGAGCCGCCTGAGCGATATTCCCCTCAGCGAATACAAGCAGCATCCCCGCAGCTGGATGCAGATCGACCTCGATTGCGATTCGCCGGTGCAGATGCAGGAAGCCTTCCAGGAACTGGCCGCGACCAAACATGTCAGCGTCGCCGAGGCCAAGCGCCTGGGGCTGTATTCCGAGGATGTGCACATCCCCCATGGCGACGAACCGGACACCGTGGAAGTGCCGTGCTGGCGCCACGCCCTCATCAGCTTTCCCCATCATCTGCTCAAGGAAGGCTTGACCATCCTCGATACCCCCGGCCTCAACGCCTTGGGGGCCGAGCCCGAACTGACCCTGCAAATGCTGCCCAAGGCCCAGGCCGTCATCTTCGTGTTGGCGGCGGATACCGGCGTCACCAAGAGCGACCTCGACATGTGGCGCAACCATGTGCGTGGTTCCCGGCAGGGCAATAAGCGCGGCGGTCTGGCGGTGGTGCTGAACAAGATCGATTCCATGTGGGGCGACTTGCAGGGCGAGGAAACCATCGAGAAATCGATCCGTTCGCAAACCGAGTCGGTCTCCAAAATCTTGGATGTGGAGAGCCGGGCGATCTTTCCGATGTCGGCCAAGCAGGCGTTGTTGGCCAAGGTCAAAGGCGACCAGAATCTCCTGGAGAAAAGCCGCCTGAAGAGTTTCGAGGACTATCTGGCCGACAGCGTGGTCAAGGAGCGCCAAAGCCTGTTGTTGGCTTCGGTCGCGCAAGGTGTGGGGCATCTGGTCGAAGAATCCACAGGAGCCCTCGATGCCCAAATCCTCGACGCCGAGCGCCAGATCAACGACCTCCGCCAAATCGATGTGAACAACAAGACCAAGATGACCCAGTTGATGGCGGAAACCCGCGATCAGCAAAGCGGCTATCTGGTCGGCGTGGATCAATTCCAGGCCAGCCGCCGGGTGTTCGCGGTGCAGGCCAAACTCCTGGTCGATTCCCTGGCCCCCGAGAAGGTCGAGGAAATCATCAAGCGCACCCGCAAGCAAATGGCCGGGAGCCTGACCACGGTCGGCATGAAAACGGCCATGAAGTTGGTCCTGGACGAACTGCGGGTGGTGCTGCTGAACGCGGTGGCGGTGTGCGAGGAAACCCGCAAACTAGTGAAAGGCATCTACGCCAAGTTCCAGGAGGAACATGGGGTGGCGGAACTCAAGCCCCCCTTGCTGTCGCTCAAGCAATACCAGGCCGAGTTGGAGCAGGTGTTCGACGAGGGCGAAGCCTTCCGTGGCAGCGCCTCCTCGACCCTGATGGAACAAAGCACGGTGGTGGTGAAACTCTACACCACCACCATCGCCAGGGCGCGGGAATTATTCGAGCAGGCCCACAAGGACGCCATCGGTTGGACCACCATGGCCTTGGTACCTTTGGTGCACCAGATCAAGGACCACAAGCGCCTGATCGAAAGCCGCCTGGAAGTCCTGCGCAAGGTCAACGAAACCGGGGCGTCCTTGGATGGCGAAATCGCCTCCCTGGCGAAAGCGCTGGCGCAACTACGCCAGCAACACGCCGAATTGGCGGCGATCCGCCGCGTCCTCCAGTCGGAGCCCCCGGCGGCGGAGAATTCCGCCAACGCGGAGGACTACCGGCCGCCCAAGGCCGCAGCGAAGTGAGGTCCGCTGCTTCAACGCCGGACGAAAACCAAATCCCATACCCCATGTCCCAAACGTTCCCCCCGCGCCTCGAATTTGGTCGGGGGCCGGTGGGCCGGGCGCGGCGCGAAACCGCCGTCGGCCTGGGTATTCTCCAATCCGGAGCAGTCCCTTAATACCTCCAACATCTGCCGGGCATAATCTTCCCAGTCCGTCGCGGCATGGAATATCCCGCCACTTTTCAACTTGCCGGCCACCAACCGGGCGAAATCCGGGTTGAGGATGCGGCGCTTGTGGTGGCGGGCCTTGGGCCAGGGGTCGGGGAAGAACAGGTTGATCCCGCTCAAACCGCCATCGGGGACGCGGTTCGCCAGGAATTCGACGGCATCCCCGCGATAGACGCGGACATTGGATAGGCCCGCCTCCCTCAGCCGCAATAATAAATGGCCGATACCGGGCCGATGCACCTCGATACCCAGAAAATCGGTGTCCGGCGCGTCGGTCGCCATCCGCGCCAAGCTTTCCCCGTTGCCAAAACCGATTTCGACGATGGTCGGCGCTTCCCGGCCGAAAACGGCACGGGCGTCGAAGGCTTGATCGGTTTCCAGCCCGAATGTGGGCCATAGGTCTTCCAAGGCTTTGCGCTGGGATTCGGTGATCCTGCCTTGCCGCAGGGTATAGCTGCGTATCCGGCGCCGATCGGTGGGCTGACGGTTGTCGTTGGAAGGGGTGGGGGTATCTTTAGGCATGTTTATAAGTGGGTATATTGGGCGGATTTTTATAATTTACAATAGCGTCGTGCGAGAGGCCGGTCCGGGGTTTTTGGCTGCAACGATAGCAGGATGATAGGGTTTCGCTGTTTTCAATTGTGGTGAATATCATCGATAGCCTGCTTATGCGCTGGGTGGGCTACCGAGGGGCATGGGCGGAAGGCGCCCGTTGGATTCAATTATAACAGCGAAACCCAAGCCATCGTCTTGCCGCGCAACCGGGTCGAGAGGTATCGCCCAAGGGCGAATGGGGTCGGTAACGATGGGATGGATGGTTTCAAGGTATGCGATTCAGTCGTAAAAGGTTGGGCTTGGTCTCGTTGCGGAACGGTCCTGGAGCGTGGGCTCCTGGCTGATAGGCTTTGGGGGCAATATTGCCGCTATAGGGGCCATGCGCTAGCCTATGGGCCGACGGCGAATCCAGTGGCGCTTTGGTTTGGTTTTCCTAACGGCGGGTTGTACCAAAGCAAGCTGTGGATTCCAAACCAAGGTGTGCAGGATTATAAGGCATAGGCTCGTGTCCCCTAAAAGATTCCGGGACAAGTCCTGGCGGGGTTCGGGCTATAAGGTTTTATGGGTGACAAAGCTGTGGTATCGACGGTATTTACAGGGTCGGCGGTATCGACCAATCCGGCCTTGGCAGGGGAATTGATCGAGATTTATAGGGCGAGCTATGTCAAAAGACTGCGTGCCCGTTTCCAAGAGATGTTGAGCGAAGCTTACGCTATTTATGTCACCGCTTTGGATGAAGGGTTCGAGCCTCCGTTGAAGGCCCACCTCGCCGATGTGCTGCAAGATATGATTGTGCGGGCACCCACGCTTGCTGAGGCTTTCGAGGGCGAGTTGATGAAGCCTTTCCAAGCCTTTTTGGGTGGGCTTGAGAGTGGGGAGGCCGATCCGGGGGGCGAGGGTTATGGTCCGGGAGAGGATGCCCAGGTCGGCGAATTTGTGTCGAGAACCGTGCGGACGCTCGATACCCAGCATGGCAGCGTTATCCTGGCGATCACCAGGATTTATATGAAACGAATGGGTGGGGGTATCGAGGGTTCCCGGCCTCCTTGGGGGCCGACTTATTTGTTTGCCGCCTTCGCCGAGGTGCTCAGGCTTATAGAAATACCTATCCATGGACAGGTAAAGCTCGCGCTATATAAAGCGTTTGCCCAGGAAGTCTTACGGCATGTGGGCAATATTTATCTGACTTTCCGCGACGCTTTGCCTGCCGAGATTCCATCGCCTAGCCGGGGCATGGCCCAGGCGACTTTTTCCGGGGCAACGGTCGGGGATTCCTGTCCGGTAAACAAATCCCTGGAGGTTGTCGGACTCTCCGCCACCCCGGTTTCTCCGATGAAACGGAGGCTGATTTTTCCAGGGGTGATCTTGGTGGGGCTTATCGTGGCGGTCGGGGGAATCTGGTGGTCCGCCACCGATATTGCCGTGCCGGGACGCCCATCCGGGGCGGCGCGACGGGACGAAAAGCCATCGCCGAATGTCGGAACGGATTCTCCCGCGCCGACCCATCCGTCCGAGCGTGGTTCTGCCGAGGCCGGGCCTATCCAACCTGGGATGCAAGAACAGAAACAGTCTGTTTCGCCGACCCCGGTGGTATCGGAGGCGCCGATGGCATCCCCGCCTTCCGATCCGCCCATCGCGGAGACAGCGCCGGCGTCCACACCACCTCTCCCTGTCGTGGCACAGCCCATGTCCCAGGCGGTTGAGCCCGAGGCATCGCCGGAGCCGCCGCCACTGGACGAGCGCGGTAAACGCGAAGTGTTGCGCGGGATCAAGCTCAAGAGCTTCAAATGGAAGGTCGATCCCAGGGAAAGCGGAATCCTGTCCGACTTACGGATCGAGAACACCGGGCAATCCAGGGTGGGCGGCATCGAAGTGGTGTGCGCGCAATATTCCCGGCGCAACGCCTTCCTCGAAGCCGCCAAGAAAATCTTGGCCGACCCCATCGAAGCGGGGCAGGGCCGCGATTATCCCGCCACCTTGATCGGCTATGCCAGCCAGAACACCTATCGGATATCTTGTGTGATCGCGGATGCGATGGTCCTGCCAAACCCATGACCATGCCTTGAAATGGCGTGTTCGATACCAACGAAACGCCCGATAAAAACGGTCTTGCGGCATCCCGGCGGGCACCTTAAAAACATACTAAAATGCTCGGGAAAGAATTGCAAAAAGCGACCGCGGGATTTAAAGTTCTCGTATTCACAGGGGCGCTAGCCAGTTTCTCAAAGCCGACCGCGTTGCAATGTCGCCTGACGTCGCGCCTATCGGCACTTTAAGTTTGATCGAGCGAGGAGAGAATGACTGAACAACAATGGGACCGCGAGAGCGTGCGGGCCATCATCGCGGGTTTGCAGGACAAGCCGGGAGCTTTGTTGCCGATCCTGCATGGTATCCAGGATGCCTTGGGTTACGTCCCGCCGGATAGCGTCCCGTTGATCGCGGAGGGTTTGAACCTCTCCCGCGCCGAGGTCCACGGCGTCATCAGTTTCTATCATTATTTCCGGCAAACCCCGCCGGGAAGGCATACCATTCACTTGTGCCGCGCCGAATCCTGCAAATCCATGGGGGCCGACGCCCTGGAAACCCATGTGAAAACCCGCCTCGGCATCGATTACCACGAAACCACGCCCGATCAGGCTTTCAGCCTGGAGCCGGTTTATTGCCTGGGGAATTGCGCCTGCTCGCCATCGATCATGGTCGATCATGACGTGCATGGCCGTATCACCCCCGAGCGCTTCGACGAAATCATCGCCAATCCGGGGGTGGGCGCATGACCGCGACTGTTTATATTCCGCGCGATTCCAGCGCCCTGTCCCTGGGGGCCGAACGGGTGGCGAACGCCCTCCAGGCCGAGGCCGCCCGGCGCAATATCGCTATCGATGTGGTCCGCAATGGCTCGCGGGGCATGTATTGGCTGGAACCCTTGGTCGAGGTGGCAACGCCTAATGGCAGGGTGGCCTATGGGCCGGTCAACGTGGGCGATGTCGCCGCCTTGTTCGATGCCGGGTTCCTGCAAGGTCATCCGCATCCCTTGTGCCAAGGACCGACCGACGAAATCCCCTATCTCAAGCAACAAGAGCGGCTGACCTTCGCCCGCGTCGGTATCACCGATCCGGTCAGCCTCGACGATTATCTGGCCCATGAGGGCTATCGCGGCCTGCGGCGGGCCTTGGATATGGCACCCGCCGCCATCGTCGACGAAGTCGCCCAATCGGGCCTCCGGGGCCGGGGCGGCGCGGCCTTCCCGACCGGCATCAAATGGCGCACCGTGCTGAATACGCCCGCCGGGCAGAAATACATCGTCTGCAATGCCGACGAAGGCGATTCCGGCACCTTCTCCGACCGCATGATCATGGAAGGCGACCCCTTCGTCTTGATCGAGGGCATGACCATCGCCGGGCTGGCGGTGGGCGCGACCCAAGGCTATATCTATCTGCGCGTCGAATATCCCCATGCCCACCGCGCCTTGAACGAGGCCATCCAAGCGGCTTACCAAGCAGGCTATCTGGGGCGGGATATTTTGGGCAGCGGCAAGGACTTCGATCTCGAAGTGCGCTTGGGGGCCGGTGCCTATGTCTGTGGCGAGGAAACCTCCCTGCTGGAAAGCCTGGAAGGCAAGCGCGGACTGGTGCGTTTCAAGCCGCCGTTGCCGGCCATCAAGGGCTTGTTCGGCCAGCCCACCATCATCAATAACGTGATTTCCCTGGCCTCGGTGCCCATCATCCTGGACAAGGGCGGCGATTATTACCGCGATTTCGGCATGGGCCGTTCGCGGGGCACCTTGCCGATCCAACTGGCCGGTAATCTCAAACATCCGGGGTTGGTGGAAAAAGCCTTCGGCGTCACTTTGCGCGAAATCCTCTATGACTACGGCGGGGGTTCCGCCACGGGCCGTCCGATCCGTGCCGTGCAGGTCGGCGGGCCCTTGGGGGCTTATCTGCCGGAATCGCAATTCGATACCCCGCTGGATTACGAAGCCTTCGCCGCGCTTTGGGCCGTGCTGGGCCATGGCGGCGTGGTCGCTTTCGACGACAGTGTCGATATGTCGAAGATGGCACGGTATGGCATGGAATTCTGCGCCGTCGAATCCTGTGGCAAATGCACGCCTTGCCGTATTGGTTCCACCCGCGGTGTCGAAGTCATCGATAAAGTGACCCACGGCGTTGAACGGGATAAAAACCTGAAGCTCCTGCGCGACCTCTGCGATACCATGCTGAATGGTTCCTTGTGCGCTTTGGGTGGCATGACGCCTTATCCGGTGTTGAGCGCGTTGAACCATTTCCCGGAAGATTTCGGGGCATCGGCGACGGAGAAAGCGGCCTAGCCCGACGATCCCGGTCCCCGGCGGGACCGACCGCTTTCCCACGCGGCTCGTGGGAAGAGTCAATCAGCAAGTAGGTTGGATGCGCCCGCGCCCCGGAGCCGCGGGTCCATCCCATCCCAGGATTTCGAGGAGTCAATCCCATGGCAATGCGCGATTACGATTACGGCACACCGGCCAGCGGTTCCGCCAAGCAGGTCACGTTGGAAATCGACGGCTTCACCGCCACCGTGCCCGAAGGCACTTCGGTCATGCGGGCCGCGGCCAGCATCGGCATCCAAATCCCCAAACTCTGCGCCACCGACAGCCTGGAGCCGTTCGGTTCCTGCCGCCTGTGCCTGGTGCAGATCGAAGGCGGACGCGGCCTGCCCGCGTCCTGCACCACGCCGGTGGCCGAGGGCATGAAGGTCTCTACCCAGAACGACCGGCTCGCCAATGTGCGGCGCGGGGTGATGGAGCTTTATATTTCCGATCATCCGCTGGACTGCCTGACCTGTGCCGCCAACGGCAATTGCGAATTGCAAGATATGGCCGGGGCCGTGGGCCTGCGCGAAGTGCGCTATGGCTACGAGGGCGAGAACCATCTCAAATCCGAGAAGGACGCCAGCAATCCCTATTTCAGCTTCGATCCTTCCAAGTGCATCGTCTGCTCGCGCTGCGTCAGGGCTTGCGAAGAAGTGCAAGGCACTTTCGCCCTGACCCTGGATGGCCGCGGCTTCGATTCCAAGGTGTCGCCGAGCCAGAACCAAGCCTTCATGCAGTCGGAATGCGTCTCCTGCGGTGCTTGCGTCCAAGCCTGCCCGACCGCCACCTTGATGGAAAAATCGGTCATCGACCGGGGCCAACCCGAGCATAGCGTCGTGACCACCTGCGCCTATTGCGGCGTGGGCTGTTCATTCAAGGCCGAGATGAAGGGCAGCGAAGTGGTGCGCATGGTGCCGAACAAGGACGGCCATGCCAACCACGGCCATTCCTGCGTCAAGGGCCGGTTCGCCTTCGGCTACGCGACCCACAAGGACCGCATCAAATCACCGATGATCCGTAAGAGCATCAACGATCCTTGGCAAGAGGTTTCCTGGGAAGAAGCCATCAATTATGCGGCTTCCGAATTCAAGCGCATCCAAGGGCAATATGGTCGCCAGTCGGTCGGTGGCCTCACTTCCAGCCGTTGCACCAACGAGGAAGCCTATCTGGTCCAGAAGCTGATCCGTGCCGCTTTCGGCAATAACAATGTCGATACCTGTGCCCGTGTCTGCCATTCGCCGACCGGCTATGGCCTCAAGCAAACCTTGGGCGAGTCGGCGGGTACCCAGACCTTCGATTCGGTGATGCAATCCGATGTGATCCTGGTGATCGGGGCCAATCCGACTGACGGCCATCCGGTGTTCGGCTCGATGATGAAGCGGCGCATCCGCCAGGGGGCCAAGCTGATCGTGGCCGACCCGCGCGACATCGATCTGGTGAAATCCGCCCATGTCAAGGCCGATTATCATCTGAAGCTCCGGCCCGGCACCAATGTGGCCCTGGTGAATGCCTTGGCCCATGTGATCGTGACCGAAGGCTTGGCCAACGACGAATTCGCCTTGGCGCGTTGTGAAGTGGCTTCCTATGAGAAATGGAAGGCTTTCGTCGGCGAGGAGCGCAATTCCCCGGAAGCCAGCGAATCCGTCACCGGCGTTCCGGCGGACTTGGTTCGGCAGGCGGCGCGCCTCTACGCCACCGGCGGCAATGCGGCCATTTACTACGGCCTGGGCGTGACCGAACACAGCCAGGGTTCGACCACCGTGATCGGCATCGCCAATCTGGCGATGGCGACCGGCAATATCGGTCGCGAAGGCGTGGGTGTGAATCCCCTGCGCGGCCAGAACAATGTGCAGGGCTCTTGCGATATGGGCTCCTTCCCGCACGAATTCCCCGGCTATCGCCATGTGTCCGACGACGAGACCCGTGCCGTGTTGGAACAAGCCTGGGGCGTGAGCCTGGAATCCGAACCGGGGCTGAGGATTCCCAATATGTTCGGCGCGGCCTTGGATGGCAGCTTCAAGGGCTTGTATTGCGAAGGCGAGGACATCGCCCAGTCCGATCCCGACACCCAGCATGTCCATGCGGCTTTGCGGGCGATGGAATGCGTGGTGGTGCAGGATTTGTTCCTGAACGAAACCGCCAAGTTCGCCCATGTGTTCCTGCCGGGCGCTTCCTTCCTGGAAAAGAGCGGCACCTTCACCAATGCCGAACGGCGGATTTCCCCGGTGCGCCGGGTGATGCCGCCCTTGGCGGGCTATGAGGATTGGGAAGTGACCCAGTTGCTGGCGAACGCCCTGGGCTATCCCATGAACTACAAGCACGCCTCCGAGATCATGGACGAGATCGCCCGCTTGGTGCCGACCTTCACCGGGGTCAGCTTCGCCAAGCTGGACGAACTCGGCAGTGTCCAATGGCCTTGCAACGAAAAGGCGCCGAACGGCACGCCGACCATGCACATCGACGAGTTCGTGCGCGGCAAGGGCCGGTTCCTGCTGACCGAATACGTGCCGACCCAGGAGCGCACCAGCAGCCGCTATCCCTTGATCCTGACCACGGGCCGCATCCTGTCGCAGTACAACGTCGGTGCCCAGACCCGCCGCACCATGAATTCGATGTGGCATTCGGAAGACCGCTTGGAAATCCACGCCCACGATGCCGAGCAGCGCGGCGTGAAGGATGGCGATTGGGTCGGTATCAAGAGCCGTGCGGGCGAAACCGTGCTGCGGGCCTTGATTACCGATAGGGTACAACCGGGTGTGGTCTATACCACGTTCCATTTCCCCGAATCCGGGGCCAACGTCATCACTACCGACAATTCCGATTGGGCCACCAATTGCCCCGAATACAAAGTGACCGCGGTGCAGGTGACCAAGGTGGCCGGGCCTTCCGAGTGGCAGCGCCAGTACCAGGAGTTCACCGAGGAGCAGTTGTCGCTGTTGGATCAGCGCGTGGCCGCTTCCGCCTGAGGTATTCGCCGTGGACCCCGCCGCCGACTTGGGTTGGCCCAGTTATAGGCTGAGTCCGGTCGAGCGGTGGCGCGGTGGCGATCATGCCAGCCTGGAAGACTGCATCGCCGAGGAAGCCCCCATCGCCCTGATGTACAACGGCCAGCCGCATGTGGTGATGCTGGCGACGCCGTTGGACCTGGAGGATTTCGCGCTGGGCTTCAGCCTCACGGAAGGCATCCTCGCCTCGCCTGGGGAAATGCACGCCGTCCGCGTCTACCAGCGTGCGGAGGGCATTGAGGTGCGGATGCGTATCGAACCCTCCCGCTGCGATACCCTGCCCGATAAGGGCCGCAATATGACGGGTCGCACCGGCTGCGGGCTCTGCGGTGCCCAAACCCTCCAGCAAGCCATGCGTAGGCCCGCCCCGGTCGGTCCGGGCGTCTTGGTCGACGCGGCGGAACTGGCCCGCTGCCTGGCCGAGTTGCGCGGACACCAGCGGCTCAACCGCATCACCGGGGCGGTCCATGCGGCGGCCTTCGCGGTGCCGGGGAAAGGCGTCGTCCTGGTGCGGGAGGACATTGGCCGCCATAACGCCCTCGACAAGCTCATCGGTGCCTTGGCACGGAAAGGCACCGATTTCAACACGGGCTTCGCGCTGGTGACCAGCCGGGCCAGCTACGAGATGGTCCAGAAATGCGCCTCGGTCGGCATCGCCTGCATGGCCGCGATTTCGGCCCCCACCGGCTTGGCCGTGCGCTTGGCGCTGGACACCGGCTTCACGCTGATTGGCTTCGCCCGCGACGACGACCATGTGGTTTATGCCAATCCGCATCGATTGATCCACAACTCCCATGATTCTTGAGCGATGGAAATAGAAAACCTGGTCAAAATGGCCAACGATATCGGCAATTTCTTCAATTCCGAACCCGACCACGAAGCGGCGGTCGCGGGCGTTTACGAGCATCTCCGCAAATTCTGGGATCCCCGTATGCGTAGGGCGGTGGTCCAGCACCTGGGGCGGGGCGGCGAAGGTCTGGACCAACTGGCCCGCGAGGCCATCGCCAAGCTGTCCGCCGAAGCCTGATTTCCGGTCCGCCAGGGCGGAAGGATCGCGCCTTCCTACTCCATGTCCCATGAAGAAGCCGCCGACCGGGTTCCCGTTCGGCGGCTTCGCCGCGTCTTGGGGATGGGGCCGCGCTGCCGTTCACAATCCTGCCCATGCCGGTGTCGTTCCCGAGGATATGGGGAGAATTGCGGGAGGTATCCACGAACCGGTCGTGGGTGGTCCCGGACCATGGCCGAAGGAGTAATAACCCTTGGCGCGATCCCGGCCCGCCAGGGTGTAGGCGTATTCGCCGAAACCGGGGTAAACCGTGGACATTGGCCAGTTCATTCCGCAATAAATGGTATTGGCGACCAGCGCCATGGTCCCGTCGGCATTATAGGTATCGCGCAACAAGAGGATATTGCCTAATATTGGTTTGATTTTTTAGCGAGGCGGTATAGGGTATTGCCCGGTTGAAATTTATTTTTTCGTGGGCGACTTCAACGGCGTGGTTTGGGTTTTTCGGTAGGTTGATATCGTGGTTGACATAACCGGTATGGGTTTGGCTGGTGGCTAGGTCGATCCAGGCCGTGCCGCCGCCCGCCGCGCCGGGGGCAGGCTCCGTGGATACAGTGGAGGCCGTTGCCGCTCCCCCTGGGTGGACGCTTTTCGCCACCATCGGGTCGCTTTCGACTGCCGGGCGGGTCCCGCTCGAACGTTGTCCGGCCCGGTCGGGTCAGCGGCTTGATCGTGGTTTTTGAAGGCGGTGTCTTTGGACAACTTCAAGGCCAAACCGTCGCCCTTGTTGGGCATCGCCGAAGAGTTCCGGGGCGGCGTTGTCTTTGGCGACGGGTCGAGCAGGGTGCCGGGATTCCAGGCCATGGCCCGCCATCGTGGGGGCGTCCGTGCCGGTTTGCTGGAGTGGGTTTCGCCTCTGGGCCGCTGGGGCGTTTTTCATTGGCCGGGTTTTTATCAGGCGGTCCCGCTGCCATAGAAGCCTTGGCTTCCATGGGCCGATGATTATGCGTCACCGCTTTTTGACGGTTTTGCCTTGGCGGAATGGAACTGTCGGCGTTAAGAATGGTTAATGGCGTGTGGAAAACGTGAACTACTCCACAGGAACGGTACCCTGTTTCTTTGGGGACTGTTTCGACGTGCCGGGGTGGGTCCGGTGGGTGCCACCTTGGAGTGTCGTTTTATTTCCATCGGGGAGGTATGGATTTCGGTCTTTATCTTAAGCGCCGCGATTATTGTTTTTTTTACAAAAACCTATGAATCGATGGACATTAGGCCAGCGTAGCGCTGGATAGCTGGTCGAAATTGGGCGGGTTTGTCGGTTTTAATTGCCGAGCTTCTTGCTTTTAGTGTATATATTGCACCGTGAATAAATTCGAGATCGCGTTTGTGGCTGCGCTCCCAAACGCATCGCAATTAGTTAAGCCACGATTAATCGCTACCCATATAGGGGATACACCCGATGTCTAACAAAAACGGCAATCAAGAAGAGCGGCAATCTTCTTACGGCACCAAGCTGGCTTTGACGGCCGGCTCCTTATCATCCTTGTACTTGCTCCCCATGGCGGTTGCACAGGCCGGGATGGTCACCTGTACCGGTACTGCTACTACGGGATGCGGTAGCTCTGCGGGACTGACCCTGAGCCTGGCCGACATCGGCGGTTCGGCCAAAGGCTGGGATGTGGACGGGGATAGCGTTCTTGATTTCAACTTGTTCCCAGGGGATGCCGGTAAAATTTTCCTGAAAAGTGCGACCAACGGTCGTGGCATCGCCGTAAAAACGGCCACGGGGCACTCGACCGCAAAGCCTCTCGGTACCGGCAAATGGAGATCCCTTGCCCGGATGGTCAACGTGGGTTCGGCCAACAAAAGCGCCAATCTTTTAGGGACGAGGGCCGGTTATGCTTTTAAAGGGGACGGCGATTTGAAGAGCGGTGCCCAGGCCTACCGCACAATGTGGTGGAAGCGGCCTGCGGGCAAAGGTGGTGGGACAGTTCCGGGGCAATATCTGCAACAGTTCGTTGATAATGGCGACAACTACATCAATTTCGCTTTCTCGCATAACGGTAGCGACACGTATGGGTGGGCCCAGATCAACATGAATTCGACCAACCATTCCTTCACAATCGTACAGTGGGCATATAACGTGCCAGCCCCCGACGTTAGGGTTCCCGAGCCTTCCACCGCCGCCTTGGCTTTGATCGGCATGGGCGCGGGAGGTATCCGGGCTTGGCGGGCGCGTAAGAAGTCCACCATGGACAACAAGGCGCTTGCGACCTGATTCGTTCAAGCTTCCGTGAAAAGGGACGGCCCTTACCCGTCGTCCCTCTACGTCCAGCGCTATACTAAGCGCTACGCGCCCGCCCTGAAACGCCTTGGTCCAAGGCCGATCCATCCCATGCCACTTCCCCTTCCGTTGCGGCTTCCCCATGCGGAGGCCGCGACGGAACGCGGCGGGGAGGGCCAAATCCCGCGCAATTGATGCATTGCCCATCGGCCCATGGTCCAGCGGCACCCGCCCCGGCCATCCCACTGAAACGACCACACGAAGGATTTCCCATGGCACCTAAAGTACTGTTGATCGGCTGGGACGCGGCGGATTGGAAGGTGATTTCCCCGCTCATGGACGCGGGCAAGATGCCCAACCTGGAAAAATTCGTGTCCCAGGGGGTCATGGGCAATCTTTCGACCCTGTATCCGGTGCTGTCCCCGATGTTGTGGACCTCCATCGCGACCGGCAAGCGCGCCTATAAGCATGGCATCCATGGCTTCGCCGAGCCCGATCCCAAATCGGGTTCGGTCCGCCCGGTCACCAATTTGGGCCGCAAGTGCAAGGCGCTGTGGAATATCCTGCATCAGCAGGGTTTGAAGTCCAATGTGGTCGGGTGGTGGCCGTCCCATCCCGCCGAACCCATCGATGGCGTGATGGTTTCCAACCATTATCAACAGGTCGTGGGCGGCTTGGACCAACCTTGGCCGATGCGGCCCGGCACCGTGCATCCTCCCCATTTGGCCGATCCCTTGGCGGAATTCCGGGTCCATACGGGTGAGCTAGACCCCGAAGTCTTGCTGTCCTTCGTGCCGAGGGCCGCCGAGATAAATCAAGAAAAGGACCGGCGGCTGTCGATCCTCGCCACCATCATCGCCGAGAACGCCAGCATCCACGCCGCGGCCACCGCCCTGATGCAGCTCGAACCCTGGGATTTCATGGGGGTGTACTACGACGGCATCGACCATTTCTGCCACGGCTTCATGAAATACCACCCGCCGCGGCTGGACTGGGTGTCCGAGGAGGATTTCGAGTTCTACCACGAGGTGGTCAACGCGGGGTACCAATTCCACGATTTGATGCTGGGCACCTTGCTGCATCTGGCGGGCGAGGATACCACCGTCATCATCGTGTCCGACCATGGGTTCCATCCCGACCACCTCCGGCCCAAGGAACTCCCCAACGAACCCGCCGGTCCCGCCGAGGAACACCGCGACTTCGGCATCATCGCCATGAAAGGGCCGGGCCTGAAGCGGGACCAATTGATCTACGGGGCCAGCCTGCTGGACGTGACCCCCACCATCCTCAGCCTCTATGGCCTGCCCCTGGGCCGGGACATGGACGGCAAGCCCTTGTTGAGCGCCTTCGCGGCGGTGCCCGAGGTGGAATATATCGAGAGCTGGGACAGCCTGCCGGGCGATGCCGGGAGGCATCCGCCCGGCATGCAAACCGACCCGGTGGACGAGACCGAAGCCTTGAAACAATTGGTGAAGCTCGGCTATATCGAAAAGCTCGACGAGGACCGCGAGACCGCGCTGGCCAATACCATCAAGGAACTGCGCTATAACCTGGCGCGGGATTTGTTCGATGCCAAGCAACTGGTGGAAGCGGCCCGGTCCTTCGAGGAACTGTGGAACGAATTTCCCGACGAGAGCCGTTTCGGGGTCAAGTTGCTGGAATGCCACCTGGGTTTGAGCCGGCCCAAGGAAGCCAGGATCGCCTACGAGCGTTTGTTCCGGGAAAAACAGCGCTATGCCACCGCGGCCCTGGAGGAATTGCAAAAGCTGTCCCAGGAATGGAAGGACAAGAATTTCGCCGATCTGACCGAGGACCAGCAAACCCGGGTCGGCGACCTGCGCCGCAAGGCGGGGTTCAACAACGCGGTCTTTCCTTTCCTGCTGGCCCTGGTCTATATGGCCGAACAGGAATACGACCTGGCCCTGGCGGAGTTCGCCAAGGCCGAACACGTCCAATTGCACAACCGGCCCAGCCTTTATCTGGGCCGGGCCAAGGCCTATATGGCGCTGGGACGTTGGCGCGAAGCCGAGGCCTGCCTGCAGGAAGTGCTGGCCATCGATCCGGTCAATCCCGTGCCCCGGCTGGGTTTGGCGCGTTGCCACCTGCATAGCCGCCGGCCCCGCAAGGCCTTGGAGGAAGCCCTGGCCTCCATCGGCATGGTGTTCCACAATCCGCTGGCCCATTATGTGTGCGGCCGCGCCCTGGTCTGGCTCGGGCGCAAGGACGAGGCCATCACCGCCCTGCAAACCGCCCTGGCCCAGAATCCGGTCTATCCCGCCGCGCACGGCTTACTGGCCGATATCTACCGCGGCCGCGAACAATTCGACAAGGCCGCCGAACACCGGGCGCTGGCCAAGGCCGCCGAGGCGCGGATCGCCGCCTATCTGGCCGGTGAGCCGCTGCCCGATGACGTGGATTTGAAACTGGACCTCGATATGCACCGGGCCGCCTCGGTGGCGGATTTGTCGGTTCTGGAAGCCCTGCCCCCGTTGGGCCGGGATATCGTGGTGGTCTCCGGTTTGCCGCGTTCGGGCACGTCGATGGCGATGCAGATGCTGGCGGCGGGCGGCGTGTCCATCCTTACCGATGGCGAGCGGGTCGCCGACGAGAGCAATCCGCGGGGTTATTACGAATTGGAGCGGGTCAAGCAACTCGTCCAGAACCCGGATAACGCCTGGTTGGACGACGCCCAGGGCAAGGCGGTCAAGATCATCGCCCCGCTCCTCGACCAACTGCCGATGGGCCATGTTTACCGCATCGTGTTCATGGAACGCCCGCTCAAGGAAATCGTCGCCTCCCAGGCCGCGATGCTGAAAAGCCTGGGCCAGGACGGCGCGCGCCTTTCGGAGCGGCAATTGGCGGCGGCCTATCTCAAGCAGGTGGATAATGTGCGTGCCGTGCTGGCCGCCCATCCCGACCGGGTCAGCGTGCTGTCGATAGGTTATCACGAGGCTTTGCACGATCCGCTGGCCGTGGCCGCCCAGATCAACCGCTTCCTGGGCGGTGGCCTGGACGAAGCCGCCATGGGGGCGGCGGTCGATGCCAGCCTCTACCGGCAACGGACCGATAGCGCCGCCGCCTGAACCCACCCTGGCCGGGGTTTGGGATGCCGGCCGGGATTTCCATCCATTGTGCGAACCGTCCGGCGAGGAATCGATCATGGCCAAGATCCAGGTGTTTTTCGGTGGCAGCCTCCAATCGGAATTCCCCTTGGAGTCGCGGGAGGAATATGCCGTGGGCCGCGCCCCCGATTGCGATATCGTGATCGACAATCTGGCGGTGTCGCGGCGGCATTGCTTGTTCAAGAGCCTCCATGGGCAATGGATGATCGAGGACAACCAATCGGCCAACGGCACCTTCCTGAATGGCCAGCGGACCTACACCCAGGCGCTCAAACACCAGGACCGCATCGTCATCGGCAAGCATACCCTGCTGTTCGACGACTACGGCAGCGGCCACACCCATCAGGGCATCGCCACCAACGTCGACAAGCCCGCCGAGCCCCAGGACGAGGGCGACGCCACCTGCTTCGTGCGGCGCGACGTGGTGGCCCAGTATGTGCAGCGCAGCGAAAAGGGCAATATGGTTTTGGTGCTGGAGGGCGTGCGCCGCAAGGTGGTGCCCCTGGATAAGGAATTGACCGTGGTGGGCCGGGGCAACCGTTGCGATTTGCGTATCGATGGCTGGTTCGTCAAGGGCGAACAGCTTTCCATCGTCAAACAGCAATATGGCTTCAGGGTGGTCCACGAGGGCGGTTGGCGGTCCCTGCGCGTCAACGGCAACAAGGTCCGCGAAGCCATCCTGCAAGCCGGGGATGTGCTGACCATCGCCGGCCACAGGATTTCTTTCGGCAGCCTGTGAGCGCCGGGGTTCAGCGCAGCCGGGCCGCGCCTTCGCCACGCGGATCGCTGGCGGCTTCCACCCGGTCCGTCCGCCGGTCCCACAACACCGCCTGCATATCGCCATAACGGCGGTCCACGGCCTTCAACACATGGCCGAGCCGTTCCAGTCCGTCCCGTTCCGCCCCGGTCAAGCCCCCGCTTTCGTATTCGATCACATCCGGCAGGTATTGATGATGGAACCTCGGCACCGCGATCCAGGACGCGGGTCCGTGGCCCTGGGCGAAATCCAGCGCCGCCAGCAGCACCATCGACACGATGCGGCTGCCGCCCGGAGTGCCGACCACGCCCAGGCGGCCGCCGTCGTCGAGGAAGGTCGGGGTCATGCTGGACAACATGCGCTTGCCGGGGGCTATCGCGTTGGCCTCGCCGCCCACCAGCCCGTAGACATTGGGCGAACCCGGCTTGGTCGAGAAATCGTCCATCTCGTCGTTCAGCAACACCCCCGTGCCCGGTGCCACGAAGCCGGAGCCGAAGCCGTAATTGATGCTCAGGGTCGCGGCCACGGCGTTGCCTTCCCGGTCCAGGATCGAATAATGGGTGGTGTTGTCGCCGACCGGCCGGGGCCGGGCGGTGTCGCTCAGCGCCGCGCTGGGCAAGGTCCGGTCGGGGCGGATGGTCGAGCGCAGGCCAGCCGCATAGTTGGGGCTCAACAGGCGCAGGATCGGCATGGCGACGGCATCGGGGTCGCCCAGGTAGGTTTCCCGGTCGTGGTAGGCCCGGCGCATCGCTTCCACGATCAGGTGTTTGCGGGTGGTCGCGGGCGCATGGTCCAGATCGTAGGCCGACAGCATATTCAGCATTTCCACCAAGCCGACGCCGCCCGCCGAGGGCGGTGCCGCCGTGGTGATGCGGATGCCCTGGTAATCGCCATGGATGGGGGTCCGTTCCACCGCCCGGTAGCCGGCCAGGTCGTCCAGGGTCCAGATGCCGCCCGCCGCCCGCACGCCTTCGACCAAGGCCGCGGCGGTCGTCCCGCCATAGAAACCCGCTTTGCCCTGCCGGGCCAGCTTCCGCAAGCTATCGGCCAAATCCCGCTGGACCAAAATGTCCCCGGAGCGCGGGACCGCGCCGCCGGGCAGGAAGATCGCCGCCGCCGCCGGATGGCGGCGCAGGACTTCGGCGCGGGGTCCGAGCAGGCGGAGATGCCGCTCCCCCAGCGCGAAACCCGCCTCGGCATGGCGGATGGCCGGCGCCAGCGAAGTGGCGAGCGGCAGGCGCCCATAATGCTCGGCCAGATGGACCAAGGCGGCGGGCATACCGGGAATCGCCGCCGCCAAGGCCCCGTCGATGGACAAGCCGGGGATGGATTGGCCCGCCTTGTCCAGGTACATATCCCGCGCCGCCGCCAAGGGGGCGCGTTCCCGCCCGTCGAGCAGGATTTCCTTGCCATCCTCCCCCCGGCGCAACAACCAAAGTCCCCCGCCACCCAGCCCGGAACCCGCCGGTTCCACCACCGCCAGGGTCGCGCCGACCGCGACGGCGGCATCGAAGGCGTTGCCGCCCTGGCCAAGTATGTCCAAGCCCGCCTGGGTGGCGAGTGGATGGGCGCTGGCGATGGCCGCCTGGGGTGGCCGCGCCGCGGCGTGGACTTGAGGGAAATAAACCAATAGGCACAGGATCAAGCCGATGGGACGGCACCCCCGGCGGAGGGGGCGCGGGTTGGGGACGGGATGGATTCGGATGTTCATAGGGTGGAAGCTTTGCCAAGGGTTGGATTCCGGCCAACGATAGCACGCTTGCGGGGTGGACCCGCCATGGCGCGGGGCGTTGGCGCTCGTGTATGATGGGGTGGTTATCCCCTTATCGTGGAAAACGATGCGTCGGCTTGGATTATGGTATGTCGCCGCCGCCTAAAACCGGAACCCATCGAGATTACCAGTTTCAAACCATGCGGGATTTCCCCATCATCGCGCCGCCCCTGAAACCGCCCACGCGCCCGATCAGTTTCGTCGTCGTCAAGTTTTCGGACGAATTCGAGCATAATTTCGCCCTTTCGCCCTGCGCTGTGGACCCGCTCAATCAGACCGTGGTCATCGATAATACGGCCAACCTGTTTTATGCCAATCTTTCCGCGGCGATCAACGCGGGTATCGCTGCCGCCGAGCATGAATTAATCGCCATCGTCCACGAGGATGTATACTTGCAGCCGGGTTGGCAGGCGCGGTTCGAACAATCCCTGGAGTCCTTGGAAGCCGCCGATCCAAACTGGGGGATTGTCGGCGTCGTGGGGAATCTGGCATCGGGCCGGTTCGTGGGGCATTGGAGCGACCCCAAAACCTACCGCAATACCTTCGCCGAAGGCCGGTTGTTCGCCCAAGCGGAATTCATCGACGAACATTTCATGCTAGTCCGCAAATCCCAAGGATCGAGGGCGGACGATTCGTTGCCAGGGATACATGGGGTCTGTGTGGGCTTGGTATTTTCGGCCAGGGAGCGGGGCCATGCCTGTTATGTGATCGACGCCCCTACCATACACAAATACCGGGACGATCAAGGTAACCCCATCCAAACTATCCATGATTCCACCAAGGTGCGGGACCGCGCCAGTTTCGCCTACAAAGCCGATAAGAACTGCTGCGACGAATATATCAATTATCGTTGGCGGCAATATACGCCATTCCGCACGATCAATACCGTCTACACGGGGTGGCGGCAGCCTGGGGAGTCGCTCGGCCAATACCCGGAGTCGTTGCTCGCGGATATTGAAGCCCCGATTATCCTGCTCGCCAAAGGCGGTGGGGGTTCCCGCCTATTATCGATTCTGGCGGAAGACCATGATATCTATATGGGCAAACAGGTCAATTCCTCCGGCGATTGCCTGGACATGGTCATGGCGGTATACGAAACCTTGATGGGCAAATATCGATGCCCATCGGCTTGGCAGCAAGCCTTGGCCGTGCCTAAACTGCGCTTGGCCGCCGCTAGGATGCTGGAGCAAGCCGGTAGCGGGCGGAGGCGCTTATGGGGTTTCAAACTGCCTGAAAACCTGCTTATCCTGCCCGAGTTGCGGGCCGCTTTTCCCAAGGCCCGCTATGTCCAATTATTGCGGGAGCCTATGGATACCTGCCTCCGGCGTACCCATATGACGGCGCGTTTGGATAACCAGATTGGGAGGATCACCCTGCCGTTGGCCTATCGGGCGGCCAATCGATCAACGTTCCTGATCCAATTCGATCATCCCGCGATCCATATGGCTTATACTACCTTGCATCAATTAAGCTTGGGTATGGAGTTTGTGCGGGAGTTGGGATATCAGGGCCGGGATAAATATTTCAGTCTTAGGTTCGAGGACGTGCTAAGCCAGCCCGCCAAGGTTATCCCTGATTTTGAGGCGTGGTTACGAGCACCCCAGAAGTCGAGGAAAACTTTGGAGGCTATAGACCAAAATCGTGCCCTTAGTGCGAAAGACAAATTCCCACAAGATATTGTGGTTAGGGTAGGGCGGATATTGCAATCCATCCGGGTGGATTTGGGCTACGGGT
The DNA here is from genome assembly GCF_019670005.1 of Methylomagnum ishizawai. Taxonomy (NCBI): domain Bacteria; kingdom Pseudomonadati; phylum Pseudomonadota; class Gammaproteobacteria; order Methylococcales; family Methylococcaceae; genus Methylomagnum; species Methylomagnum ishizawai. Next base: position 3,547,118 of record NZ_AP019783.1, on the reverse strand, counting down.
AAAAATGCTTCCCTGGATTTATTGGGATGTGCAGGAACCAGGTAATTAATCGGCGGCTAAAGCATTTAGAAACGGTGTTGTGATATGGCTAATGGCAAAGATTCGTCCGGCGGCGCAAAAAAAGAACTCTACATGATGCGCGAATTCAGGCTGGATGTGGCTTGGTACAAAGAAAGAAACCCCGAAGCCGTCCTTGCGATCCAAAGTGGACGGTTCCAAACCTATCAGGAGCACTTCGATGAGATGGCCCAGGATAGGCTTTGCAGCCCATCGCCATATTTTTGTGCCCGTTATTATGCCCAGCAATCAAAGTATTTGCAGCGCCAACCCGCCTGGGGAATTATTGAGGATTATTTTCGATATGGTGCGGCCAAGGGGCTTTCTCCCCACTGGTTGTTCGATGAAAAGTATTTCCTTGATAGGGTCCCGGAAGTGCGCCAAGTCGTTGATGCCGGTAACTTGGTTTCCGGCTATCAATACTATATCCGAAAGGTGGGGAACGATGCTTTTTTACATAGCCCATCCCCGTTTTTCAATAAAAACTTTTATCTTCAGCAATTGGGGCGCAAGCCAGTACGCGATTTATTTTTTGATTTTATAACCTATGGCAATGCTGTGGGTGTGGCTTGTACGCCTTTGTTCGACCTGGAATGGTATGCTTCGCGTTATGCCGATATAAAAGAAGCGATTGGTCCGTCGTCTGAGTTTGAATCATATTTTCAACACTATATGGAGCGTGGGATGCGGGATGGAAGAATTCCGTTCCCCGATTTCGATATTGATTATTATGTGAGGAATAATAAGGATGTCAAGGATATCAGTGACACTGGAAAGCAAGGGGCTGCTAATGCGCTAGTCCATTTCATCTACCACGGGATCGGTGAAGGCCGGAATCCCAATCGATTTTTCGACACCAAATATTATTTAGAACATAATCCCCAGGTTGTGGATGAAATTAAAAGGTTTGCCTATCTTGGCGCATTCGAACATTTTTTGGCGATAGGCATCAAGAGGAATTTGAAAGCTTGTGCCCCCTTAATAAGCATGTCGATATCGGAAGATGCTGCAAAATCTCTTTATGAGAAACGGTGCCAAATCCAAACCGCTGCGGTCAAAGCAGGATATCATATTGTTATTCCAGAGTTCCAAGAGCCTAGGCTTTCTATAATCATACCTGTCATAGATCATTTTGATTTTACGGTTGGCTTGTTAAAGCAATTGGAACTTTTTATAAAGTCTAGTCAGGAAGCATTGGCTGAAGTAATTATTGTTGATAATGGTTCCTCTGATCTTACTGTTGAAATTGAAAAGTACGTCTCGGGTGTAAAACTAATCAGGTTCGATCAACCGTTGGGCTATCCTGCGGCCTGCAACGCCGGTGTTCATGCCGCTAAAGGCAAAATCCTTGTATTTTTGAATAACGATATTGAAATCCTTCCAGGATCGTTTGAAAGAGTTTTGGAGGTTTTCGACACGGCACAAGGTGTTGGCGCGGTTGGAGGCAAAATTATCAAATTGAACTGTGAGGTTCAGGAAGCCGGAGGCATTGTTTGGAGCGATGGGTCGGCATGGGGTTATGGGCGTGGAGATAATCCTCTATCTCTCCGCTTTCAATTCCAGCGGGATGTGGATTATTGCTCTGGTTGTTTTTTGGCTGTGGAAAGCGCTTTATTCAGGAGTTTGGAGGGATTTGATGAACAATTCACACCTGGATATTATGAGGAAACAGATTTGTGTGCCAGGATATGGGAGGCAGGGAGGCGGGTGGTATACGACCCAGGAATCGGTGTTTTTCATTACGAATATGCTAGCTATAGTAAGGGGCGTCCAAGTACCATATCCACAGCATTGATGGCAAGAAATAGGGTTAAGTTTGTCAAGAAAAATCATAGATTCTTGTCAAAACAACATAGACCTTCCGCGACCAATGCGGAGATTGCTTCGGACCGCTCGAAGAGTAAGATGCCCAAGGTCTTGTTGATCGAAGATTTTATGCCGCGTAAAGAGCTTGGTTCTGGCTTGTGCCGAAGCGAAGATATTGTACGGGAATTCGTCGAGCATGGGTGGTGGGTCAAAATCTGGGTTTATAAAAAACTACCAGAAATCGAGCCCATCGATTTACCGTTTTGCGAGATTATTTATTCGGAAGATGATGCTTTAAAAGGTTTTGCGCCTTTTCTTTTAAAGTCGCCTAAAAATATTGATTTGATATGGCTATGCCGTACCCATAATTTACCTGGGTATGCCGATGCGATTTCTAAATGGCGCATAGAAAACCCAAATGGCAAGGTAATTCTGGATACAGAAGCACTGGCTTCTGTAAGGCGATGGTTGACAAATGAATTAGCCAACGGGGGGAGCCCCGATCTATCTTGTCTTGAAGAATCCATTCCTGTTTCCCAACTGGAAAAGGAGTTGAAAGGGCATGCAGCCATTATAGATAACTTTGTAGCTGTCAATCGGCTTGACCAAAGGTTAATTAATCGGATAGCGTGCGCGCCAATTCATTTGTTGGGACATAAAATCGCTATCAGACCCATGGCGGCAAAGTTCGAGCAGCGTGATGGCTTGTTGTTTTGCGGTGCCGTGCATAGCGAAGAATCGCCCAACTATGATTCGTTGGTTTGGTTCGCCAATAAAGTGTTCCCATTTATAAGAAAGCGGCTTCCTGATATAAAAGTAAAAATAATCGGCTATTGGAATCCAAAGATCAAAGTTCCTGCTTTGTTGAGGAGTGAAGGTTTTGATTTTATTGGACCCGTCAAAGATTTGTCCCTATATTTTGAACAGGCAAGGCTGTTTATCGCACCGACCCGTGTGGCTGCGGGTATACCCCATAAAGTGCATGAGGCGATGGGCTTGGGGTTGCCTGCGGTAGTGACGCCCATATTGGCGACTCAGCTTGCCGAATTCGATTCCGAAGGGGATACGACTTGTTTTGTGGCTAGGGATTTTTCTCCGGGTTCATTCGCGGATGCGGTGGTTTCTGCTTACACGAATCCAGAACTTTGGGAAAAGATAAGGGCGACGGCATTACAGAGTTTGTCTATCCATAGTTCGCCTGGTAGGTTTAGAGCGGATTTTGAAGGCATATTAAAAACTATAATGGGGGGCGTCTATGAGTAAAGAATCAGAGTCCATTATTGACATTCCAAACTTGGCGGTGACAACGGTTGAAGGTATTTTGTGGGTGGATGGCTGGATGACCCGTGAATTACGGGTTATATGCAAAGCTGTTCATCATGTGAGCGGCTTGGAGTTCGCTTTATGGAATCCAGATTCATCGGTTAAATATGCTGGAAATAATATTACACTTATATGTAATAAAAAGAAATGGGTTGCTGGAAGCTTGGCGATGGGGGAGCGGGTTGATTTGTATGCGAAAATAGATCTCTCTGAGGGAGATATAGTTGATATATCTATAGTCAGCGATAATTTTATGGACTCAGATGCCATGGACTCTCGTAAACGAGGCATTGTTATTGTTTCGATGCTAGCCCATCTTGCTTCTTCCAATGAGAGACAAGAATAGTTCCAGCACTTGAACTGCGAAGGCAGACGCGAATTTTTGGGTATGTTGAAATCGATTATTATAGGGGGGTTGGTGAAACGGATGGGGAGGAAATGTGAATGCTAAATTGATTATGGACCATCTGGGTGAAAACGGATTTTATAAAAAAATAGCCGAACTCAAGAATGTATTAATCATCGCTGACACCCAAATAGTAGGTTATTTGGGGGAGAAGTTAGGGGTGCAACCAGATATATTGCTGTGTAATTTGGATGTTGTCAGTGGCGAGTTCGGTGCTTTGGAACCCGCTAACCCAGACTTTCATGTTTCGGCTGTGATAGTGGCATCTATATATGATGAGAATTATTTCTTTAATTTGACCGCTAATGGCTTGAAAGAAATCCACCCGTCGGTACCGATTCTTAAGTTTTTTTCGGATGTTTTTATAAACTTTTTGACTGGCAGGGACTTATTAGATGTAAGTCCAATTGTGCTAAAAAAGCCCGTATTATCTTATGCCATAATCACAGCCCCGCGTGCAGGATCAACGTATTTTTGTAATCTTTTGCAATCGACTGGAATCTTAGGTTATCCCGCAGAGCATATCCGTCAGGCTTCGGCGACATTGGCGTTGAAATGCAAGTTTAATTATATGGAAGCCCTGCGTAAGGTCATGGGGGCTAGGATGACCGAGAATGGGGTTTTTGGGACAAAGTTTATCGCCCATTTCTTATATGATTTTCAAAAAGCTGGATTTGGTTTTCAGAGTATATTTGGTGAGATTTTTCAAAAATTTATATATTTAAACCGGGATGACAGGGTTGCCCAGGCTGTTTCGGCATGTATCGCTCAAAAAACAAGTGTTTGGCATATTTATAGCGAAACGAAGAAAAATGAATACTCAAAAAAATTGCAAGAAATTGCTTTTTGTAATGATTTTTTGGAAGATATATATAGGCTATATATTGATATTAATAATCAATATGAGTATTTGGACAATCTTGTGAATGCTCATGGTATAACGCCTTTGGTTGTTGATTATGAATGTGTGGCGAAAAACCCAAAAAAGGCTTTAAAGGAAGTCCTACATTTTTTGGATGTCGAGGATAAATCCAATGCCTTGGATAGATTGAAAACCAACACAAAGGTTTTGCGGTCCGAGTTGTCAGAACAAATCTGTGAAAAATTCAGGAAGAGATATATAGCGAAGCCGCGGCGCTTTTTTGCTTGCCAAGGAGAGACTGCTGCTGTCTCGGTCTCGGTCGGCAATTCTATCCAAAAAGGATCGCGTTATACGAGCAAGGTTGATACTGCGGCCAAGGTTATGTATTCCGGGCAGGCTTATGAGTTTGATTGCTCGGTAAAGTCCTCTTGGCAGGAAAAAGATATAGAAATTGTTGATTATGGTTTTTTTGAGGTTTTGGATGAGTTGTCTGATAAAAAATTATGGGTGAGAGGTGACGGGGGCGCTTTGATAAAAAACAGGTACTTTTCATGTATTGGTCAGGAATATGCCTGTGGCAGGTTTGTTGATAAACCATACCCATCGTTGTTGGGGAAATATCTGGATATTGACGGATTGAATTTGGGGGTTTGTGGTGCCGGTGTGGAATTCTTTGCTGACCCCGGCAATCGATGGGTGCTGGATATTTGTAATAAAGGAAGGTTTGCTATTGTTTTGGTGATGTCCGGACTTTCTGCTGGGGTAAGCCGATTGGGGAATGGCTGTGGGGTTTCTATTCATGAGCCGTATGGGCTCTATGTCGAACTGTATCGTAAAAATAAAGCGGCATTTTATGATTTCTATGTCGATATGGTTGAAAAGTATATTAACGGATATTTGAATATATCAAAGTATTTAAAGGTTCCAAAAATACTGCTATGGTTTTCCGGAAAACCTTGCCGGAGCATGTCGGGATCGATACTTGAGGAGGCGGGAGGATTTCCAGAATTGATTCATCGGGATATCGTGGAGCGAATAAAACCTTTTTATGATTACTATGTGGAATACGGCACCAAACCTGGATTGCCACAACGTTTGATGGACAAGGCAACTGGATTGCCCTGTGCTAATCAAGATGGATTGAAATACAATACTAAGTATCCGTCGCCGGAAATGCACCAAGCGGTTTCCGAATTGTTATTGCCATATTGCGAGCGGATATTATCTGCCGAAAATTGCGGTGGGGGGGTTGAAAGAGATTTTTCCGTATATCGTGGATTTGACTAGATACCTGTTCAGCCGATCATCTGCTTGATTAAGCCTAGTATTTTACCCATTGTCTTTTGTACATCGTAGCGGCCAATGGCGGTCGCCCTGGCTTGTTCCCGAATCGCTGGGAAATGATTGGGATGGTCGAGGCACTCATCCACTTTGTCTGCGATGGCTTCCGGCGAGAAAAAATCCACCAGCCAACCATTTTTCCCATTTTCCACAACCTCGCGCACCGGCGCGGTATCGGACGCGATCACAAGGCAGCCAGATGCCAGCGCTTCGATCAGGGACCACGACAGGATATAAGGGTAGGTCAGATAGATATGTACTTTCGAGGCTTGCAGTAGCTTCGCATAGGCGGCGAGTTCGAGGAAGCCTATGAAATGGATGCGCTCGAGGTCCAGGTTCAAGGTTTCCAAAAAGTATTCCTTATAGGTTTTGCCATCGGGTCGCTTTTGGCTGTAGAAAGTGCCGTCATGTCCGCCCACGACGATGTGGCAGCGGGGACGGCGGCGTTGGATGAGGGCGGCCGCCTGCATGAATTGTGGAAACCCCCGGTAGGGTTCCATGCCCGAAGTCGCATAGGTCACGATCTCCTGTGCGTCCGACAAATCCAGGCCCAGGCGCGGAATAATCAGTTTGGCCTCGGGGTCGGGATGGTAGAAGTTGGTGCATACCCCGTCGTGGATGACGGAAAACTTGGGGTGGAATAGCCGGGGGAATTGTTCGAGTTGCCATTGGGTGGGGGTGAGCGCATGGTCGCAACCCGCGAGGCTCACCAGTTTCGGCGAGTTCTTGATCCTGATTTCATGGAGGTTATCCAGCGACAGGCGGGTGGCGGGGTCGAAATCCAAATCGCTGCCATGGGCATTGGTATACCACTCGAAATAACCCAACAGGGGGACGTTCGGATAAATATCTTTGATGAATAATTCCCCACCCCAGACGTGGGCGTAGATGATATCCGGCGTGAACCCTTCTTGTTTTAATTGCTGAGCCGCCCTCGCCGCGCCTTGTCCATGGGCGATCCAATCATGGTATTCGCGCAGATAATGGTGGCTGCGGTGGTTCGGGTCGGCGACCGGCTGGTATAGCAGCTTGCGCACATTGGGGATATGGTTGTCCTGGCGCTGGGTGATGAAAACCACCTCGACCTGGGGCTGGCGGGATAGGTAGGTGGCGAGATAGAGGAATTGTCCGGGGAAATTACGGTGGATGAACAGGATACGCATGGCGGATTATTCCTGCGGTGCCGGGGCTGGCGATAACCCCATCGTTGGGGTTATCCCCGGAAAATGGCTCAATAATTCTTGAGGCCCAGGACATCCTGCATGTCGTAGAGCCCGGCCGGGGTTTCCGCCAGCCAGAGCGCGGCGCGCATCGCCCCTTTGGCGAAAGTCGCGCGGCTGGAGGCGTTGTGGGTGATTTCCACGCGCTCGCCTTCGTCGGCGAACATGACCGTATGTTCGCCGACGATATCGCCGGCCCGGATCACCGAGAAGCCGATGCTTTTTGGATCGCGCGCGCCGGTGTGGCCTTCGCGGCCATGGACGGCGCATTGCTTGAGGTCGCGGCCCAGGGCGGCGGCGACCACTTCGCCCATACGGAGCGCGGTGCCGGAGGGCGCATCGACCTTGTGGCGGTGGTGGGCCTCGATGATTTCGATGTCGGTGTGGTCGCCGATGATCTTGGCGGCGATTTCCAGCAGTTTGAGGCAGAGGTTCACGCCGACGCTCATATTGGGGGCCAGCATGATCGGGATGGTTTGCGCGGCTTGTTCGATCGTGGTTTTTTGTTCGGGGCCGAAGCCGGTGGTGCCGATGACCAGGCGCTTGCCGTGGGCTTGGCAAAGGGCGAGGGCGGCGAGGCTGGATTCGGGCCGGGTGAAGTCGATCAGGACATCGATACCGTCGATGGCCGCGGCCAGGTCGTCGGTTACGGGGACGCCGAGCTTGGCTTGTCCAGCCAATTCGCCCGCGTCGGCGCCGAGGGCCGGGCTGCCGGGTCTTTCGATGGCGGCGGCCAGGGTCAGGCCGGGGGTGGTGGCGCAGGCGCGGATCAAGGCGTGTCCCATGCGGCCGGCCGCGCCGATGATGCCAACTCGGATCATTGTGGTGTCTCTCGAACGGAAGTAATGGGGAGGGGCGCGGAACCGCGCCCGCCGGGAACCGGGCGTTATAGCCCGAGTTTATCGAAGAATTGCTTGACCCCATCCAGCCAGCCATGGGCTTGGGGACTGTGGTGGCTACCGCCGCCGCTGAGGGATTCGTCCAGCTTCTTGATGAGTTCCAACTGGTCTTTGTTCAAATGGACCGGGGTTTCGACCCGGACCCGGCACATCAGATCGCCGGGGGGACCGCCGCGCACTGGCTTGACGCCCTTGGCGCGGAGCCGGAACAAGCGCCCGGTCTGGGTTTCCGGCGGAATCTTGAGGACGACCTTGCCGTCCAGGGTGGGTACTTCCAGTTCGCCACCCAGGCAAGCGGTGGGGAAGCTGATGGGGACTTCGCAATAAAGATTGGCCCCGTCGCGGGTGAAGATGGGATGTTCCTTGACGGCGATCTGCACGTACAGATCGCCCGGCGGTCCCCCGGCTTCGCCGGCCTCGCCTTCGCCCCCTAGGCGGATGCGGTCGCCGGTATCGACGCCCGCCGGGATTTTGACCGACAGGGTCTTGGTTTCCTGGACCTTGCCTTGGCCGTTGCAGGAACGGCAGGGGTCTTTGATGATCTGGCCGGTGCCGCGGCAGGTGGGGCAGGTTTGCTGCACCGCGAAGAAGCCTTGCTGCATCCGTACCACGCCGTGGCCTTGGCAGGTGGAGCAGGTGGTGGGCGAGGTGCCTTTCTTGGCTCCGGTGCCGCCGCAGGCTTCGCAGTTGACGAAGGTGGGGACGCGGATTTTGACCTCGGTGCCCGAGACGGCTTCCTCCAGGCTGATTTCCAGGTTGTAGCGCAGGTCGGAGCCGCGTTGCGCCCGGCTACCGCCGCGCCGCCGCCCGGTGCCTCCGCCGAAAATATCCCCGAACACATCGCCGAAAATATCGCTGAAGCTTTCCCCGGCGAAGCCATGCCCGCCCGCCGCGCCCATCGAGGGATCGACCCCGGCATGACCGAATTGGTCGTAGGCGGAGCGCTTCTTGGGGTCGGACAGGATGTCGTAGGCTTCCTTGATCTTCTTGAATTGCTCTTCCGCTTGCGGATTGTTCTGGTTGCGATCCGGGTGGAACTTCATCGCCAAGCGGCGAAAGCTTTGCTTGATATCGGCGTCGCTGGCGTTGCGCGGCACGCCCAGCAGTTCGTAGTAATCTTCTTTCGCCATGGTTGTTCGTTTCGATCCCCATCCGGCCCCATCCGCCGGGTGGTTGGGCCACCGATGGAATGGGGACGGTGGCAATTAGGAAAGCCCGCGGGGCGGCCAGGGCCACGCGGGCGGTGGAGGAGCGGCTTACTTCCGGTCTTCCTTGACTTCCTCGAACTCGGCGTCCACCACATCCTCGTGGTCGCCCTTGCCGCCGCCCGTGGCTTCGGATTGGGTGCCGCCCGCCGCCGAGGCCGTGCCCGCGGCTTCGCCTTGCTGGGCGTATAAACGTTCGGCGAGTTTACCGGAAACCTCGGTCAGATGTTCGGTTTTCCGCTCGATGGCTTCCTTGTCGTCGCCCTTCATGGCTTCCTTGAGTTCCGTGATGGCGGCTTCGATCTTGCTTTTTTCGTCCGCCTGGACCTTGTCGCCGAGTTCGTGCAGGGTCTTGTTGGCGGCGTGGATCATGGCGTCGGCGTGGTTGCGCGCCGTCACCAGTTCATGCAGCTTCTTGTCTTCCTCGGCGTGCATTTCGGCGTCCTGCACCATCCGCTTGATTTCCTCCTCGCTGAGGCCGGACGAAGCGGTGATGCGGATCGATTGCTGCTTGCCGGTGGCCTTGTCCTTGGCCGACACATGCAGGATGCCGTTGGCGTCGATGTCGAAAGTCACCTCGATCTGCGGGATGCCACGGGAAGCGGGCGGGATATCGCTCAGGTCGAAGCGGCCCAGCGATTTGTTGTCCCGCGCCATTTCGCGCTCGCCTTGCAGGACGTGGATGGTCACGGCGGTCTGTCCGTCCTCGGCGGTCGAGAACACTTGGTTCTGCTTGGTCGGGATGGTGGTGTTCTTCTCGATCAGCTTGGTCATCACGCCGCCCAGGGTTTCTATCCCTAACGACAGCGGGGTCACGTCCAGCAACAGCACGTCCTTGACTTGGCCGCCCAACACGCCGCCTTGGATCGCCGCGCCCAGGGCCACGGCTTCGTCCGGGTTCACGTCCTTGCGCGGTTCCTTGCCGAAGATTTCGCGCACGAAATCCATGACCTTGGGCATACGGGTCTGGCCACCGACCAGGATTACCTCGTTGATTTCGCTGGGCTTGAGACCGGCATCCTTCAGCGCGGTTTCGCACGGACCCTTGGTGCGGAGGATCAGGTCTTCCACCAAGGCTTCCAGCTTGGCGCGGGTCAGCTTCAGGTTGAGATGCTTGGGACCGGACGCATCGGCGGTGACATAGGGCAGGTTGATTTCGGTCTGCTGGCTGGAGGACAGTTCGATCTTGGCCTTTTCCGCCGATTCCTTCAGGCGTTGCAGCGCCAGCGGATCGTGGTGTAGGTCGATGCCGTTCTCTTTTTTGAACTCGTCGCAGATGTAGTCGATGATGCGGAGGTCGAAGTCTTCGCCGCCCAAATGGGTGTCGCCATTGGTGGACAGCACTTCGAACTGGTGTTCGCCATCGACCTCGGCGATTTCGATGATGGAAATATCGAAGGTGCCGCCGCCCAGGTCGTACACGGCTACTTTAATATCGCCGTGCTTGCGGTCGAGGCCGAAGGCCATCGCGGCGGCGGTGGGTTCGTTGATGATGCGCTTGACTTCCAAGCCGGCGATGCGGCCCGCGTCCTTGGTGGCTTGGCGCTGGGAATCGTTGAAATAGGCCGGCACGGTGATGACGGCTTCCTTGACTTCCTCGCCCAGGAAGGCTTCCGCGTCCTTTTTCATCTTCATCAAGACGCGGGCGGAGATTTCCGGCGGGGCCATCTTGCGGCCATTGACCTCGATCCAGGCATCGCCGTTGTCGGCCTCGGCGATTTTGTAGGGCACCAGATGGATGTCCTTCTGCACCACGCCGTCCTTGAAGCGGCGGCCGATCAGGCGCTTGACCGCGTACAGGGTGTTCTTGGGGTTGGTGATGGCTTGGCGCTTGGCGGATTGGCCCACCAGCACCTCGTTGTCGGGGGTGAAGGCCACGATGGACGGGGTGGTGCGCGCGCCCTCGGCGTTCTCGATCACCCGCGGCTTGCCCCCTTCCAGCACGGCCACGCAGGAATTGGTGGTGCCCAGGTCGATACCGATGATTTTTGCCATTTTAATAATTCTCCAAACTTGTCTATATCAGGGTTGAATGCCGGCTTGTGGACCGATATGGGGGTGGGGCCAAGGATTTCAAGCTTGTTCGTCGATGCGCGGGGCGGCTTGGGGCTGGGCTTGGGCGATCACCACCATGGCCGGGCGCAGCAGGCGTTCATTGAGCAGATAGCCTTTCTGGAAGACCTTGATGACGGTGTTGGGCGCGGCGGTGGCGGAGGGTTGCATCGCCATGGCCTGGTGCAGTTCCGGGTTGAATTTCTCGCCTTCGGGGTCGATGGGGCGGACATTGGCCTTTTCCAGCGCCGCCAGCAATTGCTTCAAGGTGAGTTCCATGCCTTCCCGCAATTTGCCGACCTCGGGGGCGTCGCCGGTGGCGGCTTGCAGGCCGAGTTCCAGGCTATCGACCACGGTCAGGAGTTCGCGGGCGAATTTCTCGATGGCGAATTTGCGGGCGTCCTGCACATCCTTTTCGGCGCGGCGGCGGAGGTTGTCCATTTCCGCCTGGGCGCGGACGAATTTCTCCCAGTTTTCCTCTGCTTTGCGGGTGGCCTCGGCCAAGGGCCCGGTCGGCGTGGCGGCGGGCTGTTCGGTTTCCGGGGTCGGCTCAAGGGTCTCGGCGGCTTCTGCGGCGGGGTCTTCGGTGATCTGCGCGGATTCCGGCAAAACGTCGTCTTGGCTCATTGTCGCTCCTGTGTTCGGCAAAGATGGGTCGTCCGCGCCGGGTGGGGTCCGGGTGCGGTTTTTGAAGATTCGGGAAAAAATCCTCACGCTAAGATGGGGACAGGGATTTGTGATTCAAGGCGGCACCCACCAATTTCGCCGTCAAATCGACCAGGGGGATGACCCGTTCGTATCCCATGCGGGTGGGACCGATGACGCCGAGGACGCCGACGGCGTGGTCGTTGATGGAATAGGAGGCGGTGACGAGGCTGCATTGGTCGAGCGCCCGGTGGCCCGATTCCTCGCCGATGAAGATTTTGACGCCGGGGCTTTCGATGCAGCGGTCGAGGAGCCCCACCATGTCTTCCTTCTGGTGGAAGGTCTCGAACAAGCCGCGCAGGCGCTCGGTGCTGGCGAGTTCGGAGAAATCCATCAGGTTGATCTCGCCGGTCAGCACGAAGGGCTTGCGGCGGTGGTCGTTGGGTTGCAGGGCCAGCCCGGCGATTTCGGCGGCGGCGCGGATTTCCTGGCCGAGTTGATGGCGGGTTTCCATCATGTCCTGGAACAGGGTTTCGCGGATCAAGGCCAAATCCTTGCCCGCGTACAGGCTGTTCAGGTAATTGGCGGCGGTTTGCAGGTCGGCGGGGGAGAACTGCCGGGGCGCGTGGATGATTTGGTTGTGGACTTCCTGTTCGTTGGTGACCAGGATCACCAAAATCCGCTGCTCGGACAGCGGCAGGAATTCGATATGGCGGAAAGTCACCGATTCGCGCCGCGGCAGGGTCACGACCCCGGCCATATGGGAAACCTCGGACAATAGGCGCGAGGCGGTTTCCAATAGGTCGTCCGGGGTGTCCTGGTGGTTGTCCAGGTTGTGGGTGATTTGGCGCACGAGGTCTTGTTGCAGCGGCTTCACCGTCAGCAGGGTGTCGATGAAGAAGCGGTAGCCGGTCACGGTGGGCATCCGGCCCGCCGAAGTGTGCGGGGCGGTGATGAGGCCGAGTTCCTCCAAATCCGCCATCACATTGCGGATCGTCGCCGGGCTGAGGTTCAGGCCCGCCTCGCGGGCCAGGGCGCGGGAGCCGACCGGCTCGCCGTCGTTGATATAGCGTTCCACCAGCACCTTGAGCAGGTGTTGGGCGCGCTCGCTCAGCTGGGGGGGATTCGACACGGGCGTCCTCGGTGGGGGAGGGTTTAGCACTCTAAGCTATCGAGTGCCAGAAATTAGCAACCCCCAGATAATGTGTCAAGAAGCCCATACTATCACTAGCCGCCGCCCGGCGGAGGGTTCGTCCGGCTAGCGCTTTTCATCGGAACCCACTACTATCGGCCTGGGCGAACCCCACCCGCCATCCCCGAGCCACCCACCTTCCATGTCAGCACATTTCCCAACCGTAGCCTTGATCGGCAAGCCCGATGCCGAACGTATCGCCGAAACCTTGTCGGAGCTTTACCGGTATTTGGTCCAGCGCGGCCTCAGAACCTTGGTGGAAAAAGACTGCGCGGAGTTCGTGACGGGGCTGGTGGCCGAGACCGGCAGTTTCGCCGAGATCGGCGAGCAATGCGACCTCGCCATCGTGATCGGCGGCGACGGCACTTTGCTGACGGCGGCTCGATATTTGGCCCAGTTCGATATTCCCTTGATCGGGGTGAACCTGGGGCGGCTGGGCTTCCTGGTCGATATTTCCCCGTCCGAGGTGGTGGCGCGGCTGGGCGAAATCCTGGATGGCCGCTATAGCGCCGAGGAGCGTTTCATCCTCAGGGCCAAGGTCTACCGGCACGGCCAGGTGGCTTATCAACAAACCGCCATCAACGAGGTGGTGGTGCATAGCTGGAACCGGGCCAGCATGATCGAGATCGAGACCTACATCGACGGCGTGTTCCTGAATTCCCAGCGTTCCGACGGCATGATCGTCTCGACCCCCACCGGCTCCACCGCCTACGCGCTATCGGCGGGCGGGCCGATCCTCTCGCCCACCCTGAAAGCCATCGTCCTGGCCCCGATCAACCCCCACGCCCTCAGCAACCGCCCCATCGTGGTGGCCGACGATAGCATCATCGAAATCGCCTTCCGTCCCAGCAAGCAGTTCAAGGCCCAGGTCGTGTGCGACAACGTGTCGATCCCGAACATCGAGATCAGCGACCGCATCGAAATCAGGAAGGAAGCCAAGCCGTTCAGGATATTGCACCCCCTGAACTACGATTTCTTCGGGATTCTCCGGGCCAAGCTGAACTGGAGTTCGGGTTACCGCTAGCCATGCTGGTCCATCTCGGTATCCGCGACCTGGCCGTGGTCGAAACCCTGGAGTTGGAGTTCGACGCCGGCCTCACCGTGCTGACCGGGGAAACCGGGGCCGGCAAATCGATCCTGCTGACCGCGCTGGGTTTGGCGCTGGGCGACCGGGCCGATTCCGGCTTCATCCGTCCGGGCGCGAACCGGGCCGAAATCAATCTCGGTTTCGATGTGGCCGACAGCCCGGCGGCGCGGCAATGGCTGGAAGACCACGACCTCGGCCACAACGGCGATTGCCTGGTGCGCCGCCTCGTCAATGCGGACGGGCGCTCCAAGGCTTATATCAACAACCGGCCCGTGACTTTGCAGGCTTTGCAAGAATTGGGGGCCGGGCTGGTTGAAATCCACGGCCAGCATGCCCATGTCCAATTGCTTAAGTCCCAGGAACAGCGCCGTTTGCTGGACGCGGCCGCGGGCAACGGCGAATTGTTGGCCAAGATCGAAGGACTTTATCGGCGCTGGCGGGTTTTGCGCGATGAACTGGCGCAAAGCGAAAACGCGGCCAGGGATCGGGTGGCCCGCGAAGAATTGCTGCGCTATCAAATCGACGAATTGGAACAGCACGATATCGCCGATTTGGACTATAAAGCTTTGATCGAGGAACACACGTTACAGGCCAATATGGGCAAAATCCTGTCCACGGGGCAGGCCCAGCTCGAAGCCTTGTACGAAGATGAAACCCGTTCGGTGAATTCGCAATTGGCCCAGGCGGTCCATGCGCTGGCCGATCTTGGACAACTGGCCCCGGAATTGCTGGAGCCTCTCGCCATGCTCAAGGAAGCGCAAGTCCAGGTGAAGGAAGCTGCGCTGCAATTGCGCCGTCAGCTCGACCGTTTGGAAGCCGATCCGGCCCGCTTCGATTGGTTGGAAAGCCGGCTGGGCGATTTGCACCGTCTGGCCCGCAAGCACCGGGTGCGGCCCGAGGAATTGCCCACCCATCTCGACGCGCTGGCGGAGGAATTGGCCCAGATCGCCCAGGGTTCCGAAGCGGCGGAGGCCGCCCAACTGGAATTCGAGCAAATCGCCACCGAATATGCCGGTTTGGCCGCGATCCTGTCGGAGCGCCGCCGCCTGGCCGCGCTGGAATTGCAGGACAAGATTTCGGCGGCGATCCGCGAACTGGGAATGCCGCAGGGCTGCTTGCTGATGGAGGTGCGGCCCGTGGATGGCAAGGAACCGGCCCCGTACGGCGGGGATCAAGTCGAATTCCTGGTCAGCGCCAATCCGGGACTGCCGCCGCGGCCCTTGGCGCGGGTGGCTTCCGGCGGCGAATTGTCGCGGATCAGTTTGGCGATCCAGGTCGCCGCGACCGATTCCAAGACCGTGCCCAGCTTGATTTTCGACGAGGTGGACACCGGCATCGGCGGTGGTATCGCCGAGATCGTCGGGCAGAAATTGCGGATGCTGGGCCAGCAGGGGCGGCAGGTGTTTTGCGTGACCCACCTACCGCAGGTCGCGGCCCAGGGCCATCATCATTTGCTGGTGGAAAAATCCAGCGGTGGCGGTGTGACCCAATCCACCGTGCGTAAGCTCGATGGCCAAGAGCGGACCCGCGAAATCGCCCGGATGCTGGGCGGCGTCCGTCTGACCCGGCAAACCCTGGCCCATGCCGAGGAAATGTTGGGTTTCCAGGGTTCCGGCGGGGAGTAAACCTGCGTTTTGTCGGTCGGAAAACGCCTATCGTCCGGTTTGCCTTGGCAAGAAAACCGGGTTTTTCCTCTGGCGGGGCCGGGAATTTCCTATATTCTTTTGGATATTGGCCAGGCCAACTCGTTATGCGGGCTTTGTCGGGCGGGACTGGAATTTGTGGCGTCCGGGTTCCGTGCCTAAGGAATTCAAGCGCTTGTCAGGATATTGGCACAGAATCCGCCGCCGGTTCCGCGCCGCTGAACCAATGTTTGAAAACGCGGTCGAATTCGAACTTGATTACCTGGTCGCTGGCCGATCCGACCCGTTCACGAACCTTATCGGCAGGTGTGTGTTGAACGATATCCTGATAGCATTACTAAACTATTTCAACGAAAGTCGGACCCGTTCCGACGAGGAAGTAAGATCGTGAACGACATGTTGAAAAACATCATTTTGTGGATCGTCATCGCCGTGGTGCTGATGTCGGTGTTCAACAACTTCGGCTCCCGCAAATCGGTGGATTCCTCCATGTCCTACTCGCAGTTCATCTCGGCTGTGAAGGAAGGCCAGGTCAAGCAAGTCAACATCGAAGGGTCGTTCATCAGGGGCGCTTTGGCGACGGGCGAGAAATTCTCCACCTACAGTCCGCCCGAAGACCCCCACCTCGTCGACGATCTCCTGGAAAACCATGTGGAGATCAAGGCCCAACCGCCCGAATCCCAGTCCTTGCTGATGCAGATTTTCATCTCTTGGTTCCCGATGTTGCTATTGATCGGCGTATGGATTTTCTTCATGCGGCAGATGCAGGGCGGCGCGGGGGGGCGGGGCGCGATGTCCTTCGGCAAGAGCCGCGCCCGCTTGATCGAAGAGGACCAGGTCAAGGTGACTTTCGCCGATGTCGCGGGCGTCGAGGAAGCCAAGGAAGACGTGCAGGAAATGGTGGATTTCCTCAAAGATCCCAGCAAGTTCCAGAAGCTCGGTGGCAAAATCCCCCGAGGCGCTTTGATGGTGGGGCCGCCGGGTACCGGTAAAACCTTGCTTGCCCGTGCCATTGCCGGCGAGGCCAAGGTGCCGTTCTTTTCGATCTCGGGTTCCGATTTCGTGGAAATGTTCGTGGGCGTCGGCGCTTCCAGGGTCCGCGACATGTTCGAGCAAGCCAAGAAGAACGCGCCTTGCATTATCTTCATCGATGAAATCGACGCGGTGGGTCGCCATCGTGGCGCGGGTCTTGGCGGTGGCCATGACGAGCGCGAGCAAACCCTCAACCAATTGCTGGTCGAGATGGACGGTTTCGAGGGCAGCGAAGGTATTATTGTGATCGCCGCGACCAACCGCCCGGATGTGTTGGACCCGGCCTTGTTGCGGCCGGGCCGTTTCGATAGGCAGGTGGTGGTGGGTCTGCCCGATGTGCGTGGCCGCGAACATATCCTCAAAGTCCATATGAAACGGGTGCCGATGGCGGGCAATGTCGAGGTCGAATATCTCGCCCGCGGCACTCCTGGTTTTTCCGGGGCCGATTTGGCGAGTTTGGTGAACGAAGCGGCTTTGTTCGCCGCCCGTAAGAATAAGCGCCATGTCGATATGGAAGATTTCGAGAAGGCCAAGGATAAAATCCTCATGGGCGTGGAGCGGAAATCCATGGTCATGACCGACGAGGAAAAGCGGTTGACGGCTTATCACGAGGCTGGACATGCGATTGTCGGGCGTTTGGTGCCGGAACATGATCCGGTTTATAAAGTGAGTATCATGCCCAGGGGCCGGGCGCTCGGCATCACTATGTTCTTGCCGGAACGCGACCAATACAGCGCCAGCAAGCAGAAACTCGAAAGCCAAATTTCCAGCCTGTTTGGTGGCCGTATCGCCGAGGAAATCGTTTTTGGCAAAGAGAAAGTCACTACCGGGGCGCAAAACGATATCGAGCGGGCGACCAATATTTCCCGCAATATGGTGACCCGCTGGGGCTTGTCGGAACGCTTGGGTCCGTTGGCTTATAGTGAAGAGGAAGGCGAGGTATTCCTGGGGCGTTCCGTCACCAAGCACAAAATGGTGTCGGAGGAAACCGCGCATCTCATCGACGAAGAAATCCGCTCGGTGATCGACCGCAATTACGAACGTTCCGAGCGCATCCTGCGGGAAAACCTCGAAAAACTGCATGTCATGGCCGATGCCTTGATTAAATATGAAACCATAGATCGGTTTCAGATCGACGATATCATGGAAGGCAAGCTACCCCGTCCACCACAAAGCTGGGAAGAATCGCCGCCCAGCGATGGTAGCGCCTTGGGTTCCAAAGACGCTAAAACCCAAGGGCCGGGTGGAATTGGCAAGGCTGCCGAACAGCACTGACCGATATTCCTCAGGCTATTTCGAGCCCCCGCGTCTTCAAGGGCGGGGGTTTGATTCGTGTGGGGTTTGCCAAGGAAAGCAAAGGGGAATGGATTTCTTGTATAGTCTGGTGAGAGGACGCTAATGAAAAAAACCTATTTTGGCACGGACGGGATTAGGGGTAAGGTAGGCGAATACCCCATCACGCCGGATTTCGTGCTTAAGCTGGGATGGGCCGCTGGGCGGGTGTTCGCTCGGGAAGGCCAACATCAGACCGTATTGATCGGGAAGGATACCCGGATATCGGGCTATATGTTCGAGTCGGCCCTGGAGGCGGGTTTGTCGGCAGCGGGTGTGAATACCCAATTATTGGGGCCGATGCCTACTCCGGCGGTCGCCTATCTGACCCGGACTTTCCGGGCGCAGGCAGGTATCGTCATCAGCGCCTCCCATAATCCTTATTACGATAATGGGATCAAATTTTTCGGTCCCGACGGCATGAAACTTCCCGACGAGATCGAATTGCAGATCGAGACGGAAATCGCCCAGCCCATGACGACCGTGGATTCCGGTCGTATCGGCAAGGCGTCGCGGATGACCGACGCCGCCGGTCGTTATATAGAATTCTGTAAAAGCACTATTCCCGCCCGGTTGGATTTCACCGGCACCAAGATCGTGGTCGATTGTGCCCATGGCTCGACCTACCATATCGCGCCCCATGTTTTCACAGAAATCGGCGCGAGCGTCGTTGCTATTGGCGCCCAGCCTAATGGTTTGAATATCAACGACCGTATCGGTGCCACCCAACCTGCCCGGTTGAGCCAAGCCGTGGTGGAGGAAGGGGCGGATTTCGGCATCGCACTCGATGGCGATGGCGACCGATTGATTATGGTCGACCATACCGGGGAAGTGTTGGACGGCGATGAAATCCTGTACATTATCGCCATGGCGCGGTTGGGACAGGGATTATTGCATGGCCCGGTGGTGGGCACCCAAATGAGTAATTTGGGACTTGAACAAGCCCTGGAAAAAATGGGCGTCGATTTCAAACGGGCGGCGGTGGGTGACCGTTATGTAATGGAAATGATGCTCCGCCATGAAAGTAATTTGGGTGGGGAAAGTTCGGGCCATATCATCTGCCGGGATCGGATTACCACCGGCGATGGTATTATTTCCGCCCTGCAAGTCATGGAAGCCATACATAGTACCAAGCAAACTTTGCATGACCTCAAGCACGGCATGACGAAATATCCCCAATGCTTGGTCAATGTGAGGATCAGCCAAAAGGTCGATCTCGATACCATCGAGCCGGTGCAGCGGGTCAAGGCGGAGATTGAGCAGGCCATGCGGGGCTGTGGACGGGTGCTTTTGCGTCCCTCGGGCACGGAACCTTTGGTCCGTATCATGGTCGAGGGCGAGGATTTTGAAAAAGTCCGGGGCTTTGCGGATTATTTGGCCAATACGCTATCGGAAATCTTGGGCGCTTGACTTCTAACGGGATAAAGCTGATTGAGGTCGTAACGGAGAGGAATGATGAGAATTCTCCACACCATGCTCAGGGTCGGGGATTTGGACAGATCGATCCGCTTCTATACCGAAGTGTTGGGGATGCGTTTGCTGCGTCGGCATGAATATCCCGATGGCAGGTTCACCTTGGCCTTTGTGGGTTATGGCGAGGAATCCACGCAAACCGTGATAGAGTTAACCTATAACTGGGATACCGAAAGTTACGATTTGGGCGGCGGATTCGGCCATATTGCCATCGAGGTCGGGGATGTATACTCGGCCGTGGAGCAAATCAGATCCAGCGGGGGCAAGGTGGTGCGCGAGGCGGGCCCGATGAAACACGGCTCGACTGTGATCGCTTTTGTGGAGGATCCCGATGGCTACAAGATCGAGTTGCTCAATCAGAAGGGGTGATAATCGCCACTGTGGGTGGCCTCGTTGTTTGGGAATGGAAGTTTGATTCCAATATAAACCTGTGCAATGCTGAACAGGGTGTTCCTGCTTTATCTAGCTTCGCACCGATACCATAGGTTGTTAACCTATAACAATAAGGAGAAATAGGATGTCAAAAGGGCAAAATCTGCAAGATCCGTTTTTGAATGCTTTGAGAAAAGAACACGTCCCAGTGTCGATCTACTTGGTGAACGGCATCAAATTGCAAGGCAAGGTGGATTCGTTCGACCAATATGTCATCATCTTGAAAAATACCGTAAGCCAAATGGTTTACAAACACGCGATTTCAACCATCGTTCCGGCCCGCCAAATCCGCTTGCCCCATGGACAGGAAGGCTTCGAGGAGGAAGCCTGACCTTTGCCCATCACCTCACAGGCTAGCCATCGCTTATGATTCAGATCGTGGAGAAACGGGTTTTTGTTCGAGCGTCCTAAGCTAGGTGAACGTGCGGTGCTGGTCCATGCCGTCGGCGGCGAGGATACGGAATCGTTGGCCGAATTGCGCGAACTGGCCATCTCCGCCGGTGCCGAACCGGTCGCCGTGGTTACCGGCAACCGCCGTATACCCGATCCCCGCAGTTATATCGGCAAAGGCAAACTGGAGGAATTGTCCCAAGTCGTCAAAGCCCACCAAGCGGAATTGGTCCTGTTCAACCACCCGTTGACACCCAGCCAGGAACGCAACTTGGAGAAGGAACTCTCCGTCCGCGTCGTGGACCGCACCGGCTTGATCCTGGATATATTCGCCCAGCGGGCCCAATCCTTCGAAGGTAAATTGCAGGTCGAACTTGCCCAACTCCGGCATATTTCCACCCGCTTGGTGCGTGGGTGGACGCATTTGGAGCGCCAAAAAGGCGGCATCGGCCTGCGCGGTCCCGGCGAAACCCAGTTGGAGACCGACAAGCGTTTGATCGGTAAGCGGATCGGCCAAATCCAAAAGCGCTTGGATAAGGTTGAGAAGCAGCGCGGCCAAGGCCGGTTGGCGCGGAAGCGGGCGGAAATACCGACCATAGGCTTGGTGGGCTATACCAACGCCGGCAAGTCCACCCTCTTCAACGCCCTGACCGGGGCCGCCGTGTTCGCTGCGGATCAATTGTTCGCCACGCTCGATCCGACCTTCCGGCGGCTTTCCCTGACGCCAGCATTGACGGTGGTCCTCGCCGATACGGTGGGGTTCATACGCCATTTGCCCCACGAATTGGTCGCGGCTTTCAAGTCCACGCTCAAGGAGACCATCGAGGCCGATTTGCTGCTGCATGTGATCGACGCCAGCGACGAAAACCTCGAAGCCACCATGGCCGAGGTGGACTCCGTCCTGGGCGAGATCGGGGCCGACGAGGTTTGCCAAATCCGGGTGTTCAACAAGATCGACTGCTTGGATGGGGCGATCCCCCGCCTGGAACGGAACGGGCAGGGCCTTCCCACGGGGGTTTGGATTTCCGCCCAGACCGGCGCGGGATTGCCTTTGCTGATCGAGGCCATGGGCGAATATTTCAGCGAATCGATGGTGCGCCGGAATATCCATATCGCTCCTGGCGAGGCCGCGTTGCGGGCGCGTTTGTACGATATGGCGCGGGTGCTGAGCGAACGCTTCGACGACGAGGGCGGATGTACGCTGGAGGTCGAACTTTCCAAGATGGATTTGGGCCGCTTGCGCTTGCCGTCCGGGTTGGGGGCGCTGGCCGGACCTGGAGATTCATCCGGGGTTTGAAACTCGGTTATTTATCGAATAGCCAGCGGCATGGATTCATCCAGGGATTCCATGCCCATGGCGGCGGCGAAACGGCTATCCCGGTGGTTTAATCATGGTAGTTTTTCTGGTACGGGAGTTGTGCGATGTCCTGGAATGAACCGGGCGGTAATAAAAAAGATCCTTGGAGCGGGCGCGACCAACAAGAAACGCCGCCGGATTTGGACGAGGTCATGCGGGGTTTGCAGGACAAGATCGGCAAGATTTTTGGCGGCGGGACTCCGGGGGGCGGTGGGGATAGCGCCCCCTTGAGGACGGTGGGGATGATCGCCGCCATCGGTTTGGGGGCATGGACCCTGTTCGGCGGCATTTATTCGGTGGATGAAGGCAGCCGCGCCGTGGTGACCCGTTTTGGCCGCTATGTGGATACCACTTTGCCGGGTTTGCATTGGCATATCCCGGCCCCCATCGAAAAGGTCGATGTGGTGAATATGGAGCAGCAGCGCTTCCTGGAAATCGGCTATCGCTCCGGTGGGCGTCAGCAAAGCCTGGCCTCGGTGCCCAAGGAAGCCTTGATGCTGACCGAGGACGAAAACATCATCGATATCCGGCTGGCCGTGCAATACCAGATCAAAGACGCCCAAGCCTATCTATTCAATGTCTCCGACCCCGATGCCACCCTCAAACAGGTGATCGAGAGCGCCCAACGCGCCGTGATCGGCAAGAACACCATGGATTTCGTCCTGACCGAAGGCCGGGGCCGGGTCGCCGACGATATCAAGACCGAAATCCAACAGACCTTGGATCAATATCAAACCGGCATCCGCGTTACCAATGTCAGCCTGGTCGATGCCCAACCGCCGGAGGAAGTCCAAAGCGCCTTCGAGGACGCCATCAAGGCCCGCGAGGACGAGCAACGCTTGAAGAACGAGGCCGAAGCCTACGCCAACGAAGTGGTGCCCAAGGCCCGCGGCGCGGCGGCGCGGTTGCTGGAAGAGTCCGAAGCCTATAAACAGCGGGCGATTGCCAGGGCGGAAGGCGAATCGGCCCGTTTCAGGCAACTCTTGGCCGAATACGAGAAAGCGCCCGAAGTGACCCGCGAGCGTATGTACCTGGATGCGATGCAGGAAATTTTCGAGCAGACCGGGACGGTGCTGGTGGACATGAAGGGTTCCAACAATATTATGTACCTGCCGCTGGATAAGTTGCAGCGGCCACCCGCTTCCACCGCCGTCGCCAGGGAAGCCGAAAGCCAACCGGCCACGGTCCAAACTGCCCCGGATAGCGGATTCAGGGGCTTACGTGCAACGACTTCGCGGGGCCGCGAAGGCAGGGGGCAATAATCATGGCCAATAAGAACGTCCTGTTATTGGGAACCGGGGCATTCGCGCTGCTGGTCCTGTCCATGTCGGCCTTCACGGTGTCCGAGACCGAAAAAGCCATCCTGCTCGAATTCAAGAAGATCGTCCGCACCGATTTCGAGCCGGGGTTCCAGGTGAAACTGCCCTGGCAGCAGGTCAAGAAATTCGACGATAGGATTCTCACCTTGGAATCCAAGCCCGAGCGCTTCCTGACCTCGGAAAAGAAGAATGTGATCGTGGATTGGTTCGTCAAATGGCGGATCAACGACGTGGCGAAATTCTATACCTCGGTGGCCGGCGACAAGGCCCAGGCCAATATCCGACTCGACCAGATCACCAAGGACGCCTTGCGCAGCGAGTTCAGCAAAAGGACCATCCGTGAATTGGTATCCTCCGAGCGCGATCAATTGCGCGATGTGCTGACCAAGCTGGTGAATCCGGCGGTGGAAGGGCTGGGGATCGAGGTGGTGGATATCCGGGTGATGGGCGTGGATTTGCCGGAAGAGGTGAGTTCTTCGGTGTACCGCCGCATGGTGGCCGAGCGCGACCGGGTGGCGCGGGAATTCCGTTCCAGGGGGGCCGAGGCCGCCGAGCGCATCCGTGCCGAGGCCGATAGGGAGCGCGAGGTCTTGCTGGCCAGCGCCTACAAGGACGCCGAAACCCGCCGCGGCGAGGGCGATGCCAAGGCTTCCGAAATCTATGCCGAGGCCTATGGCAAAAACCGGGAATTCTTCCAGTTCAACCGCAGTTTGATGGCTTATCGGCAGGCGTTCAAGAACGATAACGATATGATCGTGTTGGAGCCGGATTCCGAGTTCTTCCAGTACTTCAAAAAGCTCAAATAAATCGATGTTGAAGCAAGATCGCTGGTTATTGCCGGAAGGTATCGAAGAGGTTTTCCCCGAAGAATCGGCGCATATCGAATATCTCAGGCGCAAGGTGTTGGACCTATTCGCCACCTGGGGTTATCGGCTGGTGATCCCGCCGTTTATCGAATTCCTGGATTCGTTGTTGGTCGGGACGGGGTATGACCTCGACCTCGAGACCTTCAAGTTGATCGACCAGATCAGCGGCCGGATGATGGGTATCCGCGCCGATATGACCCCGCAGGTGGCCCGTATCGATGCCCGCACCGCGAGCGGCGACCGGCCGGCGCGGCTGTGTTATCTCGGTACGGTATTGCATACCCAATCCGACCATTTGGAAAAAACCCGCGCCCCCATGCAGGTGGGTGCGGAGTTGTACGGCCATGCCGGCAAGGCCAGCGATATCGAGATCATCCGTCTGATGCTGGAAATGCTGGCGGTGATGGGTATCGCCGAGGTGCATCTGGACCTCGGGCATGTCGGCATTTATCGCGGTCTGGCCCAACAGGCCGGGCTGGATGCCGGGCAGGAGGCCGAATTGTTCGCCATCTTGCAGCGCAAGGACCGTACCGAATTGCTTGAATTCCTGGAGGCCGCACGGGTGGCGGCGGTGGCGGCGGAGCGTTTGCTGGCGCTGTTGGACCTGAACGGTCCCCATGCCGTCCTTGCCGATGCGAGGCGGTGTTTGGGCGAAGCCGGCGAGTTCGTGGCTTCCGCCCTGGCCGATCTCGACGCGGTTGCCGCTTGTTTGAACCGGCTGTTCCCGGCGCTGCCGGTCAATTTCGACTTGGCGGAACTGCGCGGTTATCACTATCAAACCGGGGTGGTGTTCGCGGCTTTCGTGCCGGGCTATGGCCGGGAAATCGCCCGCGGCGGGCGTTACAACGAAATCGGCAAGGTATTTGGCCGCGCCCGTCCGGCCACCGGGTTCAGCGCCGATTTGCGGGTGTTGGCCCGCTTGGCCGGGACGGACGGGGATGTCGCGGAGGTGCCCGCCATTTTCGCGCCCGCCGTTGACGATCCCGATCTGCACGAGACCATCCGCAACCTGCGGGCGGCGGGCAGGACCGTCGTGCAGGAGTTGCCGGGACAAACCGAAAACGCCCAGGAAATGGGTTGCCAATCCGAACTCCGCAAGCTGGGTTTGGAATGGAAAGTAGTGGGAGTGGACCCCCGATAACGCGCAGCCGCGCCTTTGAGAATCATTGGACCAAAAGAATGGGAAAAAACGTCGTAGTCATCGGAACCCAGTGGGGCGATGAGGGCAAGGGGAAACTGGTCGATTTGCTGACCGAACAGGCCGATGGGGTCGTGCGCTTCCAGGGGGGGCACAATGCCGGCCACACCCTGGTCATCGATGGCAAGAAGACCGTGTTGCACCTGATCCCCTCGGGCATCCTCCGGGGCCATGTCAAATGCTTCATCGGCAATGGCGTGGTCTTGTCGCCGCAGGCACTGATGGAGGAAATCCGCTTCCTGGAAGGGGCGGGCGTGCCGGTGCGGGAGCGCCTGAGCATCAGCGAGGCTTGCGCCCTGATCCTGCCGATCCACGCCGCGCTGGACCTGGCCCGCGAAAAGGCCCGTGGCGCGAAGGCCATCGGCACCACCGGGCGCGGTATCGGTCCCGCCTACGAGGACAAGGCGGCGCGGCGGGGGTTGCGGGCCGGGGATTTCTTCTCGCCCGGAAGCTTCGCCGAACGGCTCAGGGAGTTGCTGGACCTCCACAACTTCGTGCTGGCCCAGTATTACGGCCAGGAGAAACTGGACTACCAGCAAATGCTGGATGGATTGCTGGCCCTGGGCGAGGAGATCAAGCCCATGCTGGGCGATGTGGCGGGCACCTTGCACCGCTACGGGGACGAGGACCGCAACGTCTTGTTCGAGGGGGCGCAAGGGGCGATGCTGGATATCGACCATGGCACCTACCCTTATGTGACTTCCTCCAGCACGACCGCGGGCGGTGCCGCCGCCGGTAGCGGGGTGGGCCTGTTGGAGTTCGATTATGTGCTGGGCATCACCAAGGCCTATTCCACCCGCGTGGGCAACGGCCCGTTCCCGACCGAACTGTTCGACGAACGCGGCAAGCACCTTTCGTCCAAGGGCGCGGAATTCGGGGCCACCACGGGGCGGGCGCGGCGCTGCGGCTGGTTCGACGCCGTGCTGATGAACCGCTCGGCCAAGTTGAACAGTTTGACCGGCCTGTGCCTGACCAAACTGGACGTGCTGGATGGTTTGGAGAAGATCGGGATTTGCACCGCGTACCGCTACAAGGGCGCGGAGATCAAGACCGTGCCCATCGGGGCCGAGAACTACGCCGAGTGCGAGCCGGTGATCGAGGAAATGCCGGGTTGGGCGGAGTCCACCGCCGGTATCACCGATTATGAAGCCTTGCCCGCCAATGCCAGGGCTTATATCGAGCGTATCCAGGAATTGGTGGGCGTGCCGGTGGATATTCTTTCCACGGGGCCGGATAGGAACGAAACCATTATCCTGAGGAATCCGTTCGCCTGAGGAAACCTCATACGACCGTCCCCGCAAGGGGGCGGTTGATCCGTTTGGGAGCGGGAATAAAAAACTAAATCTTGGGGGGATTCAATAAGGGGGGAGGTGGTGCCGAGGAGAGGACTTGAACCTCCACGAGTCGCCTCACATGAACCTGAATCATGCGTGTCTACCAATTTCACCACCTCGGCACGAGTGGGCTGTGTTTTGAAGTATCAGCCCGTGTGGAGCCAGTATTATGCAATCATGGCGGATGCGTGTCAACACTTCGCTTTTAAAAAGCGTGCCCGCCGCCGACAATCCTTTTCCGAACCACGATGCGCTAAGGTAGGCGGGGAATTTCTGCCACAATCAGCAAAAATAATCATCAAGGAACACCGACTCCGAAAATGGCAAAACACAGCAACCTGAAGGATCCATTCGCCGAGCGCGAGGCCGGAAAATACGCGCGTCCCATCCCCAGCCGGGAACTCATCCTGGAAATCATGCGGGAGCGCGGGGTACCGCAGAAACTGGAGGAAATCGCCACCCAGCTGGAGCTGACCGAGGCCGAGGACATCGAATCCCTGCGGCGGCGTTTGAACGCCATGGAGCGCGACGGCCAGCTCCTCAAGAACCGCCGCGACCGCTATTGCGTGGTGGACCACACCGATTTGATCGCGGGCCGGGTGATCGGCCATGCCGAGGGTTTCGGCTTCCTGCGTCCCGACGAGGGCGGCGAAGACCTTTATCTCTCTTCCAAGGAAATGCGCGCCCTGATGCACGACGACCGGGCCTTGGTCAGCGTGCGCGGGGTGGACCGGCGCGGGCGCCGGGAAGGCGGCTTGATCCAGGTCTTGGAGCGCAACACCCAAAGATTGGTCGGGCGCTTGTTCCAGGAGCGCGGTATCTCCTACGTGGTGCCGGATAACAAGCATATCGCCCACGATATCCTGATTCCCGAAGAGCATTTGTGCGCCGCCCAGCCGGGGCAGTTCGTCCTGGTCGAGATCATCGAGCAACCTACCCGCCAGCGCGATCCCATCGGCAAGATCACCCAGGTGATCGGCGACCACATGGCCCCCGGCATGGAAATCGAGGTGGCGATCCGCAGCTTCGACCTGCCCGCCGAATGGCCGGACGCGGTCCTCGACCAAATCGCCGGGATGGACGAGAACGTGCCCGAAGCGGCCAAGGCGGGCCGCGAGGATTTGCGCCATCTGCCGCTCGTTACCATCGATGGCGAGGACGCCCGCGACTTCGACGACGCCGTGTATTGCGAGCGCACGGCCAAGGGCTGGAAGCTCTATGTCGCCATCGCCGATGTGTCCGCCTACGTGCTGCCGGGCACGGCCTTGGACGAGGAAGCCCAGAAGCGCGGTACTTCGGTCTATTTCCCGGACCGGGTGATTCCGATGCTGCCGGAAATCCTGTCCAACGGCCTTTGCTCGCTCAAGCCCGAGGTCGAGCGCTTGTGCATGGTGTGCGAGATGTACATCACCGCCGAGGGCGGCATTTTGCGCGCGCGCTTCTTCTCCGGCCTGATGCGCTCCAAGGCGCGGCTGACCTATACCGAGGTCGCCAAGCTGCTGGTCGAGGGCGACAAGGGCTTGCGCCGCCAGTACCGCGACCTGCTGCCGCATCTGGAAGAACTCCATGCCTTGTACCGGGTGTTGCGCCGCGCCCGCGAGGAACGGGGGGCGATGGATTTCGACACCCAGGAATCGCGCATCGTGTTCGGCGAAGGCAAGAAGATCGAGAAGATCGTGCCGGTGGTCCGCAACGACGCCCACCGCTTGATCGAGGAGTGCATGTTGGCCGCCAACACCGCCACCGCCCGCTATCTCGCCCGCCAGAAAATCCCCCATGTGGTGCGTGTCCACGAAGGCCCGAATGCCGAGAAGCTGACCGATCTGCGGGCGTTCCTGGGCCGCTTGGGCCTGAATCTGGGCGGCGGCGATACGCCCGAGCCCAAGGATTATTTCGTGCTGTCGGATCAAATCGCGGGCCGCCCGGACGAGCATTTGATCCAGACCATCCTGCTGCGCTCCATGTCCCAGGCCGTCTATGGCCCCGAGAAGAAAGGCCATTTTGGCTTGGCGCTGGATGCCTACACCCATTTCACCTCGCCGATCCGGCGCTACCCGGACCTCCTGGTCCACCGCGCCATCCGCCATAGCCTGGAAGGCAAGCAGAAGGGCGAATTCCCCTACACCGCCAGCGATATGGTGGTGCTGGGCGAACATTGCTCCTTCACCGAACGCCGCGCCGACGACGCCACCCGCGATGTGGTGGCTTGGCTCAAATGCGAATACATGCAGGACAAACTGGGCGAGCAGTTCGAGGGCGTGATTTCGACGGTGACGGGCTTCGGTTTCTTCGTGGAATTGAAGGATGTCTTCATCGAGGGCTTGGTGCATATCTCCACCCTCGACAAGGATTATTTCCATTACGATCCCGTGGGCTACCGCTTGCAGGGCGAGCGCACCGGCAAAGTTTACCGGCTCGGCGATAGCGTCGAAGTGGTGGTGGCGCGGGTGGACCTGGACGAGCGCAAGATCGACCTCGAACTGGTCAAGGCCGAAGCTAAACCGGCCCCGGCGGGCCGCCCCCGCAAGCGGAGGCGCAAATGAAGGCGCGGCGTAAGCTGGCGGGGCTGCATGCGGCGGAAGCGGCCCTCGAACACAGCCCCGACAAGATCGTCAATGTCTGGTTGGACGAGCGCCGGGGCGACGCCCGCATCGCCGCCCTGGTGCGTCAACTCGACGCCCTGGGCATCGTGGCCCAGACCGCCGGTAAAAGCCGCCTCGACGCCTTGGCCGAAGGCAAGCATCACCAAGGCGTGGTGATGGAATTGCTGATGCCGGAAGAGTTGGGCGAACACGAGTTGCGCGGGGCTTTGGAGAACCCGGAACCCTTGCCTTTGTTCTTGGTGTTGGACCAGGTTCAAGACCCCCACAACCTGGGCGCTTGCCTGCGTACCGCCGACGCGGCGGGCGTGCGCGGCGTGGTGCTGACCAAGGATCAGGCGGTGGGTATCACGCCGACAGTGGCGAAGGTGGCTTCCGGCGCGGCGGAAACCGTGCCGATCTACCGGGTGACCAATCTGGCGCGGGCCTTGGGCTGGATGAAGGACAGCGGAATCTGGGTGGCGGGCGCGGCCGGCGAGGCGGAGCGCTCGGTCTACCAAACCGATTTGAACCTGCCGCTGGCCTTGGTGGTGGGCGCGGAAGGCAAGGGCCTCAGGCGGCTGACCCGCGAGCGCTGCGATTTCCTGGTCAAAATCCCCATGGCCGGGCAGGTGGAAAGCCTCAACCTCTCGGTCGCCACCGGCATCCTGTTGTTCGAGGCGGTGCGGCAGCGTTTGGGGTCGGTCCCGGCCTAATGCGGTATTTCGTCGGGGCTGGCTTCGATATGGAAGCTGGGCGCGGTGGGTTTGAAGCCCTGCTTGACCAGATAGACATTGCTGAGGAACAGCGGCACCAGGATCAAGGCGGCCAATCCCAGGAATTTGGCCGTTTGCCTGAGCAGATAGCCGGGATGCAGGTGGACCCAGCTCCAGATGAAGGCTTCCAAATACATACGCCCTCCCACGGTCATCTCGATAAATCCAGGTTGGAAGATGGGACGGCGGTCCGCCAGCCGGGATACCGCCGTCGCTGGGAATAGAGGGCGCGGCGGGGGGAAAGTTCAAGCCGCAAGATTCCCGGAAATACCGCGTATCCGCAAGCCATCCTCCGGCGGATGCCGCAGGCCAGGCAGGGTGGACCGCCCAAGTATCCCGGCCCCGGATTTGTTGCCCCGCGCCCCCTGTCATAAAATGCCCGACTTTTCCAGCCCGATCCCACAGTCATGACCGCGATCCCGACCCCGCATCCCACCGAAGGCAAGGACAGCGTCCGCGCCCTGTACTGGCAAGATGGCCTGTTGCGCATACTCGACCAGCGCCAACTCCCCGGCACACTCCATTATGACGACTGCGCCACGGTCGGCGCGGTGGCCGAGGCCATCGCCACCATGCGCGTGCGCGGCGCTCCCGCCATCGGCATCGCGGCGGCCTACGGGGTGGTGTTGGCGGCGGCGGCGCGTTATGCCGCCGACCCCGCCGTTTGGAAAACCGCCATCGGGGCCGACCTCGACACCCTGGCCCGGTCCCGGCCCACGGCGGTGAATTTGTTCTGGGCCTTGGAGCGGATGCGCGGTTTGATCCAGGCGGTGGCGGGCGACCCCGTCCCGGCCTTGCTGGAAGCCGCCCTCGCCATCCACGCGGACGATGTGGCCGCGAACCGGCGCATGGGCGAACTCGGGGCCGATCTGCTGGCGGGCGCGACCGGCGTCTTGACCCATTGCAATACCGGCTCGCTCGCCACCGGCGGCTATGGCACCGCCCTGGGCGTGATCCGCAGCGCCCACCGCCGTGGCTTGGGCAAGGTTTTCGCCAGTGAAACCCGGCCCTGGCTGCAAGGCTCCCGGCTCACGGTATGGGAATTGGAACAGGACGGCATCCCGGCCCAACTCATCGCCGATTCGGCGGCGGCTTATCTGATGAAATCCGGCCAAGTGCAATGGGTGATCGTCGGGGCCGACCGCATCGCCGCCAATGGCGACACCGCCAACAAGATCGGCACCTATGCCCTGGCGGTCGCCGCCCGCCATCATGGTGTCAAATTCATGGTGGCGGCCCCGGTCTCGACCATCGATTGGCGCACCGAAGCCGGGGCGGGCATCGAAATCGAGGAGCGCGACCCGCGCGAACTCTTGAATCCCTATTTCCTGCGGGAGGACAGCCTGATTTCGGCCTGGAACCCGGTGTTCGATGTGACCCCGGCCCATCTCATCGATGCCATCGTCACCGAGCATGGCGTGGTGCGGAACCCCGGACCCGACGCCATGCGGACTTTGCGCCTGGCCATCGACGGCGGCGCGGCCCGGGCGCTATGAATACCCTGGTCGCCATCGCCCTGGGCGGATCGGTCGGTGCCTTGGTGCGGTTCTGGACCGCCAACGCCATCTATGATTGGCTGGGCCGGGATTTTCCGGTGGGCACCTTGTTCGTCAATGTGTCCGGCTCCTTCCTGATGGGCTTCCTCACCGAACTGATGCTGCAACGCTTCCCCGCCGTGGTGGAATACCGGGCGGCGGTGTTGATCGGTTTCCTCGGGGCTTACACCACGTTTTCCACCTTCGCCATCGAGTCCTTTTATCTCATCGAGCAAGGCGGTTATTGGAAAGCCGCCGCCAATATGCTCCTCAGCGTGGTGCTGTGCGTGACGGCGGTGTGGGTGGGTTTGATCGTGGGGCGTAGGTTGTTCGCGGGCGAGGTCTATTTCGGATTGGGCCAGGATGGGGCCTATGGGCGCTGGTTGTTGGTATTGGCCTTGGGCGGGCTGGCCGGGCTGTGCGCCGAAGGCGTGTTCCGCCATGGGGGCTGGGCGGTTCCGGTCCAGGCCGTCGCCGTGGTCGGCATCCTGGGCTTGACCGCCATGGGTTCGGCCTTGGCCGTGCTGCCGGGGCTGGCGTCCGCCGGGGCGGGTTGGGGTGGGCTGGTGGGTGGGTTCGCCGCCAGCGCCCTGGGCAGCGCGGTGGCGGTGGGATTGGGGCTTTATCTCGGGAGGCAGCTATGAATAGCCATCAAATGACCTGGGTGCGGGTTTATATCCGCGAGGGCGAGCATGTGCTGGACAAGCTGGTGAAATTCCTGCGCGAGGAACAAGGCGTGGCCGGCTTGACCGTATCGCGCGGTGTGATCGGCGTCGGCGGCGATGGCCGGTTGCACGCCTCGTCCTTGCTCGATTTGTCGCTGGATTTGCCCTTGGTGGTCGAATTCTACGATGAGCCGGAGCGGGCCGAACGCGCCATCGAATCCCTGCTCAAGCGCTTCGATCTGGCCCATGTCATCAGCTTGCCGGCGCTGGCCCACGCCAAGGACGGATGAATCCCGCCGCCTCCCGTAAAATCCCGCTTTTTCCCGGCCGTCGATCCGGCCCCACGCGGCCGGAGCCAGGGATTCCTCCTTCAAACCACTCCAACCTACAGGACGAACGATGTTAGACCCACGCCTTTTCCGCACCCAATTGGAAGAAGTCGAAGCCCAGTTGGCCCGGCGTTCCTTCAAGCTGGACACCGCCGCCTTCCGCGAGTTGGAAACCCGCCGCAAGGATATTCAAAGCGCGACCCAAGCCTTGCAGAACGAGCGCAACACCCGTTCCAAACTGGTCGGCCAGGCCAAGGCCCGCGGCGAGGATATCCAGCCCATCCTGGCCGAGATGCAGCATCTCGGCGACGACCTCAAGCGCATGGAGGGCGAGTTGGACCAAATCCAGGCCCGCCTGGAAGAACTGGTGCTGGGCGTGCCCAATATCGTCGATGCCGATGTGCCGGACGGCGGCGGCGAGGCCGACAACGTGGAAATCCACCGCTGGGGCCAGCCGCCGGAATTCTCTTTCCCGGTCAAGGACCATATCGACCTGGGCACCAGCCTGGCCGGGATGGATTTCGAGGCGGCGGTGAAGCTCACCGGCTCGCGCTTCGTCACCTTGCAAGGCCCCTTGGCCCGGCTGCAACGCGCCCTGACCCAGTTCATGCTCGACATCCACACCGCCGAGCATGGCTATACCGAAACCTACGTGCCGTTCATGGTCAACGCCGACAGCCTGCGCGGCACCGGCCAGTTGCCCAAGTTCGAGGCCGATTTGTTCAAGGTGGTCCACGACCCCGATTTCTACCTGATCCCGACGGCGGAAGTGCCGGTGACGAATCTGGTGCGCGACGTGATCGTCGAGGCCGACCGGATGCCGCTCAAGTTCGTCTGCCACACGCCGTGCTTCCGCAGCGAGGCCGGTTCCTACGGCAAGGACGTGCGCGGCATGATCCGCCAGCACCAGTTCGAGAAAGTGGAATTGGTGCAGATCGTCCGCCCCGAGGATTCGGCCCAAGCCCACGAGGCGCTGACCTCGCACGCCGAAGCCATCCTGAAACGCCTGCAACTGCCGTTCCGCCGGGTGGTGCTGTGCGCGGGCGATACCGGCTTTTCCTCGGCCAAGACCTACGACCTGGAAGTCTGGCTGCCGGGGCAGGACGCCTACCGGGAAATTTCCTCGTGCAGTAATTTCCGCGATTTCCAGGCCCGGCGGCTGCGGGCGCGGTGGCGCAATCCCGACACCGGCAAGCCGGAACTGCTCCACACCCTCAATGGTTCCGGCCTCGCGGTCGGGCGCACCTTGATCGCGGTCATGGAGAACTACCAGGACGGACAAGGCCGCATCCGGGTGCCGGACGCCTTGTTGCCCTATATGGGCGGGACCGAAATCATCGGTTGATCCGGGGGGAAGGGCGGTTCGCGGGGGCGTCCACCCGTTTTCCGCCCGCCGTGGATGGGGGTTTGAGCGCGCAACGCCCATCTTGCGCGGATCGGATGGGCGGTTGATTTTAAATGGGTTTTTGGAATCGCTGCGCCAAGATAAAACAGGGACTGTTTTATACCTGTTATAACGATCCGCTACTAAGGGTTGGCTGGCTTAGAATTATCGGCTACCATCCCTCTCGCGACGTTCACTAGCAGCAACCAAAACGGAGGTGACGGATGCAAAAGCAGCGACTGATTGCTAACTCCATTCTGTCGGTTTACTTGGCATCTTTCTGTACGTTTGGCCATGCCAAAACGGCAAGTCCAAAGGCCGAAGCGGAGTCCCATCATACGGGCATCGCTTCTTATTACAG
Organism: Methylomagnum ishizawai; assembly: GCF_019670005.1. Taxonomy (NCBI): domain Bacteria; kingdom Pseudomonadati; phylum Pseudomonadota; class Gammaproteobacteria; order Methylococcales; family Methylococcaceae; genus Methylomagnum; species Methylomagnum ishizawai. Next base: position 3,513,018 of record NZ_AP019783.1, on the reverse strand, counting down.
CAATCGGTTCCATGGACGGAGGACCGCCAGCGGCGAACGGTTCAGCCAGAACGAGTTCACCGCCATGCACCGATCATTGCCATTCGGTACCCGTTTGCGGGTCACCAACCTCGCCAACAACCGCAGCGTCGAGGTGAGGGTCAACGACCGGGGCCATCCGCCGCGGGGGCGCACGCTGGACCTGTCCCGGCGGGCGGCCCACGAACTGGGCTTTTTGAGGTCCGGTTTGGCCCATGTCAAATACGAGGTCATCGGCTACGACGACGAGGATGGCTGAGGCCGAGGGTAGATAGTGGTTTCGGCTGCATCGTAAGGAGTCGCATACGGCGCAGCCGAAGCTATTTAATCCCGGTTCCCCGCGCCCCCACGATGGGGATTTTTTATGGCCCTATTGTTGACTGAAATACTAGGTTAATCGCATAATCGCGCTCCTCCCAACCCCAACCCTGGAAGTGCGCCATGAGCGAAGCAGCGATCAAATTCACCGACAGCGCGGCCGTGAAAGTCAGCGAACTCATCGCCGAGGAAGGCAACGACGCCCTGAAGCTCAGGGTCTATGTCACCGGCGGCGGTTGTTCCGGTTTCCAATATGGCTTCACCTTCGACGAGAGCGTGGCGGAGGACGACACCCTGGTTGAAAGGAACGGCGTCACCGTGCTGGTCGATGCCATGAGCATCCAATACCTGAGCGGTGCCGAGATCGACTACACCGAAGGGCTGTCGGGTTCCCAGTTCGTCATCCGCAATCCCAACGCCAGTACCACTTGCGGCTGCGGTTCGTCCTTCTCCGTCTGATTCCGCGCGATCTGGAGTCCAAAGCTGGCTTTGGACATCCCCGCCACCCAGCCAAAGCAAGCTTTGGATTCCAAGGCTTGCCGATCCCCCGCCGATTTAGCGGCGGTTCGGCCCCGCCTGTTATAAAATCCCCGCCTTTTCCCACCAAGGTATTGATATGTCTGTCGATGAAGCATTGGCGGTGATCCGCCGGGGTGCCGTGGATGTCATCCGCGAGGAGGATTTGGCGAAGCGCTTGGGCGAAGGGCGGCCCTTGCGGGTCAAGGCCGGTTTCGATCCCACCGCGCCGGATTTGCACCTGGGCCATACGGTCCTCCTCAACAAGCTGCGGCAGTTCCAGGAACTCGGCCACGAGGCCATGTTCCTGATCGGCGACTTCACCGGCATGATCGGCGATCCCACCGGCAAGAGCGCCACCCGCAAGCCCCTGACCCGCGACCAGGTCATCGACAACGCCAAGAGCTACGAGGAGCAGATTTTCAAAATCCTGCACCCGGAAAAGACCTTGGTGATGTTCAACAGCTCTTGGATGAACGCCATGAGCCCCGCCGATTTGATCCAACTCGCGGCCAAGCACACCGTGGCCCGGATGCTGGAACGCGACGATTTCAACAACCGCTACAAGAGCGGCCAGCCCATCGCCATCCATGAATTCCTCTATCCCTTGATCCAGGGCTACGACTCGGTGGCGATGAAGGCCGACGTGGAACTGGGCGGGACCGACCAGAAGTTCAACCTGTTGGTGGGGCGGCAACTGCAGGAGGTCTACGGCCAGCCGCCACAGATCGTCATCACCATGCCGATCCTGGAAGGTTTGGACGGCGTGCAGAAGATGTCGAAGTCGCTGGGCAACTATGTCGGCGTCAACGAGCCGCCCGCCGAGATGTTCGGCAAGCTGATGTCGGTGTCCGACGATTTGATGTGGCGCTACATGGAGCTTTTGAGCTTCAAGCCCATGGCCGAAATCGAAGGCTGGAAGCGGGCCTGCGCGGAAGGCGCGAATCCCCGCGATTTCAAGGTGCGGTTCGGCCAGGAGATCGTCGAGCGCTTCCATGGACCCGCCGCCGCCGTGGCCGCGCTGGAAGCTTTCGAGGCCCGGTTCAAGCAGGGCTTGCTGCCGGAGGATTTGGAGGAGCGCGAACTTCCGGCGGGGGAGGGCGGTTATCCCTTGGCGAGCTTGCTCAAGGATTTGGGGCTGACGGCCAGCACTTCGGAATCGAACCGCATGATCCAGCAGGGCGGCGTCAAGATCGACGGCGAAAAGGTGGCCGAGCAGAAATTGGCGCTCAAGGGTGGCAATACCCATATCTTGCAGGTCGGTAAGCGCAAGTTCGCCAAGGTGCGTTTGACCTGATTCTCTTATTTTCCTGCCTTTATCGGATTGGGCGGTTTGGCCCAATCCGCTGCTCTTGAGCATCGCGTGCCCTTAACGGTTCTCCACCCGGCACGGCGGACGCAATCCCAGGCGGTTAGCCCTCCGCGCAAAGCGCCGATCATCGAAGGTCAGCATTTCCGAACAATGCCCGGACGAAGCCAGGTGCAGCGCATCCTGGAATTCCAGGCCCGCCCGGCACCAATCCAGAGCCTTGACCACGGCGGACTCGTCCTCGACCTCAACGTTCGGCAGCCCCAGCAGATGCTCGAAAACCGCCATGACCTTGTCCGGTGGGAAACGGAATTGCTCAACCTGGGTAAGCACCCACCAAACCTCGATCAGCACTGTTTTCGGCACGAACAATGCCGGTTCCTCGGCGATGATCCGCGTCGCCACCGGCGATTGCGCCGGATCGTCCTGGGTGTAGTACCGCACCAGAATGTTGGTATCCAGCGCTTTCATCGCGACCCCGAAGCGCCCCGGCGTATCGCGTCTTCCATCTCGTCCAAACTCACGGTCGGGCCGTTGTAGTCCAAAATCCCCGGCCCATCCTCCGGGCGGGAAGGCTTGCGCGGTTTGGCGATCCGCAACAGCAGGACTTCGCCCTGTTGCTCGAAATCCACTTCGGTGCCGGGAACGATGCCCATGGCCTGGATGAAGCGCTCGGGAATGCGTACTTCGCCTTGAGGGGTGATTTTCGGCATTGGAATCTCCGGTTAGCGTCAGGGGAGCCAGGATACTCCGGCAAGATGATGGCGTACATGATGCTCTTCCTGTGGGTTGGCTTGCGTTTGGGGGTAGGCTAGCATGGGCCGAAAGTAGCCGAGGCCCGTCCCGGCGGTCTTCATGGCCCTATAATCAGCCCGCCATCCATCCAGGAAACATCCCATGCACATCGAAGCCGAATTGGACGATATCCATGCCGAGCGCTTGCGGCTTTTGCAGGAGCGTCTGCAAAAGCCTTTGGCCTTGGTTTTAGCCGACGCGATTGACGCCGCTTTGGCCCTGCCTCCCGAGAACGATGAGCCATCGCCGCTTTACCGCGCTTTGGATGCCATCGGGTTTATCGGCTGCATCGAGACCGACGAACAGCTATCCACCACCTATAAACAAAAACTGGATTTTTCCCATAAGTGCGGCGGTTCCCAGTGATTATCGCGGATACCGGGCTTTGGGTCGGCTTGGCGGATCGGCATGACCACTGCCATGAAATCTGTCGGCGGTTCGTGCGGAACAACCGGGAGCCTTTGATTACCAGCGTTCCGGTATTGACGGAAGCCGTCCATCTTCTATTTGGCCGGGTTGGGGTTGCCATGACGTTGGCTTGGTTGGAAACCTTGGAAACCTCGGGCGTCCGGGTATTCCAGCCCGATTTTGTACATTTGAAGCGCATGATCGAATTGATGCGCCGATATGCGGACTTGCCCATGGATTTTGCCGATGCGTCGCTGGTGGTGTTGGCCGAACATCTCGGGCATGGCCGCATCGTTTCCACCGACCGCCGCGACTTCCACGCCTATCGTTGGAAGAATCACCATCCGTTTATCAATCTACTGGAGCCCTTGCCTTGACTTTCGGGGGCTCCATCGATAAATGGCGCATGAGGCGGCGGCGGTGGCGGGAATCCGAGGCTGGTTGATACCGTCACCGGGTTTTTTCTAGGGCAATTGAACTGGTGGTTTATATGAATATGGTCAGGTTGGTGGAAATCGAAAACCGTATCCGGCAATTCCCTATCGCCGAGCAATTATGGTTGGTTGAGCGGGTTGCCCAGCATATCCGGGAACAGCTTGCGGCTGAATCCTCGCTTGAGGCTCAATTGGCGGCGATGGCGGCTGATCCGAATATTCAAAGGGAGTTGCGGGAGATTGAGAAGGAATTTGATGTGGCTATGTCGGATGGTTTGGAGCTTCAATAATGGCGATACAGCGCGGGGATATTTATTTTGTCGATTTAAACCCGACGCAAGGGCGAGAGCAAGCGGGAAAACGGCCCGTACTCGTTCTATCTATCGATGCCATTAATCGTCTTCCCCTGGTTGTCACCGTTATTGTTGGAACCAAGGGGGAAAATATGCCCATCGACCATCCAACTAATGTGCGGGTTTCGTCTGCGGAAAGTGGTTTGCCGATGGAAACCGTGTTCTTGGGCTTCCAGATTCGATCTTTAGATTCGGCGCGGTTTATCAAGCCCTTGGCTGGCCGATTGACTGGGGATGCGATGGCAAGGGTTGAACAAGCTGTGAGGTATTGTTTGGGACTATAAAGCATCCAGCGTGTTCTGGGGACACAAATTTTATGCTTCCGATTGCGCTGAGCTAATCGGAGCTACACGAACTAGAGCTTCGGAAAAAGAAAATGTTTATTTACAAGTGTGAATATGGAAGTGGGTGATAGCAATGAATATAGTCAAAATTGTCCTTCCTTTTTTTATGTCTCTATTATTCGCTCTGCCTTGCTCTTCAAACGCAGATTGCGAGCTTACCATCGATAAATTTCCAAAGATTGAAGGGATTGCTCTTGGAATTACTAAAAAAGATTTTGAATCAAAGATAGCATCAGCAGCCAAAAAATTTTCAGAAACGACAAGGCTTGATGATTATGAGTATTACACTTCTACTTTTATGAAAGGCAAGCTTATAAGCTTCAAGTTGCAATACAATGATAAACATTTTTTAAAAAACGCGGAAGAAGCCGTTGAGAAACTTGTCAACAATTATGGATTTCCGCGTGAGGGATGGAAGCCTAAGTATGCACAAGGAGAAGACTTGGAATTGAAATGTAAGGATTTTTCTGCTTGGGTTTCGGTAAGCCACGACGGGCGCAGTGGTGAGTTGTTGCCGCCGATCTTTATATTTGAAGATAGTAAGTTATATCCAATTTGGTCTAAGCAGGATTTGGAAAGGCAGATGGCGGAAATACGAAAAAAATATAAGCCGGATTTTAGGGTGACAAGATTTTACGAGATTGCAGATGGGTTTTATAGGATTGTTGTTTCCACAGGTAAGGCACAAAATGTAAAATGTGTTATTTATGATAATATTGGCGAGCCAGCAGCGGTGCAAACCTATGTAGTTACACCACCGGCTGACGAGGTTCAAATTTATGCTGGAAGGGCATCTATAAAAAATGTTAGCTGCTCTCCTCAGTAATAAATGAGTTACTTAACTTTTGAAAGCTTGCAAATCAGTATTTTCTAATGCCCCCCGACTTCAAACCCCAAGAAAAGCTCATCCCGCTAGCCCTCCGCAAAGACCAACACCGCCTCCGCCGCACCCTGGACCGCCTTCGGGCCGACGCCAAATCCGGCAAGGACATCGCCGCACCGTTGGAGGAACTCCAAACCCGCCTCGCCGAATCGGTCGCGGCGCGGGAAGCGCGGGCCAACAGCGTCCCCAAGCTCGAATACCCGGAAGACCTGCCGGTTTCGGAGAAGCGTCAGGACATCCTCGAAGCCATCCTCAACCATCAGGTGGTCATCGTCTGCGGCGAAACCGGCTCCGGGAAAACCACCCAGCTCCCCAAGATTTGCCTGGAAGCGGGCCGGGGCGTGAGCGGCTTCATCGGCCACACCCAGCCGCGCCGCATCGCCGCCCGCAGCGTCGCCAACCGCATCGCCGAGGAATTGGGCCAGCCTTTGGGCCAAGCCGTGGGTTTCAAAGTACGTTTCCAGGACCACACCAAACCCGAAAGCCTGGTCAAGCTGATGACCGACGGCATCCTGTTGGCCGAAACCCAGCACGACCGCTTCCTCGACCAATACGACACCCTCATCGTGGACGAGGCCCACGAACGTAGCCTCAACATCGATTTCCTATTGGGGTATCTGCGCTGGCTGTTGCCCAAGCGCCCGGATTTCAAGCTCATCATCACTTCGGCCACCATCGATCCGGAACGCTTCGCCCGCCATTTCGGCCACAACGGCAAGGACGCGCCCATCATCAATGTGTCCGGCCGCACCTATCCGGTGGAACTCCGCTACCGCCCGGTCGAGGACGTGGAGGAAGGCGAGGACGAAACCGACAAGGCCGAGCAACAAGCCATCCTCAACGCCGTGGACGAGCTATGGCGCGACCAATCGGCGGGCGACATCCTGATTTTCCTGTCGGGCGAGCGCGAAATCCGCGAAACCACCGAATCCCTGCGCAAGCATCATCCGCAACACTGCGAAATCTTGCCGCTGTATTCGCGCCTGTCCCAGGCCGAACAGGAACGGGTGTTCAAACCCACCGGCACGCGCCGCATCGTGCTGTCCACCAACGTGGCGGAAACCTCGCTCACCGTGCCGGGTATCCGCTCGGTGATCGACACGGGCTATGCCCGCATCAGCCGCTATAGCCACCGCAGCAAGCTGCAACGCCTGCCCATCGAGAAGGTGTCCCGCGCCTCGGCCAACCAGCGTTCCGGGCGTTGCGGGCGCGTCGGTCCCGGCATCGCGATCCGGCTGTATTCGGAGCAGGATTATCTCAACCGGCCCGAGTTCACCGACCCGGAAATCCTACGCACCAATCTGGCGGCGGTCATCCTGCAAATGCACGCGCTGAAACTCGGCGAAATCTCGGCCTTCCCGTTCGTGGAACCGCCAGATGAACGCTTGATCCGCGACGGCCTCAAGACCTTGCAGGAAATCAACGCCTTGGACGAAAAGAAGGGATTAACCGACATAGGCCGCAAACTCGCCAAGCTGCCGGTGGACCCGCGTTTGGGCCGGATGCTGCTGGCCGGGGCGGAAAGCCGCTGCTTGACCGAGGTTGCCATCATTGTCGCCGCGCTCAGCATCCCCGATCCCCGCGAGCGCCCCGCCGACCAAGCCCTGTACGCCGACCAGAAGCATTGGCGCTTCCGCCACGAGCATTCGGATTTCCTGTCGTTCCTGAACCTGTGGAAGGCGTTCGAGGAGCAGAAGAAGCATCTCAGCAAGGCCAAGCAGCGGGCGTGGTGCAAGGATGGCTTCCTGTCCTATATCCGCATGGTCGAATGGCACGACATCCACAGCCAGATCATGGACGTGGTGAAGGGCGAACTGGATTTGAAGCTGAATCTGGCACCGGGCGAATACGGCGAGGTCCACCGGGCCTTGCTGTCGGGGCTGTTGTCGAACGTCGGTTTGAAGCAGGAGCAGAACGAATACGTCGGGGCGCGGGGCTTGAAGCATTTCATCCATCCCGGTTCGTTCCAATTCAAGGCCAAGCCGAAATGGATCGTCTGCGCCGAACAGGTCGAAACCACCAAGGTCTACGCCCGCACCGTCGCCAAAATCGAGCCGGACTGGATCGAGCAGGTCGGGGCGCATCTGGTCAACCAACAGCACTACGACCCGCATTGGGAGCGCAAAGCCGCCCGCGTGGCCGTGCATGAGCGGACCAGCCTGTTCGGCCTGGTGATCCAGGCCGGGCGCAAGATTCCCTTCGAGCGGGTGAACCCCAAGGAGGCGCGGGAAATGTTCATCCGCGCCGCCCTGGTGCAAATGGATTACGACAGCAAGGCACCGTTCTACCTCAACAACCTCAAGCTTCTGGAAGAAGCCGAATATCTCCAGCAAAAGGGGCGGCGGGTCGATTTGTTGGTGGACGAGGCTTGGCTGTACCGCTTCTTCGACGAGCGCATCCCGCCGGAAGTCGTGAACGGCGTCACCTTCGAGCGTTGGCGCAAAACCGCCGAGCGCACCCAACCTAAGCTACTGTTCCTGAGCCGCGAGGAAATCACCCGCAAGGAAGACGCTTCGCTCGACGCCGTGAATTTCCCGGACACGCTGCAAGTCGGGCCGCTCAAGCTGGCTTTGCAATACCGCTTCGAGCCGGGCCACGTGGAGGACGGCGTCACGGCCATCGTGCCGCTGCACCTCTTGAACCGGCTCGACCCCGAGCCGTTCCGCTGGCTAGTCCCAGGGCTGTTGCGGGAAAAGGTGGTCGCGCTCATCAAGGCTTTGCCCAAGACTTGGCGCATCCATTTCGTGCCGGTGCCGGACCATGCCGAGCGGGTGTTGCCGATGCTGGATTTCGGGCGGGGCCGCTTGTTCGAGCAACTCAGTTCGGCGCTCAAGAAAACCGGCGGGACCAGCGTGCCGACCACCGCCTTCACCGAGGCGGGTTTGCCCGCCCATTTGCGCATGACCATTGCCGTGGTGGACGAATACAACGCCGTGGTGGACCGCTCCCGCGACCTGGACGAACTCAAGCGCCGCCATTCGGTCGATGCGGGCCAGACTTTCCAGGCGCTGGCCCGGCAGGCTTATCTCCACACCAAGCTCAAGGAATGGAGCTTCGGCGATTTGCCGCGGGAGTTCGAGGGCCAGCACGACGGGCAGATGATCCACGGTTTCGCGGCGGTGGTGGACGAGGGCGAAACCATCGGCGTGCGGGTGTTCGATACCCCCGAGGAAGCCGAACGCCAGCACGGTTTGGGCTTGGCCCGGCTGTTCCGCCTGACCCTGGCGAAGGAGCTGAAATACCTCAAGAAAAACCTGTTGGTGAATGCCCAGGCCGAGCTTTTATATAAGCAACTGCCCGTCCATCCGTTCCTGCATCCCGAACTGAAGCCGGGGCGGGAATTGCGGGAGGATTTGCTGGACCGGATCATGGGGGCGCTGTTCCTGGAGGATCAGCCGGATATCCGTAGCGCCCCGCAATTCGCGGCGCGGCTGCAAGCGCACCGGACCGAGTTGGTGCTGAAGGCTGAGGAGATGGCGAAAACCGCCCAAACCCTGCTGCAACTCTACGGCGAGGCCCAATCCAAGCTGAAGGCGATGCGTCCCGCGCCCGCCAAGGCCGATATGCAGGAGCAACTGGCCCTGATGGTCCACGCCGGGTTCTGGGTGACGACGCCGTACACGCGCATCCGGGAAATGCCGCGCTATCTCAAGGCGCTGTTGTTCCGGGTGGAGAAATGCGTGCAAGACCCGTTGCGCGACCTCAAGCAGTTCAAGGAGTTGGAGCCGTTCCAGAAGCGGTATTGGGCGGCGGTGAAGGCGCCCGCGAGCAAGCTGGACCCTGGGCGGGATGCGTTCCGCTGGCATTTGGAGGAGTTCCGGGTGTCCTTGTTCGCGCAGACCTTGAAGACGGCTTATCCGGTTTCGGGGAAGCGGTTGGAGGAGGCTTGGAAGGGGGTGGGGACTGTGGGTAAATAGGTAAAGTTTTTGAGGGGCCAGAGTGAAAGAAAAACCTATCGCTAGACGGCATCATTATTTGCCACAGGGTTATTTAGCTGCTTTCACATCCTCAGGACTTAAAGAGGATAAGTTCTTTGTGCTCGATGTTAACTCGGGTCAAGCATTTCAAACTTCTCCGCTTAACGTTGCTTCGCGAAGGGACTTTAACCGGGTTGAAATCGATGGACATCCCCCAGATGTGCTTGAAAATGCGCTAGCGCCGTTCGAGGGAGAGGCGGTAGATGCGATACGGGGAGTTATAGAAAACCAAAGGTTTCCGAACGATGTCGATTGGAACCTTATATTAAATCTCTTGGGTTTAATCGCGGTAAGAAATCCAAAGTTTCGTGGTTCCTTTAATCGCTCGCGTGAACAAATGCTCCGCAGGATGGCCGAAATCCTTGTATCTGATAAAAAAATCTGGGACCGCCATCTTGAGAAAGCTCGGGATGCAGGAGAAAACATGCCCGATGGCGTCTCATTTGAAGATGCTAGGCAATTTGTCGAGGAAGGAAAATACGATTTTGAGTTCCTTCCAGAGGGAAATTTGCGCGTGGAATTTAAAACGTTTGATCAATTGCTGCCGCTTTTAGGTCAGAGAACTTGGTCGATATTGGTGGCACCGCCTGAAGGGCCAGAGTTTATCTGCTCAGATCACCCAGTTTCCCTTGCTTGGAAAGGAAATAGATCGGGACCAATAGGATTTGGCCTAAGAGAAACCGAAGTATTTTTTCCTCTTGGTCGTCATGTTGGTTTTTACGGGGTTTTTGAAAACCCACTAAAACCCACCGTAATTTGTAAACCTGGAAATATTGCGACAATGAATCGTCGTATTGCTTGGAATGCGGAGCGCCACGTTTATTCGGCTCAAGAGTATTTCTGCGTGTGGCATGAAGGGAGAATCCGAGAGGTGCAGTGTGTGGTACCTGAAACGCGGTAGATGGATTGAACCGACAGCCGAAACCCATCGCCGTGGGGGAATCACCGCCCGCCGGGTTCCGCTCCGCCCCATCCCTCCGGCGCAACCCGAGACGCCAGGGGCCGACCTTCCGGCCCGCCGCAGCGGCCAGCGGGTCGGCATTTTGTCTTTGTCATCAACCGGGGCGGCGATTTTTAATCCGCGCCGCTATACGTGTAAAAACCAACCTACAGGAAAAGCCATGGCGATTACCAAGGAAACCCTCAAATCCGCGATAGACGAACTCGAAGAGCAAGATTTGCCCGTGGTTTATCAACTCATCCATGCCATCAAACTACATCCCGGCAACCCGGCAGGCCAGCGCATGGCCTCCGCGCTGCAACGCATGGCGGATCGGAATGCTTTGGCGGATATCACCGATCCCATCGCTTGGCAGCGGGAAACCCGCGAAGACCGTCCCCTTCCGGGCAGGGAATAAGTCATGCTGCTGGATAGCAACCTCATCATTTATTCCATCAAGCCGGAATATATCGATTTGCGGAAATGGATCGCCGAAAACACGCCCTCGGTTTCCGCCATCAGTTATTTGGAAGTAATGGGATACCATCGACTGACTGCGGAAGACAAACAAGATTTCTCCGAGTTTTTCAGCGCCGCGCCCATAATCCCAGTGACCCAACCGATTCTCGAACAGGCGGTCAAATTGCGCCAACAACGGAAAATGTCGTTGGGTGATGCGATTGTGGCGGGCACGGCGATGGTTCTGGGAAGTACCTTGGCAACGGCCAATACCAAAGATTTCGAGTGGATCGCTGGATTAACCGTGTTGGACCCGGTGAAAAATATCTCAGCACGGTAGGACGGGCAGAAGCGACAGCCAAAACCCATCGCCGTGGGGGAATCACCGCCCGCCGGGTTCCGCGCAGCCCCACCCCTCCGGCGCAATCCGGGACGCCAGGGGCTGACCTTCCGGCCCGCCGCAGAGGCCAAGGGAAAAGGGCGGGGCGGTTGCGTTGGCCGTGGACGGCGCAGGAATATGGAGCATTAACACCCTTCCAAGGTTCAACCTATGACCGCATCGGTTTATATCGAATCCTCCATTATCAGCTACCTCACCTCGCGGCCAAGCCGGGACGTTATCAAAGCCGGACGCCAAGCCATCACCTACGATTGGTGGCTGCAATCCAAAGGCCGATATGAGGTTTATATCTCCGTCTTGGTCGAAGAGGAAATTTCGGGCGGCGACCCAGCCGCCGCCGCCAAACGCCTCGAAGCCGTCGCAGATATTCCGAATATCGCCATTACTGCCGAAGCCGAATGGCTCGCCGATGCGCTGGTATTGTCGAAAGCCGTCCCGGACAACAGCGTCCGCGATGCGCTGCATATCGCCATCGCCGCCACGCAAGGGATTGATTACCTGCTCACTTGGAACTTCAAACACATCAACAATGCCGAAACGAAGGCGCTCATTGCCCGTGTTATCGAAAATCAGGGATGGTTATGCCCGATTCTCTGCTCACCCGAAGAATTAGGAGCCAACGACGATGAAGAATGACGAGATTGTCGATGAAGTCAGAAACCAGGGTTTGGCCTTAGCCGCACGCTATGGCAATAACCTTGAAGCGATCTGCAAAGCGCTTAAAGAAAAGGAAGGTATATCAGGTCGGAAGATTATCGACCGCATACCCCGGAAGTTACCTCCAATAGCTCGGTTAGTGGAAACCCGGCACGATGGGCAAAAGCGATAGCCGAAACCCATCGCCGTGGGGGAATCACCGCCCGCCGGGTTCCGCGGAGCCCCATCCCTCCGGCGCAACCCGAGACGCTGCGGGCAGGAATCCACACAATCCAAAGATAACCATGAAACACACCATCCAAATCGATTGCCCCACGGAATTGCTGTTAGGGCTGCACCTAAACGCCGAAGGTTTCGCCGAATATATCAAGCACCAAACCGCCATCGGCTTGTTCAAAGAAGGAAAATTATCGTCGGGCACGGCGGCAACTTGGCTGAATATCGGGCGCGTTGAATTCCTGCGCCTAGCCTTCGACGCCGGGGCGGTTTTTCTGGAGGATTCGGAAGACGATCTGGCGAGGGAAACCGCGCTGCTATGATCGTTTTTTCCAATACCACGCCTTTGATCGCGCTCAGCGGTATCGGGCAACTCGATCTATTGCCGTGCTTATTCACCGAGATTCATTTGGTAGGCGAAGTCATAGAGGAATGCGCAATGGGTGGAATCATAAGGGTTCCCGATCTTCGCGCCTTGCCATGGGTGAAAGTAGTCGAATCCACGCCCGTCCAATATCCCACGATTTTGCTCGAACTGGATAAGGATGAAAAACACACGCTCGACATGGCCCGCAAGTTGAACGCCGATTGGGTCATCATCGACGAGAAAATCGGGCGCAATATGGCCGAATACCTCGGCTTGAAAGTGACTGGCACCTTGGGCGTTTTGCTCAAGGCCAAGCAGCAAAATTGGATTCCCTCTTTCCGGGAGGCCGCCGAAGCCATGATGCGGCAAGGGATTCGGTATAACCACGGCTTGGTGGACAAATTAGCACGTCAGGTTGGGGAATAAGCCAGCGCGATGTTAGAACCGATAGCCGAAACCCATCGCCGCAGGGGAATCCTTGCCCCGCAGCGACCGCGCCAACATAAGCGCCCGGCGGTCTGGGCGGTGGGCGGGGAGGGCGGATTGCGCCGGAGAGGTAGGGTGCTTACAGGGGTAGGTTTCAGGAAAACCGGAGGCGAGACAAAGGGTTAAGGTACATTGGTGAGTAACGACAAACACCCTGTACCGGAGGAACCGCCATGCCTCGCCCTCCAGAACTGTACCAATGGAACCGGGAGATCGCCATCCACTTTCCCGGCCTTTCGAAGCCGATGGTGATGGGCTTGGCCCTGTGGAGCCTGGGCATGGTCGTGGTCGGCGCTTGCAGCCTTTCGGCGCTGACCGACTGGTGGTCGTGTCGGCTGGGGCAGAAGGGCGACGCGGTGCGGGAGCGCCTGCGCTACGTCTACCGTGGGAAGGAGGCCAAGGCCGGGAAGGAGCGCCGCGAACTCGACGTGGAGGCGTGCCGGGCCCCCTGGCTGGGCTGGGTTTTGGAGGGCTGGGATGGAAACCAGTTGGCGGTCGCCTTGGACGCGACGAGCCTGGGGCAGCGGTTCGTGGTCCTGGCGGTCAGCGTACTTTACCGGGGCTGCGCGGTGCCGGTGGCCTGGAAGGTGCTGAGGGCGGAACGGAAGCATCCGTGGAAGCCCGAATGGCTGGCCTTGCTGAGGCATTTTAAGGACGTCGCGCCCGCGTCGTGGACCGTCCTGGTGCTGGCGGACCGGGGGCTGTACGCCAAGTGGCTGTTCGAGGGGATCCAAGCGCTGGGCTGGCACCCGATGCTGCGGGTGAACTCGGGCGGCACCTTCCGCCCCCGGGGATGGCGGCACTGGCGGCCGTTCACCCGCCTGGTGCCGAAGGTGGGCGACCGCTGGCAAGGCCGGGGGACGGCGTTCGGCGGCAAGCGGACCCGCCTGGACTGCACCCTGTTGGCCTATTGGGGGGAAGGCCACAAGGACCCCTGGCTCGTCCTGACGGACCTGCCGCCGGAAGCCGCCAACGCCTGCTGGTACGGATTGCGCGGTTGGATCGAGCAAAGCTTCAAGAAAATCAAGGGCGGCGGCTGGCAATGGCAGAACACCCGCATGGACGATCCCGAGCGGGCGGAGCGCCTCTGGTTGGCGATCGCCATCGCCACCTGGTGGCTGCTCTCGGTGGGCGGGGAGGCCGAGGCCGGAATGGCCGCCGCCACCTTCCCGGCCATTCCGGGCTCTCCCCGCCAACAGGCCCACCGCTGGCGGCTGGTGGGGATTTTCCGCCATGGCCGTTCCCTGATCCTGGCCGCCCTCTTCGAGCGCCGCGCCTTGCCGGTGGGGAAGGCCCGCCCAGAACCCTGGCCATCGGTGCCAATCCCAACCCCAGGGGCAACCGTGGCGATCCTCACGGGGGCGGTATGAATAAACCTACACCTGTAAGGGGGTAGGGTGGCCATGGCTGTCCTCCATCGAAGGTTCCCATGATGATGGAACCTCCAAAATCAGCTGTTTATGCAACAACGCCGTCAAAATTGGGAAAATATTAAGGCCCGGATTCGGGCACAATAGGACCGCTGAATCACCATCCACCCACCGGAGTCCCGCCATGACCGATAATGTCGAAAACCTGGTTCTCGAACACCTACGCCGCTTGCGTAACGGAATCCAAGGAGCGCGGACGGAAATGCAGTCCGAATTCCGGGAACCCAAGCGGGGGTGGAAATCCTAGCGCCGCCCATGGTCACCATAAGCCCCCAAGCCGCCATCGCCATCCGCTCCCTGTTGCCGCAAGACCGCAACCGGATCGAACACCAAACCCATTTGCTCGCCCGTTTCCCGGACGACGAATATATCCTACGCCATGTGCAGCGCCTGACCGGGGAAAAATCCACCTACCTGCTCCGGGCCACCCCGGAACTCAGGATACTATTCAGGCACGAACAAGGAGAAATCCAGGTGTTGGACGTGGTCGCCCATCGGCGTTTGGAAAAGATGTTCTACTCGGTGCATTAGCCCATGCAAAGCTTCGAGGAATTCGCCTTCGATCCCTGGCAATGCCGCAAGGAACTGGCCGGTTTGGCGGCCAAGCTCAACGCGCCGGAAACCTTCGCCCATGGCCCGGACATACTCGACTGGTTCCGGCGGCATAAACACCTCTCGGCCTTCATCGGAGCCTATTTCCCCTATCTGGCCCAGGCCGACCGTTTGGCGTTCGACTACGATTTGCTCGGGGTTTCCCTCTGCGATATCGCCATCGGCGATTCCGTGGCCGGCGAATTCTGCTTCGTGGCCTTGGGCACCGGCGGCGGGGAGGATTGGGCGGAACAATTCGACCGGGGTTGTGGCCGGATGATCGATTGGTTTTGGCGGCTGGCCGAAACCCGCGGCAGCAACCAATCCCTGCGGCGGTTCGGCCCGCACTATTCGGGTTTCCAAGGACTCTTCATCGCC
Source organism: Methylomagnum ishizawai (assembly GCF_019670005.1). Classification (NCBI taxonomy): domain Bacteria; kingdom Pseudomonadati; phylum Pseudomonadota; class Gammaproteobacteria; order Methylococcales; family Methylococcaceae; genus Methylomagnum; species Methylomagnum ishizawai. Next base: position 3,497,739 of record NZ_AP019783.1, on the reverse strand, counting down.
GGGCTGGAAACCCGGCTCGATCCCGACCAAATCAAGCGTTTGCACTGGCGGCGCGAACATCTCCTGGCCGACGACAAACCCCTGCATTGCGTCACCTACGACGAGCTATACCAGCACCTCGCCGCCAAATTGCGGCTGTACGAAGCGGCCTATCACGCCGATCAAAAACATCTTTCCACCCGAGCCTCTCTGCTATGAACAAATCCGCGCGTTTCCTGCTCGGCCTGTGGCTGGCCTCCGCCCCGCTGCACGCCGAAACCCTCTATGTCACCCTGGAAAAAGACAACGCCCTGGCTGTGGTCGCGCCGGAAGGCAAACTGCTGAAGACGGTGAAGATCGGCAAGCGCCCCCGCGGCATCGCCCTATCCCCGGATGGCAAGCAGCTTTATGTCGCGGTCAGCGACGAGGACGCCATCAAGGTGGTCGATACCGCGACGCTCAAGGTGATCGGCAAACTGCCCTCGGGCGAAGACCCGGAAACCTTCGCCCTCGACCCGGACGGCAAGGCGCTCTATGTCTCCAACGAGGACGACAACCAAGTCACGGTAGTCGATATCGCCAGCAAGAAGGTGGTGAAAACCATCCCGGTCGGGGTGGAACCGGAAGGCGTTTGCGCCAGCCCGGCCGGTACCTGGGTGGCCGCGACCAGCGAGACCACCAATATGGCGCATTGGATCGACCGCAAGACCCTGGAGGTCGCCGACAACACCCTGGTCGATCCGCGCCCCCGCGCCTGCGCCTTCACAGACGATGGCCGGCAGCTTTGGGTGAGTTCGGAAATCGCGGGCACGGTGTCGGTGATCGATGTGGCGACCCGCCAACCGGTGGGCAAGATCGGCTTCAAAATCCCCGGCGTGACCCAGGAGAAAATCCAGCCGGTGGGCATCAAGATCGACCCCGAGCGGCGCTATGCCTATGTGGCCCTGGGGCCGTCCAACCGGGTGGCGGTGATCGACGCCCAGAAACTCGAAGTCGTCGACCATTTCCTGGTCGGTCAGCGGGTGTGGAATTTGGCGTTCTCGCCCGACCATAAGCGGCTCTACACCACCAACGGGGCCAGCAACGATGTCTCCATCATCGACCTCGTGCAGCGCAAGGTGCTGAAATCGGTGGCGGTGGGGCAATATCCTTGGGGGGTGGCGGTCAAGCCCTGAGGCTTTCAGGGCACCAGGATGGTATTGGCCGGCGGCTTCCGGGTTTCCAGGCCGGGATAATCCAAGGTGAAATGCAAGCCCCGGCTTTCCTTCCGCAACAAGGCCGAGCGGATAATCAGCTCGGCCACGATCACCAGGTTGCGCAATTCCAACAAATCGCTGGTTACCCGGAAATTACCGTAATACTCGGCGATTTCCTGCTTCAATAACTCGACCCGGCGCAAAGCCCGTTGCAGGCGCTTATCGGTGCGGACGATGCCGACATAGTCCCACATGAACCGGCGGATTTCGTCCCAGTTATGGGAAACCACCACCTCCTCGTCGGAGTCGGTCACTTGCGATTCATCCCATTCCGGCAATTCCGGCGGGTTGGGCTGGTCCTTTAAACCCCGCAGGATATCCTCCGCCGCCTGCTTGGCGAACACCAAGCATTCCAGCAGGGAATTGCTCGCCATCCGGTTCGCGCCATGGAGTCCTGTGCAAGCCACCTCGCCCACCGCGTACAGCCCCGGAATATCGGTGCGGGCCTCATGGTCGGCGAGGACGCCGCCGCAGGTATAGTGCGCCGCCGGCACCACCGGGATCGGTTGGCGGGTGATATCGATGCCGAGTTCCAGGCAGCGGGCATAAATGGTGGGGAAATGGCTTTTGATGAATTCGGCGGGCTGGTGGGAAACATCCAAGAATACGCAATCGACCCCCAAGCGCTTCATCTCGTGGTCGATGGCGCGGGCCACCACATCGCGCGGGGCCAACTCGCCGCGGGGATCGAAGCGCGGCATGAAGGGCGAACCGTCGGCCAATAGCAAGCGTCCGCCCTCGCCGCGCACCGCCTCCGAAATCAGGAAGGAGCGGGCATGGGGATGGAACAAGCAGGTCGGATGGAATTGGATGAATTCCATATTGGCGACCCGCGCCCCGGCCCGCCAGGCGATGGCGATGCCATCGCCGGTCGCGATATCGGGATTGCTGGTGTAGAGGTAGACCTTGCTGGCCCCGCCCGAAGCCAGCACCACATAACGGGCGCGGAAGGTCTTGACCTTTTGCTCCTGGCTATCCAACACATAGGCCCCCAGCACCCGCTGTTCGCGTCCGCCCAACTTCTTGGCGGTGATGAGGTCGATCACATTGTGATACTCGAACACCTCGATCCCGGGATGGGCGCGGGTATGTTGTTCGAGCGAGGTTTCCACCGCGAGGCCGGTGGCGTCGGCGGCATGGACCACCCGGCGGTGGGTGTGCCCCCCTTCGCGGGTGAGATGGAGATGGTGCCCGCCGTTTTCCGATACGACCTCGGTGAAGGGCACGCCGCGGTCCAATAGCCAATCGATGCATTCCTTGCCGTGCGAAACCACCAAACGCACGGTGTCAGGATCGCACAGCCCGGCCCCGGCCACCAGGGTATCCTGGATATGAGATTCGATGGAGTCGCCCTCGTCCAGCACCGCCGAGATGCCGCCCTGGGCGTAGAGGGTGTTGGATTCGGTCAGGGCGGTCTTGGACAGCACGGCGACCCGCGCATGGTCGGCCAGCCGCAAAGCCAAGCTGAGGCCGGCGGCACCGCTGCCTATGACCAGAACGTCGTATGCGAGTGATGACATCGTTGAAACCGGGTTTAAGGAATCCCGTCATCCTACTGTAAAACTCCGCGCCCTTAAACAGCGGTCCAAGCGCCTGCCGGAAATGCCATGGGCCGGGTGCGCTCTGTTTCAACAAGCCCCGTGCCGGATTCGGGCGGTGGGTGGTTACAATGTGGGCGCTCCGGTCCCAGGGGAAACGGCGGGGTGGGCGGAACGTCCACCGCCATGGGCGGGAACACCGATTGAACGGTGCCGGGTAAACGACGATAATGCTTTTTGGCAACACTGGGCCGGATTCGGAAGGTTTTATCGCTTTCCCAGGAATCACAGCATCCACGCCCAGACGATAATCCCCGACCATCCGTTCACGGTCGCCCGCGCTCGAACCACGGCGACCCGCCGTCGAGGGCGGACACCCCCTTACTAAGGATTCCCCGGAATGGGAGAACAACTCGACGAGGAATTGGTCCGGCAGGTACAGCAGGGCAACAAAAAAGCGTTCGATATCCTCGTCCGCAAGTATCAATACAAGATCGCCCAGTTGATCAACCGGTACATCAAGGACCCTCACGAAGCCTTGGACGTTGCCCAAGAATCCTTTATCAAAGCCTATCGGGCCTTGCCGGGTTTCCGCGGCGAGAGCGCGTTTTATACCTGGCTTTACCGGATCGCGATCAATACCGCCAAAAACCATTTGGCGATGCGGGCGCGGCGCCCGTCCGACGACGAGATCGATATTGATGAGGCGGAACAATTCGAATCCGCGGTTCGTCTAAAAGACAACGAGACCCCCGAGGGTCTCGTGCTGAGCGAAGAACTGGCAGAAGTAATCCAATTGGCTTTAGACGAACTTCCAGAAGAATTACGCACGGCGATCAGTTTGCGCGAGTTCGACGGCTTGAGCTATGACGAAATCGCGCAAGTCATGAATTGTCCGGTAGGCACCGTGCGGTCCAGGATTTTCCGGGCCCGCGAGGCCATCGACAAGAAACTTGAACATTTACTTGGTTAGGGGCACGTCCATGATCGAAGACAGCCTAAAGCAGAAGCTGAGCCTCATGCTCGACGACGAGTTGGGGCGCGATGAATCCTTGAAACTACTGGCCGGGATCGAATCCGATCCCGCCTTGCGGGCGCAATGGCGCCGCTACAACTTGGTCGGTATGGCGCTGCGCTCCCAATCCAGCCTGGTGCCCGATAGCGGCTTCGTGGACCGCATCAGCGCCGCGCTGGCCGACGAACCCACCATCCTGGCCCCGCAAGCCGCCAAATCCGCCACCCGGCGCGATATGGGCTATCGGGACAAGGTCGTCACCCTGGCCTTGGCGGCCTCCCTGGCCGCCGTGGCGGTGATGGTGGGCAAATCCCTGCATGATTATTCCCCGATGAACGGCCCGAACGTCATCGCGCAATCCGGCATCGACGGCGACAACGCCCAGGCCTCGGTCGATCCGGAGTTCCGCGACTATCTGGTCGCCCATTATGAAACCGCCTATCTGTCCGGTGCCCAGGGCATGTTGCCCTCGGTGCGGCTGGTCAGTTCCGGTTCCCCGCGCTAACCGCTGGTGGCCGCGTTCATGTCGATCCCGCTGTCCCGGCTGCGCAAGGGCTTGGTCCCAGGGCTGGGCGCTTTGTGTCTGCTGGCGGCGCTGGGCCTCGTCGCCGCGCCGGTGGCCCCGCCACAGGCTCCGGCCTTGGGCTGGCTCACCGATATGCGCCATGCCGTGGGCCAGCGCAACTACAAGGGCACCGTCGCCTACCTCAAGGATAAGCAGGTCGAGAGCTTCCAATTGTTCCACGCCGTCAATGGCGGCAAGGAACAGGAACGCTTGGTCTCGATGAACAGCCCCTTGCGGGAAGTGGTGCGCGATGCCCAGAAAGTGGCCTGCTACTATCCCGAAACCAAAACGGTCTTCGTCGAGAACAAACCTTCCACCCGCTCGGTGTTGCTGGACATCCCGGACGACCTAACCCAGCTTTCCCGCGATTACCGGGTCGAGTTGAAAGGGCAGGAATACGTGGCCCGCCGCCTATCGCAGGTGGTCGATATCACGCCGCTCGACGCTTACCGCTATGCCCGGCGCATCTGGATCGACACCGATTCCAAACTACCGCTCAAGTTCGAGATTTTGGGGGAAGACGGGCAGGCGGTCGAACAAATGGTGTTCACCTCGTTGGACCTCGATCCCAGCTTCGCCGGCGGCGACCTCAGCCCTTCTATGCCCATCGACCAATTCACCCGACAAACCAGCCAGCGCGAAACCCTGCCGCTGGATTCCTTGCATTGGGAATTGCACGATGTGCCGGATGGCTTCCAAATCGTGTCGTACAGCCATTTGCAGCGCCCGCCGAACGACCGCAAGGTCGAGCATATCCTCCTGAGCGACGGTTTTTCCTCGGTCTCGATCTATATCGAGGACCAAAAAAGCGGCCCGCCCAAGGAGCATCCCAAGAAAATCGGCACCATCAATGCCGAGTCCGTCAAGATCGGCGATTACCTCGCGACCGTGATGGGCGAGGTGCCCGCCAAAACCGTGGAAGCCATCGCCCACGGCCTGCGCCACCGCGATACGGAACAGCCATGATCGAAGAAGAGGCCCTGGTCACCCACGTCGAAGCCGATCAAGTCTGGGTGGAAAAACCCCGGCAATCGGCCTGCGCGGCTTGCAAAACCCCCTGCGCCACCGCCGGTGTCGCCGATTACCTGGAACAGGGCAAGCCCGATCTGGCCCGCCTCGTGGTGTCTTCCCCCATCGAGGTGCGGGCGGGCGACCGCGTGGTCCTGGGGATCGAAGAAGGGGCCATCGTCAAAGGCTCGTTCGCGATTTACCTGTTGCCACTGCTGGGGCTCCTGGCCGGTGCCATCCTGGGCCAAACCCTGGGCGGCGCTTTCGCCACCCCCGCCGATCTGGCGGCCGCCTCGGGTGGCCTGGCCGGTTTGGCCGCGACCCTCGCCTTCCTGAAATTTTCACGGCTGTCCTCGCGCAATACACCGCGCCCCGTGGTATTGCGGAAACTCGGCTGATCGCGCTGTCCCCATCCCATCCCATTCCTTACCCTATGGTTCCCTGACAACTTGGGAGTTAGTCATGCTTAAATCCAAGTGGGCCGCGGCGCTCCTATGCTTTTCCCTGCTGGCGACCGTGCCGCCGTCCGCCACCGCCCAATTACCCGATTTCACCGTGCTGGTCGAAAAGAACAGCTCGGCGGTGGTCAACATCAGCACCACCCAGAAAATGGCCGCGGTCGAACACCCCGAACTGCCCGAAGGCATGGAGCCGCCGCCCGAAGGCACGCCCTTCGACGATTTCCTGCGCCGCTATTTCGGCGAGGGCGGCCCCGAAGGCGGCGAACCCAGCGAATCCAAATCCCTGGGTTCCGGCTTCGTGATTTCGCCGGACGGCTACATCATCACCAACCACCATGTGGTGAAGGACGCCGACGAGATCGTGGTGCGCCTGCAAGACCGCCGCGAATTGGTCGCCAAGTTGGTCGGCTCCGACAAGCGCAGCGATATTGCCCTGCTCAAGGTCGATGCCCAGGATTTGCCGACGGTGAAGATGGGTTCCGCCGACAAACTCAAGGTCGGCGAATGGGTGTTGGCCATCGGCTCGCCGTTCGGCTTCGACCATTCCGTGACCGCCGGCATCGTCAGCGCCAAGGGCCGCAGCCTGCCCAGCGACAATTACGTGCCCTTCATCCAGACCGACGTGGCGATCAATCCCGGCAACTCCGGCGGTCCCTTGTTCAACCTGGACGGCGAAGTGATCGGGGTCAACTCGCAGATTTACAGCCGCACCGGCGGTTTCATGGGACTGTCGTTCGCCATCCCCACCGAAGTCGCCATGCGGGTGGTCGAGCAATTGAAATCCCAAGGCCATGTCTCGCGCGGCTGGCTGGGCGTGCAAATCCAGGACGTGACCCGCGAACTGGCCGAATCCTTCGGCATGAAGAAGCCGGAAGGCGCCCTGGTTTCCAAAATCCTGCCCAAGAGTCCGGCGGAACAGGCCGGCCTCCAGGTCGGCGATATCATCACCGCCTTCAACGGCCAGGAAATCAACGCCTCCGCCGAACTGCCGCCCCTGGTCGGCATGACCAAGATCGGCGACACCGCCACGGTCAAGGTGCTGCGCCAGGGTTCGCCCAAGGATGTCCAGCTCAAGATCGGCTCCTTGCCGGAAGAAGAACCGGCGGTCGCCAGCGGCAAGGAAGAACCGGCGGGCGGTGAAACCCTCAAACGCCTGGGACTCAACGCCATCAACCTCACCCCGGAAATGCGCGAGCAACTGGAAGTCCCGAAGAACGGCGTGCTGGTGCAGGGCGTCACGCCCGGCCCGGCCTACGACGCGGGACTCCGGCGCGGCGACGTGATCCTCCGGGTCCAAGATCAAACCGTGAAAGACTTGAACCATTTCAAAGACTTGGTGAAAAACCTGCCCAAGGGCAAATCCGTGGCGATGCTGGTGCAAAGGCGCGGCAGTTCGTTGTTCCTGGCCCTGAAACTCAAGGACTGAGCCCGTGGCCGATCAACAACATATCCGTAACTTCTCCATCATCGCCCATATCGACCATGGCAAATCGACCCTGGCGGATCGTTTCATCCAGATTTGCGGGGGCTTGAGCGAGCGCGAAATGTCCGCCCAAGTCCTCGATTCGATGGATATCGAGCGCGAGCGCGGCATCACCATCAAGGCCCAGAGCGTCACCCTCAACTACCAAGCGAGGGATGGCGAAACCTATCAACTCAACCTGATCGATACGCCCGGCCACGTCGATTTTTCCTACGAGGTGTCGCGCTCGCTGGCGGCCTGCGAGGGGGCTTTGTTGGTGGTCGATGCCGCCCAGGGCGTCGAGGCGCAGAGCGTCGCCAACTGCTATACCGCCATCGAGCAGGGATTGGAAGTCCTGCCGGTGCTGAACAAGATCGACCTGCCCTCGGCGGACCCCGACAAGGTCTGCACCGAGATCGAGGAAATCATCGGCGTCCCCGCCGACGAGGCGTTGAGGATCAGCGCCAAGACCGGACTCGGCATCGACGATCTGCTCGAGCAATTGGTCGCCAAAATCCCGCCCCCGGCCGGCGACCCGGACGCGCCGGTGCAAGCCCTCATCATCGATTCCTGGTTCGACAACTACCTGGGTGTGGTGTCCTTGGTGCGGGTGGTGAACGGCTCCATCAAGCGGAAACAAAAGATCACGATCCTATCCACCGGCAGGAGCCACCAGGTAGACAAACTGGGTGTGTTCACCCCCAAGCCCCTGGACATGGAACAACTGGATTGCGGGCAGGTGGGCTATATCATCGCCGGGATCAAGGACATCTTCGGGGCGCCGGTCGGCGATACCATCACCGTCAGCGATAATCCTTGCGAAGCGGCTTTGCCGGGTTTCCAGAAGGTCCAGCCCAGGGTGTTCGCCGGGCTGTATCCGGTCGAATCCGACGATTACGAGGATTTGCGCGAGGCGCTGAACAAGCTGAACCTCAACGACGCCGCCCTGCAATACGAACCCGAGACCTCGCAGGCGCTGGGTTTCGGCTTCCGTTGCGGCTTCCTCGGCATGTTGCACATGGAGATCATCCAGGAGCGGCTGGAACGCGAATACGACCTCGATCTCATCACCACGGCCCCCACCGTGGTCTACGAAGTCCTGAAATCCGACGGCTCCACGATCCAGATCGACAACCCGTCGAAGCTGCCCTCGCCCAACGAAGTCGAGGAAGTGCGCGAGCCGATCATCGAGGCCCATATCCTGGTGCCGCAGGATTATCTCGGCAACGTCATCACCCTGTGTATCGAGAAGCGCGGCGTGCAAAAGAATATGCAGTACATGGGCGGACAGGTGGCGATCAATTTCGAACTGCCCCTGAGCGAAGTGGTGCTGGACTTCTTCGACCGGCTCAAATCGGTCAGCCGCGGTTTCGCCTCGTTCGACTACGAATTCAAGCGTTTCCAGGCCGCGCCCCTGGTCAAGCTGGACATCCTCATCAACGAAGAACGGGTCGATGCCCTATCCTTGATTGTCCACCGCGATATCAGCCAGAGCCGGGGCCGCGATCTGGTGGACCGCATGAAGGACTTGATCCCGCGCCAGATGTTCGAGGTCGCGATCCAGGCCGCCATCGGCTCCAAGATCATCGCCCGTTCCACGGTCAAGGCCATGCGCAAGAACGTGCTGGCGAAATGCTACGGCGGCGATATCAGCCGTAAACGCAAACTCCTGGAAAAACAAAAAGCGGGCAAGAAACGCATGAAACAAGTGGGCAAGATCGATATCCCGCAGGAAGCCTTCCTCGCGGTCCTGCGCGTCAACAAAGATTCCTGATGGGCGGCGGCATGGACTTCGATTTTTCGTTTTTCCTGGTGCTGGCGACCTTGGTGACCGGCGTGGTGTGGGGCGGCTATCTGCTGATGTTGCGGGCGCAAGGGGTGGAACCCCCGCCGCCGGAACAGCAACCCTGGCCGGTGGAATACGCCCGTTCGTTCTTCCCCATCGTCCTCATCGTCTTGTTGCTGCGCTCGTTCCTGGTGGAACCGTTCCGCATCCCTTCGGGTTCGATGATGCCGACCCTCCTGGTCGGGGATTTCATCCTGGTGAATAAATTCACCTATGGCATCCGCCTGCCGGTCATCAACACCAAGATCGTGGCGATGGGCCAACCGGCGCGGGGCGATATCGTGGTGTTCCGCTATCCCAAAGACCCGACCATGGATTACATCAAGCGCATCGTCGGCCTGCCCGGCGACCGCATCGGCTATGTCCACAAACAGGTGTATGTGAACGGCGAGCCGGTCAAGCAGACCGCGCTGGGCGTCTACGAAGGCAGCCAGGCGGGTAGCCAATGGGGCGGCGAAACCCTGCTCAGCGAGGATTTGGGCAGCGTCACCCACGATATCCTGGCGCGGGTCGGCGAACCCGCCGCGAAGGAAGGCGAATGGACCGTGCCGGAAGGCCAATACTTCGTCATGGGCGACAACCGCGACAATAGCAACGACAGCCGGTTTTGGGGCACGGTGCCGGAAGCCAACCTGGTCGGCAAAGCCTTCTTCATCTGGATGAGCTGGGACGGCGGCATCGCCTTCAACCGGATCGGCACCTCGCTAAAATAATCCAGGGACTTCCCAGACCGGGGGAGCGCCCTCGTAATCACCATAAATCCAGGGGCATAGGCCATGAATCAAACTCCCGTCCGCCAAGGTGGTATGACCTTCCTCGGCTTCGTGCTGCTGATGTGCTTGGTCGGTTTTTTCGCGATGCTGATTATCAAGATCGGCCCGATTTACCTGGACCATTACAAAGTGGTCGCTTCCCTGCAATCCTTGAAAAGCGATCCCGACTTGGCGACGCGGTCCAAGCAGGAAGTCCTCGCCAGCTTGGCAAAACACTGGGATATCGACATGATCAACAGCGTCACCAAGGATAATGTTTATATCACCAAGGACAGTTCCGGTATGACGATACAAATCGCCTATGATGTCACCCAGCCCATCATGGGCAATATCGATATCGTCGCCCATTTCGACGATTCCATCGAGGTAGCCGCACGTTGATCCAAGAGCCGGAAAAACTCGCCAGGAAACTGGGCCTGCATTTCAGGAACCCGCTGCTGGTGAAACGCGCCCTCACCCACCGCAGCGCCGAATCGGACAACAACGAACGGCTGGAATTCCTCGGGGATTCGGTGCTGGGCTTCGTGATCGCCGAACGCCTGTACGGCAAGTTCCGCGACGCCGACGAGGGCGTCCTCAGCCGGTTGCGGGCCATGCTGGTCAACCAGACCTCGCTCGCCAACCTCGCCCGCAAGTTGAACCTGGGCGACTACCTGATCCTGGGTTCGGGGGAGCTCAAGAGCGGCGGCTACCGGCGCGATTCCATCCTGTCCGACGCCCTGGAAGCCTTGATCGGCGCATTGCTGGTGGACCAGGGCATGGACGCCTGCCGCCATTGGATCCTCAACCAATTCGCCGAGCAGATCGACGCCTTGTCGGTGCAGGATTGGAAGAAAGACCCCAAGACCCGGCTCCAGGAGGCCATGCAGGCCCGCGGCCTGGAATTGCCGGTCTATATCCTCAAATCGGTGGTCGGCCAACCGCACGACCAAACCTTCGTGGTGGAATGCCGCATCGCGCTGACCGCCGAGACCTGCGAGGGTACCGGCTCCTCGCGTAAGAAAGCCGAGCAGCAAGCCGCCGAGAAAATGCTGGCCAAATTGGTCCAGGACTTCGGATTCAAATCATGAAAGCAGGTTATGTCGCCCTGGTGGGCCGCCCCAACGTGGGCAAATCGACCCTACTCAACCACCTGATCGGCCAGAAGATCAGCATCACCTCGCGCCGCCCGCAAACCACCCGCCACCGCATCCACGGTATCAAGACCACGGAGGCGGGACAGGCGGTGTTCGTCGATACCCCCGGCATCCACGCCAGCCAGAAGCGGGCCATGAACCGCTACCTCAACCGCACGGCGGGCACGGCCTTGTTGGATGTGGACGTGATCGTGTGGATCGTGGACCGGCCCGTGTGGCTGCCCGAGGACGATTTGGTGCTGGAACGCATCAAAACCTCCGCCGCCCCGGTGATCCTGGTCATCAACAAGGTGGACCGGCTGGAGGACAAGGCCGCCCTGCTGCCCTTCCTGGAGAGCGCCCAGCAACGCCATCCCTTCGCCGCCCTGATCCCGGCCTCGGCCCTGCGCGGCCACAACCTGGACGCGCTGGAACACAAGATCATGGAACTCCTGCCCGAGGGCGAACCGATCTTCGACCAGGACCAACTCACCGACCGCAGCCTCCGGTTCCTGGCGGCGGAAATCATCCGCGAGAAACTGATCAGGTCGCTGGGCCAGGAAGTGCCCCACGCCCTCAGCGTGGAGATCGAGCAATACCAGACCGAGGGCAAGCTGACCCGCATCGCCGCCCTGATCTGGGTGGAGCGGGAAGGCCAGAAAGCCATCGTCATCGGCCAGCAGGGCGAAGTGCTGAAAAAGGTCGGCGAACGCGCCCGCCAGGATTTGGAGCGCCTGACCGAGGGCAAGGTGTTCCTGCAACTCTGGGTCAAGGTCAAGGAGAACTGGTCGGACGACGAACGCGCCCTACGCAGCCTGGGCTATGCCGAATGAACCCGGCCAGGACGCGGTCATCCTCCGCCGCCGCGACTACTGCGAAACCAGCCTGTTGCTGGATATCTTCTCGGAGCCGCAAGGCCGCTTGAACCTGCTCGCCAAGGGCGCGAAACGCGGTCGCACCCCAGGCGCGGCCTTCCTGCAATGCTTCGCCCCCTTGCGGTTATCGTGGACGGGCCGGGGCGAACTCCCGGTGCTGACGGCGGCGGAACCCTGCGGCGAGGCCTTCGCCCTGCGCGGCACCGCGCTGTACTGCGGCTTCTACCTGAACGAACTGCTCTCGTACCTGCTCCCGCCCCTCGACCCCTACCCGGAAGTGTTCCGGCTGTACCTGGACACGCTGGGGCGGCTCGCCCAGGCCGACGATTCCGCCGAACCCGCCCTGCGCGGCTTCGAGGTCGGCTTGCTGGAACACCTGGGCTATGGGCTGTGCCTGGACCGGGAAGCCGGTTCCGGCCGGCCCGTGGATCCGGCCCGGACCTACGCCTACCACATCGAATCCGGCCCGGTGGCCTGTCCGCCCGACCATCCTGCGGCCATCCACGGTTCGACCCTGCTGGACCTGGGCCGCGACCGCCTGGAAAGCCCGGTGGCGCTCAAGGAAGCCAAACACCTGATGCGGCGGGTCGTCCAATACTATCTCGATGGCCGCGGCCTCAAAAGCCGCGACCTGTTCCAACCATCCACAGGGAAAGCACCGCACGCATGAACGCCATAGCCCCCATCCTCCTGGGCGTGAACATCGACCATATCGCCACGCTGCGCCAGGCCCGCCACACCCGCTACCCGGAAGTCGTCCAAGCCGCCCTAATCGCCGAACAGGCCGGGGCCGACGGCATCACCGCCCATCTGCGCGAAGACCGCCGCCACATCCAGGACCGCGATATCGAACTCCTGGCGGCGATGCTGCACAGCCGCCTGAACCTGGAAATGGCCGTGACCGACGGGATGATCGCCATCGCCCGGAAGGTCCGGCCCGCCGCCTGCTGCCTGGTGCCCGAGAAACGCGCCGAATTGACCACCGAAGGCGGCCTGGATGTCGCCGCCGACACCGCCCGCATGAAGGACGCCTGCGCCGCCCTGGCCGCGGCGGAGATCGAAGTCTCCCTGTTCATCGACGCCGACCCGCGCCAGATCGAAGCGGCGGCGCGGGCGGGCGCTCCCGTGATCGAACTCCATACCGGCCATTATGCCGACGCCGCCAGCCCCGGCGCGAGGCGGCGCGAACTCGAACGCCTGCAAGCGGCGGCCCGGTTGGGCGGGGAACTCGGCTTGATCGTGAATGCCGGCCATGGCCTGCATTACCACAATGTCGCCGATATCTGCCGCATCCCCAATATCCACGAACTGAACATCGGCCATGCCATCGTGGCGCGGGCGGTCATGACCGGACTGGACACCGCCGTGCGCGACATGAAGCGGACCCTGGAAGCGGCCCGGGCCTTAATTGACCGATGAAGGCTATTCTGCGATATTTGCCGGTCGAAATTGGCGGCGGCCCCATGGAACCACCCTGGGCGCGGCACGCGGCCATCCGCGACGGCTCACGGGGAAGTCCGAATGTACGAACAATATCGAGGCAAGCGAGTGGTGGCTGACAGGTCCGGCCAGCGCGGCCTGGTCCGGCAAGCCCTGCCGGTGCCACAAAGACGCGCCGGCGGGATTTTCGCGGCTCTGGCGGCGGGCATCCTGCTGGCCGCGGTGCTGGTGCTGTTCCTCCAGGTCCAGGGCTTCGTCAACCATCTCGAAGCCCAATGGGCGGCGGACACCGGCGGCGACACCCGGCTCCGCGCCCTCAACCAGCACATGGAAGCCCTGCAAACCAAGTTCAACGCCCTCCTGGCCGACTCGGTCGAAGTCCGGCTCAAGGCGCTGGAAAAAAGCGTCGAATCCGGCAAGGTGGCGCTGGAAGACCTCCGCGCCTTCGAATCGCTCAAGAGCGACCTGCAAACCCTCGAAGCCTACACCGAACGGGCCGGCACCACGCTGGGGCTGGACTCCGCCCGCCAAGAGCATGGGCGCTACCAACCCATGGCGGCGGGCCAAGCCACCGCCCTCCACAAAACCGACCTCAAGGGCGAACTGGCCGAACTCAAGACCCTGTTCTACGGCTGCCTCGCGGCGCTGGCCGTGGCCTTGCTGGCGCTGGCCCGCTATTGGGCCAACCAGCGCCGGGCCATCCGGCAATTGGAACTCCTGGCGGCCCTGCCGATGCTGGCCGGCCCGCCGCCGTCCGACCGTTCCCGCTGACCCGACCACAACCCCGGTGGCCCGCGTCGACGCGGGCTGCTTGTTTCGGCCCGCTTCCGGCGCGGCATTCCGACCCGACCCACCATGACCAGCCTTCCGCCCCCGCTCCGGCGTCCCTTGTCCATCGCCCCGATGTTGGACTGGACCGACCGCCATTGCCGCTATTTCCTGCGGCTGATTTCCCGCCACGCCCTCTTGTACACCGAAATGGTCACCACCGGCGCGATCCTGCATGGCGACCCGGACCGGCTATTGGGTTTCGACCCGCGGGAAAAACCGCTGGCCGTGCAATTCGGCGGCTGCGACCCGGACGAACTCGCCGCCTGCGCCCGCATCGCCGCGGCGCGGGGCTACGATGAGATCAACCTGAATGTGGGCTGCCCCAGCGACCGGGTGCAGCGGGGCCGGTTCGGGGCTTGCCTGATGGCCGAGCCGGAATTGGTGGCGGATTGCGTCGCCGCCATGCGGGCGGCGGTCGCGATCCCGGTCACGGTCAAGACCCGCATCGGCATCGACGAGCGCGATTCCTATGGGGAACTGGCCCATTTCGTCGCCACGGTCGCCGCCGCCGGTTGCCAAACCTTCGTCATCCACGCCCGCAAAGCCTGGCTGAAGGGCTTGTCGCCCAAGGAAAACCGCGAAATCCCGCCCTTGCGCTACGACGTGGCGGAACGGGTCAAGGCCGATTTCCCGGACCTCGCGGTCATCCTGAATGGCGGCATCCTCGATCTCGACCAGGCCGAACCGCGCCTCGCCCGCTTCGATGGCGTGATGATCGGCCGGGCGGCCTACCACAACCCGTATATGCTGGCCGGGGCCGACGCCCGGTTCTACGGCGATGACCACCCCATCCCGTCCCGCCACGCGATCCTGGAGGCCTTCCTGCCCTATGTCGGCGCGGAGCTGGCCCGTGGCACCCGCTTGCACAGCATCGCCCGCCATATCCTGGGGTTGTTCCATGGCATGCCGGGCGGGCGGATTTGGCGGCGCCAATTGGGCGAGCGCGGCAATCAACCCGGTGCGGGAATCGAGGTGCTGCTGGACGCGGCCCGGCATTGCTTACCCCGTGGTGAATCCCGGACAGCGGACTAACACCTCGTCCAAGCCCACTGCTTTCCAGCCAACAGCCATCCAACAGCGCCTGTTGCTCCGCCAACAATTCCGCTCCTCCACCCCACCGGAAACCTGGCATTCCCGGCGGGGGTGTGCTTGTTATCTGAAACATTTTACGCATAAGGCGATACATACCCGGTCCGGTCGCCAAGATGCCTCATTGGCATGGATCCTGTAATACCTATCGCGAGATCAACAAGGGTATGGCTGCGCTATGAACAGGATTCCGTCACTTGAAGTTGCGATTGTGGGATTTTCGACCTTGGAAACCCTCAAGCTCGAAAAAATCCTGGGTCAGTCCCAAACCCGGGACCGGCGCTATAGCGTGCTGGATTCGGCGGATGCGGCGCGGGCCGATATTCTCCTGGTCAACTCCGACGACAGCGCAGCGTTACGGCACGGCAAGCTATTGGCGGAACATCCGCCCCAATCCCGGCTGGTGCTCATCGGGGCGCATCCGCAACAGGCCCAGGGCCGGCCTTTCATCGCCAAACCGATCCTCAGTGCGCGCTTCGTCGAATTGTTGGATCAAATCGCCTATCCCCCCGCACCGGCCTCCACGCCCGCGTTCCAAGCGCCGCCCCACCCCAAACGGGAGCCGCCCCCCCCACGGGTGGAACCCGCCGCGTCCCGGCCCGCCCAGGCCTATCGCGTCCTGGTCGTGGACGATAGCGAGCTGGTACACAAAGCCCTGGCCATCGAGTTAAGGCAGGCGCTGCCCCATAGTGTTTTGGATTGCGCGGGCAGCGGCGAGGAAGCCCTGGACAAAATCCAACGGGAAACCCTTTACGATTTGATTTTCCTGGACATTATGATGCCGGGGATCGATGGCTATGATACCTGCAAGGCCATCCGCAAAGATACCCGCTATAAAAGCAAAATCCCGATCATCATGCTCTCGGCGAAATCCTCGCCGATGGACGAGGTGAAAGGGGTTATTGCGGGCTGTACCACCTATCTGGTCAAGCCCATCGTCCACGAATCTTTCCAAACCCTGCTGCGGCGGGTGGGCGCATGGCTGGACCACCGTGGCGGTGCCGCCCAAGAATCCGTTCCGCCGCCGCCGAAACCCTTGGCGGTGTCCGGTATATCCCCCTGAAATCCACGGCACAAAGGTTCCCGCATGATCCGCACGGTATTGGTGGTCGACGATTCCCCGGTGGACCGGAAATATCTCGGCCAAATCCTGGGTGATATCGGCTTGAAGGTACTCACGGCGAATTCGGGCCGGGAAGGCGTCGAACTGGCGCATAAAGCCCGGCCCGACCTGATTTTCATGGATATCGTCATGCCGGAAATGGATGGTTATCAGGCTTGCCGCGATCTGCACGGCGACCCGGCCACCCGGCATATCCCGGTGATTTTCGTCAGCAGCAAAAACCAGGAGGCCGACCGTATCTGGGCCGAAATGCAAGGCGGAGGGGATTATGTCTGCAAACCCTATACGGCGGATACCATTGTCGGTGCCATCCAGAAGTTCGGCAAGGACACATGATCCACCCACCCTTGATTCCCCTATGGCCGGGCCACGCCCCGTCCGGCGCGGCTGGTCCCGCCATCGATTCCAGTCTTCCGATTCCGCGCTATGGCGTCGTCATCGGCCCTATCGGACTCTTGGTTCCCCAGGGCATCGCCACCGAAGCCATGCCGGTCCCGGAACCCTACGTCCTGCCCCATTCCCCGGCTTGGTTCCGGGGCATCGTCCATCGGCGCGGGGACGTGGTGCCGGTATTCGATTTACGGCGGCGGTGGTTTCCCGGACTGGCGACACCGGGGCGGCGCACGCTGTGGGTCTTGGATAAGGGCGAAACGGCGGTCGGTTTATTGATCGACGGTTTGCCCCAGGCTTTGCGCGGAGCCGTGGAACCCGAAGATTCCCCCGCGACACCCCAGCCCCTCGCGGGTTTCGCGGGACCGGCGCTGCGCCAAGACGATACTCTTTATTGGGAGTTCCGCCATACCGAATTTTTCCACTCGCTGAGAACCGCCCTCGCGGCGGGATAAACCTCCATCCCCAGCCGCGCTCCGCCCGGAATCCCACGCCCATGAATATTTCGCACCGCCTCCAAAACCTCAAGCTCAATCAACGCTTCGCCCTGATCCTCGGCACCGTCGCCGTGGGATTCTTGATCCTGGCCCTGACCTATGGCTATGTGATCTGGGTCGGCCTCGAAGCCGAACACCGCGCCGCCCGGATCGAAACCTTCGGCAACCACGTCGTCGAATTCAGCAAGGCCACGGAATACGCCCGGCGGCAAACCCGCGATTTCCAAACCCTGTACAAATTGGAATACCTGGAAAAATACGACGCCTATCTGAAGTCGGCCCGCGATTACCTGGAGAAACTCCGGGTGGAAATCCAGGATTCCGACCGCGATATCCTCAAGCAAATCGCGGTTGTCCTGGGGGAATACCAAGCCACTTTCCACCGCAATGCCGATGCCATCGTCGCCTATGGCATGACTTCGGGTTCGGGGCTGCGCGGCGAATTGCACAAAGCCACCCAAACCCTGGAAAACCAACTCCTCCGCGATAAAAACCCGGCCCTGCTGAAATTCCTCGAAGTCCGCCGCTACGAAGCCGATTATCTGCAAAACGTGAACGAGGCCGATTGGAAAGCTTACGAGCAAGCCGCCAAAAGCCTGCGTCCGGCCTTGGAAGCCGCCGATCCGGCCACGCGGACGGCCTTCAACCGCTACGACGAGGTGTTCCGCCAAGCCGCCACCACCGTCAAACGCCGGGTCGAGGAGCAACTCGCCACCCGCGCCACCGTGGACCGCATGGTGCCGATGATCGAGCGTTTGATCGCCCTCAAGGACCGATACCGCGAGGACAGCGCCCAGCGGGTGAAGGCGGATAGCCGGTTCGCCACTTGGGTGTTCGTCGTCGCCATGGCCTTGACCGCCCTGGCCGCCACCGGCTTGTTGCTGCTGGTGTCGCTGAGCATCGCGCGGCCGGTGCGGCGTTTGGCGGATACCGTGGCCCGGCTCGACGCGGGCGATTACAGCGCCCGCGCCGGACTCGCCAGCGCCGACGAACTGGGCGAATTCGCCCGCGCCCTGGATAAGCTCTTGGACGAGCGGGTCGCCAGCCTGGCCCAGACCGAAGCCGACAACAAGCGGCTCAACCGCTCGGTGGTGCAATTGTTGAAGGCGGTGTCGGAACTCAGCCGCCACGATCTTTCGGTGCGGGTGCCGGTAACGGAGGATATCGCCGGGCCGGTGGCGGACGCGCTTAACCTGTTGAGCCAGGAGATGGTGAAGGTGCTGCGCTCGGTGACCGACACCTCGGCGGAGGTGGACCGGACTTCCGGCGTGGTGAAGGACCACGCCCACCGGGTGATGGAGGAGGCCGCCCTGGAACGCCGCGAAATCGAGCGCACGGTGACGGAACTCGCCGAGGCGGTGGCCACCATGCACCACATCGCCCAACTGGCCCAGGCCGCCGACGCCTCGACCGGCAACGCCAGCGCCAAGACCGATTCCGCCCTCGCCAGCGTGGGCCAGACCGTGACCGGCATCGGCCATATCCGCGAGGCCATCCACGAGGCGGAAAAGCGCATCAAGCGGCTGGGCGAACGCACCCAGGAAATCGGCGGCGCGGTCAACCTGGTGGGCGGCATCGCCGAGCGCACCCATTTCCTGGCCCTCAACGCCAGTATGCACGCGGCGGCGGCGGGCGAGGCCGGGCGCGGCTTCATGGTCGTGGCCGACGAGGTGCAGCGGCTGGCCGAGAATTCGCGCGAGGCCACCACCCAGATCGACGCCCTGATCCGCAACGTGCAAACCGAAATGGCCGACGTGGTGGCGACCATCAACACCTTGATCGGCCAGGTGGTGGAAGGCTCGCGCCGGGCGGAGGCGGCGGGCGAACACATGCGCGACACCCAGGAAGCCACCGCCGAACTCATCGCCTCCATCCGCCAGATCGCCGCCGACACCCAAAGGCAGATCGAAACCATGCTCAGGCTCCAGGACCAAGCCCGCCAAGTGCATGGCCGTACCCAGGCCACCACCCGCCAGTTGGAAGAACAAACCCGCGCCACCGACCGCATGACCGAACGCGCCCGGCAATTGCTCGACACGGTACGGGTTTTCAAGCTGCCCGAAGCCGCCTAGGAGGTCCGCCATGCTCACCGCGCTGCTCGCGGACCCCGACGGCCTGGACGGATATCCAGGATCCAGCCCGCCCGCGCCGCCTTTGGCGGTGCCCGCCGCGGCCTTGGATCTGCTGGCGCGGGAATGGCGGGAACTGGCTCCGGCCTTCGCCGCCGAAGCCGCCAAATTCGCCGCGCCCGGCTCCAGTCCCGAAGCCCTGGAAACCGGCGCGGCCACCTTGGCGGCGTGGCTGGAACCCTTGGCGCGGGCCTTGGCGGTGCTGGGAATGGAAGCGGGCGGCCAGATCGTCGAAGCGGTACTCGCCAACCTGGACGCCGACCCCGCCCTGGCCGGGCCGCTGACCGATTGGGCCGGGCATTTCGGCACCTGGCTGGACCACCCCGACCACCCGGACACGGCGGCGGCACTGGTCGCGGCGCTGCAAGACCAGCGCTGGCCCTATCCCCTGCCGGCAGCGGAAGCCGCTCCACTCCAAGCGGGATTAGAGCGGATACGGATCGCCGCGGTTTCCCCGGTGGAACCGCCCGCCGCCGCCTTCACCCCGGCGGACCTGTCGCTGGCGATTCCCGAAGCGGTCAACCGGGATTTGCTGGACACCCTGCTGGATGTCCTGCCCCGGCAAAGCGCCGAATTCTCCGCCGCCCTCCGCCGTATCGCCGAACTGGGGCGTTTGGACGATATCCGCACCGCCCAGCGCATCGCCCACACCCTCAAGGGCTCGGGCCATCTGGTCGGCATCCGCGGCATCGCCACCCTGACCCACGCCCTGGAAGATATCCTCGAAGCCCTGTACCAGCGCAAAGCCACGCCCGGTGCCGAATTGGCCGCGCTGTTGCAGGAAGCGGGCGATTGCCTGGAAGCCATGGGCGACGCGCTGACCGGCTCCGCGCCCGTGCCCGCCGAGGGCTGGACCCTGCTGCAAGCGGTGGCCGCCTGGTCGCGCCGCATCGCGGAGCAGGGCTTGCCGCCCGATGCCGTTCCCGCCCTGGACACCACCGCTCCCACGGTGGACATCCCGGCCGAACCCGACGCGGACGCATCGGAAGCCAGCCTCCGGGTACCGGCGGAACGGATACGGGAATTGTTCCGGCAGACCGGGGAAACCCTCATCCTGGGCGGGCAACTGCGGGAACAACTGGCGCAAGCCAGCGCCCTGTCCAGGGCCCAGGAACAACTCCAGCGGCAAATCGAGCAATTGCTGGTCGAGCAGGAAACTTTGGTGGATATCCGGGGCGCGGGCCTCCCGGCGCGGGAGCGCGGCGGCGGGGCGGACGGCTTCGATCCCTTGGAATTGGAGGCATACCACGAATTGCACAGCCTGACCCACCGGCTGTTGGAAGCCGCCGCCGACGCCCGCGACCTGGGGCGTGCGCTCAAATCCCGGCTGGCCGAACTGGAAACCATCCTGGCCCGGCAGGATCGCCAACACCGGGAAACCCGGGCGGACCTGCTGCGTACCCGCTGGGTTCCGGCGCGGGGCATCTTCGCCCGTTGCCAGCGCTGCGTGCGCCAGACCGGGCGGCTGACCGGCAAGCCGGTGGATTTGGCCATCACGGGCGGCGACACCCTCGTCGACAGTGAAATCCTCGACCGGCTGGCCGATCCCTTGATGCATGTGCTACGCAACGCCGTGGACCATGGCATCGAACCCGCCGCCACCCGGACCGCCGCGGGCAAACCGGCCACCGGCCAAATCCGCCTGGAGTTCGCCCGGCAAGGCCACTTGATCGTGGTGCGGGTCGAGGACGATGGCGCGGGCCTGGACCTCGCCCGCATCCGCCGCACCGCCGAGGCCAAAGGGTTGATCCCGCCCGGCCAGGACCTGCCGGACCGGGATTTGCCCGCCCTGACCCTGTTGCCGGGTTTTTCGACCCGCGACACGGCTTCCCAGGTCTCGGGCCGGGGCGTGGGGCTGGACGCCGTGCAGGGCGCGGTCCAAGCGCTCAATGGCCAGGTGGAACTCGATTCCCGGCCCGGCCAGGGCTGCGCGGTGGCGATCAAGCTCCCCATGGCTTGGCTCTCCACCCACGTCCTGCTGGTGCGGGGACGCCAGCGCTACGCCCTCGCGCCGACCGGCATCGACCGCATCCTGCCGCCGGGGGCCGGAATCCTCGACCCCGACGGCGACGGGCTGGTTTATACGCTGGAAGGCGAACGCCACCCCGCCGTGTTCCTGGAATCCTTGCTGGGCTGGCCGGTCCCGACGCCCGCCCCCGGACCCGGCACCCCGCCTGTTGTTCTGGTCGCGGAGCGTTCCGGGCCGGCGCGGGCCGTGCTGTTGCCGCCGGAAGTGCTGGGCTGGCGCGAGGTCGTGGTGAAAAGCCTGGGACCGTATGTGCCCGGCCTGCCCGGCGTGGTGGGCGCGGCCATCCTGGGCGATGGCGGACTCGCGGCGGTGTTGGACCTGCCGGAATTAGCGCGGGCGGGGGAACGGCGGCGGTTGCCGCGGTGGTTGATGGACGCGGCGGGGGCCTTGCCCCAGGACGGGGCGGCGCGCCTGCCCCGCGCCTTGGTGGTGGACGATTCGCTGTCGGCGCGGCGGGCCTTGGCGCAAACGCTGGGCGACGCGGGCTACGAGGTCCGCACCGCCATCGATGGGCGCGAAGCCTTGGATATCCTGCCCGGCTTCCGCCCGGATATCCTCCTGACCGACTTGGAAATGCCCCGCCTCAACGGCATCGAACTCGCCGCCCATGTACGGATGCGGGCGGAATACCGCGAACTGCCGGTGGTGATGATGACCTCCCGCGCCACCGATAAGCACCGCCGCGAGGCCGGAAGGGCCGGGGTCGATCTCTATCTCACCAAGCCTTATGTCGAGGAGGAATTGCTGCGGGCGCTGCGGGGCTTGTTGGGCGATCAAGCGTATGGAAGGGTACGGTAGCGCTTCACAACGGTGTTTTCGCCGCCTTCGATGGGAGTTCAACCATTCTTGATGTCGCTTTCCCAATCGAAGCGGATGGTGATGGTTTCGGCCCCGTCCGCTTTTGGGGTGGGGCCTATTAAAACTTACATTTCGATTCCGCCTCGTCCGTCCCCAACGTATCCAACTCGTTCCTGGGATGCAAATAGCCTTCGATAGGGGCCACCGCCACCAGCGAACGCTCCGCCGCCAATAACACCGGCTGGCGCAATTGCCGATCCCAGCGCCGGAACGACAAGGGCACGCCCTTGAACCCGGCCAGCGCCAATTGATCGCCCAGCATGAACGCCTTCACCGGCTCGAATTCCACCGACTTGGCGCGGGTCGCGGCCTCGCCGATGGCGCGGACCGCCAGCCAAGCCCCGTAGTCGGCTTCCGCCATCCAGCGCCCGGCCTGCGCCCGGAAGCGGTTTTGCAATTGCAACGCGCCCCAGGCTTCGTGGGTGTGGTGCCAAGCGGTCGGCACCAAGCCTTGGGTGCCCGCCACGGGCCGGGGCTGCCAGGTGCGGTAGGCCAAGGAATCGCCGAACAACCCGGATTCGTCCGCCACGATCAAGACCTCGTAATCCACGCCCTGGCTGAACACCGGCACTTCCGATTCCGGGCTACGGCGCTCGTCGAAGCTGTGTTCCCAGGGTTTTTCCGCCACGATCTTGGCCCCGAATTTCTTGGCCGAACGCCGGACCGCCTCGGCGTAGAGCTTATCGCCCTCGCTCGGGCCTATCGCCAAAAACCACTTCTGCCAGCGCTTCTTGGAGAGGTATTGCGCTAGGGCGTCGGCCCGCATGGCCCGGCTGGGCAGAAGATGCAGCAGGTTGGCCCGGCAGGATTCGGCCCGCAGGGCGTCGTCGCGGCTGGCGGTGTCGTAGAGCAGGGCATTCTGGGCCTCGGGCAGGGCCGCGAGTTCCAGCAGCAGCGGGGCGGGCAGGTCGAGCAGGAAATGGCGGTGGCCCTCGGCGGCCAGGGCTTTGAAGGCCGCGACCACATCGCCATCGGGCGGCAGGATCGTTTCCTTCAGCACGAAGTTCTGCCGGGTGAAGCGTCCGGTGGTGTTGTTGTCCTGGATGCCGAGCCGCGCCCCTTGCAGACCGCCGTCGGCGACGACGGGGTCGAAGAACGGCGCGGTCGGCGGATTGGCCTCCTGCCGGGTGAGATAGGCCAGGGCGAGGGTATCGGCCTTGGGGACCGGGGCCGTCGCCGCCGGTTTGGCTTCGGGGCGCGGGGCCGGTTTGGCGGGTTTGTTAGCGGCCAGGGCCGGGAGCGCCGCGGCCAACAACAGGGAAAGCAGGATCGACGATTTCGGGGTCATGGGGATGCGCCTAGCGGTTCGGGACGGGTCCGGCTAGCGCAAATCGCGGTGCCGTACCAATAGGTGATGGTCGGAGGAGGCGAACCGCGCCGCCAGGGCTTCCACCAGATAGACCGAGCGGTGTTGTCCGCCGGTGCAGCCGATGGCGACCGTTAGGTAGCTGCGGTTTTCCGCCTTGAAGCGCGGAATCCAGCGCTCCAGGAAATGCGCCACATCTTCCAGGTATTGCCGCACATCGTCGATGCGTTCCAGGAATTCCACCACTTCGGCGTCCTTGCCGGTCTTGGCCCGGAGCGCCGGTTCCCAGTGCGGATTGGGCAGGCAGCGCAGGTCGAACACGAAATCGGCGTCCAGCGGCATCCCGTTCTTGTAGCCGAACGACAGGAAATACAGCGACATCAGGTTTTCCCGCTTCGCCGCCACCCGTTGCCGGACCAATTCGCGCAGTTGATGGACATTGGTGTAGGTGGTGTCGATCAACAAATGGGCGCGGCTGGCGACCGGCTCCAGGAGTTGGCGTTCCAACTCGATGGCCTCGCTCAGGGGATGGTTGGCGCTGGTGAGCGGATGCTTGCGGCGGGTTTCGCTGAAGCGCTTGAGCAGGGTGTGGGATTCGGCTTGCAGGAACAGGATGCGGCATTCGATGCCGAATTGGTCGGCCAATTCCAGGGTGGAGGGGAATTGGGCCAGGCTGGCGGTTTGGTTGCGGGCGTCGATGCCGATGGCGGCTTGGTGCAGGGGCGGATGGCTGCCGATCAAGGCCCGCCGCACGAAGGACTCGAACAGCACCACCGGCAGGTTGTCGATGCAGTAATAGCCGCAATCTTCCAGGGTTTCCAGGGCGATGCTCTTGCCCGAGCCGGACAGTCCGCTGACGATGACCAGGTTCATGGCGGGGGTCGCTAGGTTGGGGGAGGTGCCCGCCCCGGCGGGGGCCGGGGCGGCGGTCGCGGGCTAGCTTATCAATGATTCTGGGTTTTGTCCTTGTGCTTGAGGACTTGGCGGTCGAGCTTGTCGATCAGGTTGTCGATGGCGGCGTAGAGGTTTTCCTGGGTGTCCTCGGCGAACAGCTTGTTGCCGTTGACCTGCACCGTGGCCTCGGCCTTCTGGGCCAGCTTTTCCACTTCCAGGATGACATGGATGTCGATGACTTGGTCGAAATGGCGCTCCAGTTTGGCGAACTTCTCGTTCACGTAGTTCTTGATGGAGTCGGTGACTTCGATGTGGTGGCCGGTGATTTGGATTTGCATAGTGGGTCTCGGTTGATGGAATCGGCCTCCCGCAGGTTCGGCGCGGGAGGGTGGGTGGCGCGTGCGTCCGCGCCGGGTTGATCGGGGTTCCTTGTGTGACTTAGAACACCCGTTTGCGTTCGTTGGAGGGCGGGATCGCCATGGCTTCCCGGTATTTGGCGATGGTGCGGCGGGCGACGTTGATGCCGCGCTCCTTCAGCTTCTTGGAAATCACATCGTCGCTCAGGGGTTTGGCCGGGTCTTCCTGGTCGACGATCTCGCGCAGGAACGCCTTGATCGCCGTGGCCGAGCATTCGCCGCCGGCGTTGGTCGAGACGTGGCTGGAGAAGAAATATTTGAACTCGAACACCCCGTTGGGTGTGTGGATGTATTTCTGGGTGGTGACCCTGGAAATGGTCGATTCGTGCATCCCGACTTCCTCGGCGATGTCGCGCAGGACCAGGGGTTTCATGGCGGTTTCGCCGTAGTCGAGGAATTCCTTCTGGCGCTCGACGATGGAGCGGGCCACTTTCAGCAGGGTTTCGTTGCGGCTTTGCAGGCTCTTGATGAACCAGCGGGCTTCCTGCAGATGGTTCTTCATGGTCACGTTGTCCGAGCTGGAATCGGCCCGTTTGATCATGTTGGAGTAGAAGGGATTGATCCTGAGCTTGGGCGCTATATCCGGGTTGAGGGTCACGATCCATTGTTCGCCCTGCCGGAACACGAACACATCGGGGATGATGTACTGCGATTCCCCGGTGTTGATGAGGCGGCCGGGCTTGGGTTCCAAGCTGCGGATCAAGGCCACGATGTGGTTCAAATCCTCGTCGTCGATGTCCAGGTTGCGCTTGAGCCGGTTCAGGTCTTTCTTCGCCAGGATATCGAGGTGGTGGGTGACGAGGCTGAGGGCTTGCTTGCGCCAGGGGGTGTCCTCGGGCAATTGCAGGAGTTGGATGCGGAGGCAATCGGCCAGGTCGGTGGCGGCGACGCCGGGAGGATCGAAGCTCTGTATCCGGTGCAGGACCGCCTTCACTTCGTCGAGTTCCAGGCCGGGCATCTGGCTGGCCAAGCCTTGGTGGATATCGGCGATGGGGGCGGTCAGATAGCCGTCGGTGTCGATGCTGTCGATGATGGCGGTGGCGATGGCGTAATCGGTTTCGCTGAAATTGGTCAGCTCCATCTGCCAGACCAAGAGGTCTTGCAGGGTCTGGGCCGGTGCCCGCTGCAACAGGAAGTCGTCGTTGTCGGAATCGCCGGAAGAGGCGGGCGTGAAGCTTTGCAGGTTGTCGTAGACCTCGTCCCAGGAGGAATCGACCGCCAGTTCCTGCGGGATGTCCGCCGGGGCGTCCATATTGCCGAGTTCGCGGTATTCGGGTTCGGGCTCGGAGGATTTGGGCTCGCTGAGGTCGTGGACGACTTCCGGGGGGGAGAAGCCCTCGTCCTCGGCCATTTCCAGCATCATGTTGGAATCCAGGGCTTGCTGGATTTCTTGTTGTAGGTCCAGGCTCGACAGTTGCAGCAGCTTGATGGCTTGCTGCAATTGCGGGGTCATGGTGAGTTGTTGGCCGAGGCGGAGTTGGAGGGTCTGCTTCATCTCGCTGAAAATCCGTGCCGTTATGATATGGCTAGCAATGGACGTACCATTTCTCTGTTGGCCCCATTCTAACTTTAGTATAGCCGCCGCGAAAGCCGCGTTTCACAGCGAGAAGTTTTCGCCGAGGTAATGCTGCCGCACTTCCGGGTGGGCGACGATGGCCTCGGCGGTGCCCTCGGCGATCACCTTGCCGCCGGCCAGGACATAGGCCCGGTTGCAAATGCCCAGGGTTTCGCGGACGTTATGCTCGGTGATGAGGATGCCGATGCCGCGCAGCCTGAGGTGGTCGATGATCTTTTGGATGTCGATGATCGAAATGGGATCGACCCCGGCGAAGGGTTCGTCCAGCAGCATGAACTGCGGTTCGCAGGCCAGGGCGCGGGCGATTTCGACCCGCCGCCGTTCGCCGCCCGACAGCCCCATGGCGGGCTGTTCGCGCAAATGGCCGATGTTGAATTCGTCCAATAGCTCCTCGATGATCTGTTCGCGCTGCTTGCGCCCGACGCCTTGGCGCAGTTCCAGCACCGACCGGAGGTTGTCGGCCACGCTGAGCTTGCGGAAGATCGAAGGCTCCTGCGGCAGGTAGCCGATGCCGAGCTTGGCCCGCGAGTGCATGGGCAAATGGGTGATGTCGCGCCCGTCCATCTGGATATTGCCGCTGTCCGGGCTGATGAGGCCGACGATCATGTAGAAGCTGGTGGTCTTGCCCGCGCCGTTGGGGCCTAGGAGGCCGACGATTTCCCCGGTCTGCATGTTCAGGGAAACGCCATCGACGACGTTGCGGCGGTTGTAGCGCTTGGCGAGCTGGGTGGCGGTGAGGGTGGTCATGGGGCGGGGCTGGCGCTGTCTTCTTCTTTCTTGGGCAGGATGGTGACATGCACGCGCTTGCTGCCGGTGCTGGCGTTGCCGGCCTTGTAGAGCGAATTACGGGTGTCGTATTCGATACGGTCGCTGCGGACCACATGCTCGCTGATGTTGATATCCTCGCCTTCCCAGGTCACGGCCTTGTCGTAGAGGATGAGGATGCCGGTTTCGGGGAAATAATCGGCCCGCTGGCCGGTGCCGTGCATGTCCTGGTCGCCGCCTTCCGGCCTTTGCTTGAGCCGGGCCGGCCTTCCGAGGATGATGATCTTGTCGGTCTTGTTGTCCTTCTGGTAGACGGTCATCTTGTCGCCATAGACCTCCAGGCTGCCTTGGGTGGCTTTGACATTGCCGACGTAGACGGTTTCGCCCTTCTTCTCGTCGTAGGTGGCGGTGTCGGATTCGATATACATGGGTTGTTTGGAGTCGCTGTCCAGGGCCGGGGTGGGCTGGGCGGCGGCCATGAGGCCCAAGAGCGCCAACCCGGACAGCTTGGGATTACCGCCTTGTTTGATCTTGTTCATCGTCTTACCTTGCTGCTTGGGATTGCCGTCCGCTGTGGAGGGGGGATTGGGGTCTCTGGGCATGGCTTTATCCGCCGGACCTGCCGCGTTTGGCCTTGGCGTCCGCATCCGGCGTTTCCTTGGGGATCGATACCCGCCGGACTTGGGACAGGATATTGAACCGGAGATCGTCCCCGAACCACACCTTGCCCCCGACCCCGGTCAGGGTATCGCCCTCGCTCAAGACCCGGACGAAAGTGTCGGTTTCCGCGTAATTATTGTCCGGTTGGACCCTGGCGTCGGTGGTTTCGATGCGGATGGGCCGGTTGCCTTTGTCGTCGCCGCCTTCCCGTTCCACCAGCACCTCGCCTTGCAGGTAGATGGTTTCGCCCTCGCTGGGCAGGAGCGCCGCGTCGGCGTGGATCACCCAGGGCTGGCCCTTGCTGGAATACAGCGTCATGACGGGGTGGGTGAGTTCGGTGTGGTTGTCGTTCTCGTAATGGGTCAGGGATTCGGCCAGCAGGAGTTCCTTGGGATGTCCGGTCGTGTCCATCACGGTGCGGCGGATGTGCTTGGAATAGTAATCGATCTTCCCCACCGGGGGCTTGGATGGATTGAATTCCTTGGGAGCCAGGTATTCCGCGCCCCACCAGGTGAGCAGGGCCAATGATCCGAGCAGGAGATAGCTCGCGAGGGTTTTGAAGCTGGGCATCGGTTCAGGAATAGCGGTCCAATATGCCCCGCAGCGTGCCTTGGGCCTCCATGATGAGATCGCAGACTTCGCGGGCCGCGCCCAGCCCGCCGGGGTTTTGGGTGGTCCAATGGACATGCTCCCGGAGGCCGGGATGGGCGTCGGCCACCGCCACCGCCAAGCCCACCCGCCGCAGCAAGGGCAGGTCGATCCAATCGTCGCCGACATGGGCCACTTGTTCGGGTTCCAGCTTGAGTTCCGCCAGCAGTTGCCCGAACACCGCCAGCTTGTCCTCGCAGCCCTGGTGGACATGGGCGATATCGAGGCTGGCCATGCGCCGGGCCACGATGGGGGATGAGCGCCCGGAAATCACGGCGGTCTCGACCCCGCTCCGGCGCAGGAGCTTGAGCCCCAGGCCGTCGCGGGCGTGGAAGGTCTTGTATTCCCGCCCTTCGCTGTCGAAGAACAAGCGGCCATCGGTCAACACCCCATCCACATCGAAAATCGCCAAGCGGATGTTCGCGGCCCGCCGCAAGGCGGCCTGTCTCGCTGTTTCCGGCATCAAAGCACCCCGGCCCTGAGTAAATCGTGCATATTGAGGGCGCCGATCAAGCGTCCCGCCTCGTCCACCACCAGCAAGGCGTTGATGCGCTTGCCTTCCATGATCCTGACCGTCTCCGCCGCCAAGCGGTCCGCCGTCACGCGGGTGCAGGTCCGCGTCATCGCCGCCGCCACCGGGACGGCATGGATATCGCCCGCCTTTTCCAGCAGCCGCCGCAGATCGCCATCGGTGAAGATGCCCAGCACCCGTTGTCCGGCATCGACGATGGCGGTCATCCCGAGGTTCTTGGCGGTCATTTCCAGCACCGCGTCCAGCACCAGGGCGTGTTCCGGTACCCAGGGGATTTCCGCGCCCGTGTGCATGATGTCGCGCACCCGCACCAACAAGCGCCGCCCCAGGCTCCCGCCCGGATGGGAGAAGGCGAAATCCTCCTCGGTGAAGCCGCGGGCTTCGAGCAGGGCCACCGCCAGGGCGTCGCCCATGGCGAGGGCGGCGGTGGTGCTGGAGGTCGGGGCCAGGCCCAAGGGGCAGGCTTCCTCGGCCACGCCGGTATGGAGATGGGCGTCGGCCTGCCGGGCCAGGGTGGAGGCGGGCTGGCCGGTCATGGCGATCAAGGGCACGCCCAGGCGCTTGAGCAAGGGCAGGATGGTGAGGATTTCCAAGGATTCGCCGGAATGCGACAGGGCCAGCACCACATCCTCGCGGGTGATCATGCCCAGGTCGCCATGGCTGGCCTCGCCCGGATGCACGAAGAACGCCGGGGTGCCGGTGCTGGCCAGGGTGGCGGCGATCTTGCCCGCGATATGCCCGGATTTGCCCATGCCGGTGACGACCACCCGGCCCCGGCAGGCCAGCATGGTTTGGCAGGCGGCGACAAAGCCCGCGTCGATGCGTCCGGCCAGGGCCGCGACCGCCTCGGCCTCGGTGGCGATGACCTTGCGGGCCATGCGGCACAGGGTCTCGGCATCGGCGGGGGGCGGGGCGCGGCGGTGTTCCGGGGGCGGGCTCATCGGGAGGGGCGGACGATCAAAAGCGCGGATTATGCCATGAACGGGCGGGTGGGGGCTTGGGCCTTGTCACCTATTCACCTATCGATTCGGCGGGCTGGACAGGAAACACGGGACGGAGCCGCGTCAACCCGCTGGTTCGGCGTATAAATCCTGTCGATCCTGCCGGTGGGTCGAGGCCGGGATCGCATGGATGGAAGGGGATTTGGCATTACGGGCTGTACCAGCGGTAGTCGCAGGCGCGGCAGTGGTATTTGTAGATGACCCGGAAGGACGAGGGTTCTTCCTCGTACTCGACGGAGGACTCGTTGCCGCAACGCGGACATTCCAGCGAGCCGGGGTCGCCGCCGAGATAGCGGGATTTGAGGAAATAAAGTCCCCCGACCATGGCCCCGGCGACACCGACCAGGATCAATATCCATTTGGTGCTGACCTTGAAACCAGTGACCTTGCTCTTGAAAGCCTCCATCCGCTCCTGGGATTCCAGGCTGCGCAGCGCCTCGGCGGCTTGCTCGGCGGTGGTACGCAGGTTGGCGCCGGGAACATCGCGGATATCGCCGGGCGTCACCACGAACATGATGTCCTCGTGGATGGTGACCGAGGGGCCTTGCGGGGTGGAGCCGACACCGATCTCGTCGTAGCCGTATGTTTGCAGGAACTCCTGGAGGCGTTTTTTCGCGCCCTCGGCCCGCTCGGCGGGGGACAGTCCCATGAACGGGCTGCGGAACACCATGATGGTGGTGCCGTTCAGCATCAGGGGGATGGGCGGGTTGTCGGGGGCCACGGTGGGCGCGGGGGAGGTTTCGGCGGCGGCGGGGAAGGGCGGCAGCGCACAGACCAGGGTCAGCGCCAGTAAGCCTTGCCATGCCCATTTGTTCATCGATATTTCCTCGGGGTCGTGTGAGCTTGCCCCCGGTTTGGGGCGCGGGATGGATGGAGGGCGTTATTCTCGGGAGGGGGCTGGTTCCTGTCAAAGGGGGCCGGGCCGGTATTCCGGACGCGCGGTAGGGCCGTGGTCCGGCTGGAACGCGGCGGCATCCGGGAGGCCGGGGGCATGGGTTGATAAACCCGTATTCCGCCGCGCCGCGTGTGGGCGACACAAGCCCTCACCGGCCCGGCGCTGGGTTATGATGCTGCCCGAATCCACCCCTAGAGCGGAGCCGCAGCTTGATTATCAACAACGTCAAAGGCATCAGTAAGTCCACCCGCGCCAGCCTCGCGGAGCATGGCATCTTCTCGGTCGAGGAACTCGCCACCGCCCATGTCGAGCAATTGCTCAAAATCCCCGGACTCAGCAAAACCAAGGCCACACGTATGATCCGCGCCGCCAAGTACATGATCGGCGATATGGAAGACCATCCCGAATCCCCCGACCTCCGCTCCGAGCGCAAAACCCTGGGCGAGGAGGGCGGCATGGTGGACCTGACCGATGGCCGCTGGTACATCAACCAGGAATTGAGCCTTCTGGAATTCAACCGCCGCGTGCTGGAGCAAGCCAAGGACGACCGCGTGCCCCTGTTGGAGCGGCTCAATTTCCTGTGCATCTCCTGCTCCAACCTGGACGAATTCTTCGAGGTCCGCGCGGCGGGCCTGATCCAACGGGCCGAACTCGGCGCGGTCCGCACCGGACCCGACCACCTCACGCCACAGGAAGCCCTCGCCGCCATCAGCGCCGGCGCCCACGAACTGGTGGCCGAGCAATACCGGGTGTTGAACCAGGTCATCCTGCCCTTGCTGGCCGAGCAAAACATCCGCTTCATCCGCCGTGGCGGCTGGAACGAGTCGCAACAGGCCTGGCTCAAGCAATATTTCGAGGAGGAATTGCTGCCGATCCTCAGCCCCATCGGCCTGGACCCGGCCCATCCCTTCCCGCGCATCCTCAACAAGAGCCTGAATTTCATCATCCCGCTGTCGGGCAAGGATGCCTTCGGGCGCGATATCGAACTGGCCATCCTGCAAGCGCCGCGCTCCCTGCCGCGCATCATCCAACTGCCGCCGGGCGAAACCGATAGCGGTCCCCACGATTTCGTGTTCCTGTCCTCCATCATCCACAATTTCGTGGACGAACTCCTCAACGGGATGAAGGTGCGCGGCTGCTACCAGTTCCGCGTCACCCGCAACAGCGAGATGTACCTGGACGAGGAGGAAATCGACGATTTGCTGCGGGCCTTGGAAGGCGAATTGAGCAGCCGCAACTACGGCGACGAGGTGCGTATCGAGGTGGCCGACAACTGCCCGGACAGCCTGATCGATTACCTCCTGAGCCGGTTCGGCCTGAGCGTCGACCGGCTGTACAAGGTCGATGGGCTGGTCAACCTCAGCCGGGTGCGCGAGGTCTACGACCTGATCGACCGGCCCGACCTCAAATATCCGGCCTTCACCGCCGGGATTCCGACCTCGGTGACGGGCGGGCGCGATTTGTTCGAGGCGATCCGCAAGCAGGATATCCTGATGCAGCACCCCTATGAATCCTTCGCGCCCATTATCGAATTGCTGCGGCAGGCCGCCGACGATCCGCAGGTGGTCGCCATCCGCCAGACCCTCTACCGCACCGGACCCAATTCGCCCTTCGTGGAAGCCTTGATGAAGGCGGCGCGGGCGGGCAAGGAAGTCACCGTGGTGGTGGAACTCAGGGCGCGGTTCGACGAGAAGGCCAATATCTCGCTCGCCACCCGCTTGCAGGAGGCCGGGGCGCAGGTGGTGTACGGCATCGTCGGCTACAAGACCCATGGCAAGCTGATTTCCATCCTGCGCCGCGAGGGCAAGCGACTGCGCTATTACACCCATCTGTCCACCGGCAACTACCATCCCCGGACGGCGCGGACCTATACCGACTACGGCCTGCTGACGGCGGACCAGGAATTGGGCGAGGACGTGCGCAAGGTGTTCGTGCAACTCACCAGCCTCGGCAAGATGGGCAAGCTCAACAAGCTATTGCAATCGCCGTTCAGCCTGCATCAATCCTTGTTGAAGAAAATACAGCGCGAGGCCGAACACGCCCAGGCCGGGCGTCCGGCCCGGATCGTGGCCAAGGTCAACGCCGTGGCCGAGCCGCAATTGATCCAGGCGCTCTACCGGGCCTCCATGGCCGGGGTGGAGATCAAGCTGATCGTGCGTGGGATTTGTTGTTTGCGGCCTGGGGTCGCGGGCGTGTCGGACAAGATCGAGGTGCGTTCCCTGATCGGGCGCTTCCTGGAACACAGCCGCATCTATAGCTTCGAGAACGGCGGTGCCCCCGAGCTGTACGCCGCCAGCGCCGATTTCCTGCCGCGCAATATGTTCCGCCGGGTGGAGGCGTGCTTCCCCATCGAGAACAAGAAGCTGGCCGACCGCATCCGCGACGATTTGGAGCTTTATCTCAGGGACGACTCCCAGGCGTGGCGCTTGGGGCCGGATGGGACTTACCAGCGGGTGGAGCCGGTCGAGGATTCGCCGGGGGTGGAGGCGCAGACGGTGTTGTTGGAGCGGTTCAAGAAGGTGCTGTAGGGCGGTGGCCGGCACTTCGCGGCGAACGGGATCGGGCCCTTATGGCCCGGTCGCGCTTCCGGTCCGGCGCAACGGGTCAAAGCGCGCGGGTGGGGCGCAAACTTTGGGGCGCGCGGGGCGCGCCAAAGCCGAAGTTATTCACGGCCCAATCCTTACCATCCGATAGCCTATCGGTTACGCTTTGCGCCCCAGAGAACAAGCCCCGGCCCCGGCGGGCCGACCCATCCCCAGCACGATTATTACCGGAACTGCCATGACCCCCGATGTTTTCATCTACGACACCACCCTCCGCGATGGCTCCCAGCGCGAGGGCATCTCCTACTCGGTCGAGGACAAGCTGAAACTGGCCCAGCAACTCGACGCTTTCGGCGTGCATTACATCGAAGGCGGCTGGCCGGGTTCCAATCCCAAGGACGCGGCCTTTTTCGAGCGGGTCAAGTCGCTGGGGCTCAAGCACGCCAAGATCGCCGCCTTCGGTTCCACCCTCCGCAAGAACACCGAGCCGGAGGACGACAGCAACCTGCAAACCTTGCTCGCCGCCGAAACCCCGGTCATTACCTTGTTCGGCAAAAGCTGGGATTTGCAGGTGACGGACGTTTTGGTCACCACGCTGGAAGAAAACCTCGCCATGATCCAGAAGAGCGTGGCCTTCATGAAGGCCCATGGCCGCGAGGTGGTCTACGATGCCGAGCATTTCTTCGATGGCTACCGCGCCAATCCCGGCTATGCGCTGGCCACCTTGCGGGCGGCGGCGGAGGCGGGGGCCGATGTGCTGGTGCTGTGCGACACCAATGGCGGCACCCTGCCCTGGGAGATCGAAGACGCCATCCGCGCCGTGCGGGCCGAATTGTCCACGCCCATCGGCATCCACACCCACGAGGACAGCGGTTGCGCGGTCGCCAACGCCCTGGCGGCGGTGCGGGCGGGGGCGGTGCATGTCCAAGGCACCATCAACGGCTATGGCGAGCGGGTCGGCAACGCCAACCTGTGTTCCATCATCCCCGATCTGCAATTGCGCATGGGCAAAGCGGTCCTGCCGCGCGAAAATCTGGCCCGTTTGACCGAGTTGTCGCGCTACGTGGCCGAGGTCGCCAACCTGCCGCCGGAAAAGCATCTGCCCTATGTGGGCAGCAGCGCCTTCGCCCATAAGGGCGGGGTCCACGCCGCCGCCATGCTGCGCAATCCCGCCTCGTATCAAATCATCGATCCTGCCCTGGTCGGCAATCAGCGCCGCACGGTGATTTCGGAATTGTCCGGGCGCGGCAATCTGTTGGAGCGCTCGCAAAAGCTCGGCCTCGATTGCAGCGGCGAGCAGGCCGGCGAGATGCTGAACCAGATCAAGGAATTGGAGGCGCAGGGCTTTTCGTTCGAGAGCGCGGAAGGTTCGGTCGATGTGATGATGCACCGCTTGCAGCCGGCCTATGAGCCGCCGTTCGAGTTGATCGATTTCGTGGTGATGGTCGAGCATCGCCAGGGCCGGGGGATTCTGACCGACGCCATGGTCAAGGTGCGGGTGGGCGAACAGGTCATCCATACCGCCGCCGAGGGCATGGGTCCGGTCAGCGCCCTCGATACCGCGCTGCGGAAAGCCCTGCGCGAGGTCTACCCGGATTTGGACGAGGTGCGGTTGGACGACTACAAGGTCCGCATCCTCGACAGCGAGACCGGCACCGACGCCGTGGTGCGGGTTTTGATCGACACCAAGGACGGGGCGCGGCGCTGGAGTACGGTGGGGGCCAGCCCCAATATCATCGAAGCCAGTTGGCGGGCCATGTCCGACAGCCTGGAATATGCCTTGCTCAATCTGAACAAGAACTAGCGGGAGGTCGCTATGAACCGGCGCGGGATGCGGGCTTGGCCCGGCGTTTGGGTGTGGTGTTTATGGCTGCTGTGGTGCCTGTGGCATCCTGCCGGGGCGGTGACGACCCTGGCCGTCGGTCCCGGCGTCGAATCCTTGCCGGTGGTGGCGGTCAATACCGGCAACGGGGAATTGCTGGCGGTTTGGTACGATACCACCCAGAGCAGCGCCATCGAGAGCGGGGCGTATGACCAGGTGGTGGGCCGCCGCATCGATGCCAGCGGCCAGCCGGTGGGCGCGGTGTTCCTGATTTCCGACCGGGTGTTGAGCGCCCCGACCTTGGGTGGCAGCCGTCCCGCCGTGGCCTATAACAGCAAGCGCGGCGAATTCCTGGTGGTGTACGACCGGGCCTACGATGGCAGCACCGAACCCGGTCTCTACGCCCAGCGCGTCAGCGCCGAGGGCTTGCTATTGGGCGATGAAATCACCCTTTCGTCCGGTAGCGGACAGGGCAGTGCCCGTGTCGCCTACGACCCGGTGGCGGATCGGTATTTGTTGGTTTGGATGAGCGACCAGGGGATCACCGGGCAATTCTTCGACGGCGCGGGCGCGGCGCTGGGACAATCGGCGGTGTTCGCCCCGTCCGGGGCCAAGAATCCGGCCTTGGCCTTCAGCCCCAATTCGCGGCGCTTCTTGCTGGCCTACGAAGCCGCCAGCGGCAGCGTGTCGGATATTCTCGGCTTCATGATCGCCGCCGATGGCAGTTCCGGCACCCAAATCGCCCTCGCCACCGCCGCCGGGGCGCAGACCACGCCGGGCGTGGCTTTCAATAGCCGCACCAACCAATTCCTGGTGACCTGGACCGATGCCCGCGACAGTACGCTGCCCGCCGCCGCCTACGGTCAGTTGCTCGGCGATAACGGCGGTTTGAAGGGCGGCAATGTCAAGCTCGCCCCCGCCGCCCTGGCGCCGCGCCCGGTGTATTCCCCCGTGACCGGCAACTACCTTGTGGCCTGGGGCGTCGATGATTCCGCCTCCGCCAAAGTCGGTTTCATCCGGGGGCGTTTGTTCAAGGCGGGTTTGGCCTCCGTGGGCGCGGGCTTTTTCATCTCCGCCGACACCACCACCAGCCGGCCCGCGCTGATCGTCCGGCCCGCCGCGGGCGATGCCTACGCGGTCTGGGCCGGGACCAGCTCCGGCAAATCCGCCATCTTCGGGACGCTGGTGCCGCTGGCCCCGGCCAGCGCCAAGCTCAGCTTGGCCATGACGGCCCAACCCGTCCGCGCCGAGGTCGGCGAGACCGTGACCTATGCCCTGCGCGTCGCCAACAAAGGCAGCGCCAGCGCCAAGACCGCCACCTTGAAAGACAAGCTGCCCGCCAGCCTGACCTTGGTGTCCGCCACCAGCGACGCCGGCTCCTGCGCGGTCGAATCCAACACCGCTCAATGCGAACTGGGCGAAATCAAGGCCGGGGCCGTGGTCAATGTCACGGTGACGGCGACGGCGGCCGGATTGGGCAAGCCCGTCAACACCGCCACCCTGAGCTGGGACAACGGCGGCTCGACCCTGGCCAAGGTGTCGGCCCAAACCGAGGTCAAGATCGGCTATCCCGGCAAGCTGGTCCTGTTGTCCCCCAATGGCGGGGAAACCCTGGCGGCGGGTTCGGCATACACCCTCCAATGGCAGGTCCAGGGGGCGCGGAACGGGGATACGCTCAAGTTTTCCCTGTTCTATTCGCAGGACGGGGCCATCACCTGGACCCGGATCGCCAAGGATGTGGAAGGCGATTCCTATCCCTGGACGGTCCCGGCCACCATCGGCAACAAACACGTCCGGCTGAGGGTGGTCGGCTATTTCAATGGCAAGCCTTTGGGCCAAGACCTGTCCGATGGCCGTCCCTTGATCGAGGTGTTGAAGCTGACCAGCCCCAATGGTGGCGAGCAATGGAGCGCGGGCCAAGTCCAAACCATCGCCTGGACCACCCAGGCCACCCGCAGGCCGGTGGCCAAGGTCTCGCTGTTCTATTCCCGCAACGGCCAGGATAACTGGAAGAAGATCGCCGATGTCTACGATAACACCGGCAGTTTCGGTTGGACCGTGCCCACCTTGCCCAAACCCACCGACCGGGCCAAGGTCCGGGTGGTCCTCAAGGATGCCCAGGGCGTCGAACTGGGCGCGGATAGGAGCGATGGAGCGTTCGGCCTGGATTGAGGCCGGGGGGGGTTTCCCTGGTGCGCGGACGGCCCCAGAACCATGGCGGGCGTTGCCGTCATGGTTCTGGGGCCGTTCCGGTTTTCCGGTCCGCCTATCCGCCAAGCACGCTATACTGACCCGCCCCTTAACAAGGTGATAAAAAATGCATAATGCCGTCATGGAAAACCTGTTTTCCCAGATCATCCAGGAACTGGGCGAGGACGTGACCCGCGAGGGTCTGGTCGATACGCCCAAACGCGCCGCCGCCGCGTTCCGCTACCTCAACAGCGGCTATCACATGGACCTCGACAAGGTGCTGAACAACGCGATCTTCGAGGCCGACACCGAGGACATGGTGATCGTCAAGGACATCGAGCTTTATTCCCTGTGCGAACACCATCTCCTGCCCTTCATCGGCAAATGCCACGTCGCCTACCTGCCCAAGGGCAAGGTGGTGGGGTTGTCCAAGGTCGCCCGCATCGTCGAAATGTACGCCCGCCGCCTGCAAATCCAGGAGCGCCTCACCAAGCAGATCGCCACCGCCCTGCAAACCGCCGTCGATCCCAAGGGCGTGGCGGTGGTGATCGAGGCCAAGCATCTGTGCATGATGATGCGCGGCGTCGAGAAGCAGAATTCGGTGATGACCACGTCCTCCATGCTGGGGCTGTTCCGCAAGGAAATCAGCACCCGTTCCGAATTCCTCAACCTCATCAACCGCTGACACCGGGGCCACGCCGATGACGGCTAGCGACAACAACATCCAGGGCCGCCGGTGCGCCGTGCTGCTCGTCAACCTGGGGACGCCGGCAGCGCCGACCCCCGCCGCCGTGCGGCAATATCTGGGCGAGTTCCTGATGGACCCCCGCGTGGTGGAAATCCCCAGGCCGGTTTGGTGGCTGATCCTGCACGGGATCATCTTGCGGGTCAGGCCGCGCAAATCGGCCCATGCCTATGCGTCGATCTGGACCCCGGAAGGTTCGCCGCTGCTGGTGTATAGCCGCAGGCTGACGGACGCGGTGCGGCGGGAATTGAGCGGGCGTCTGGGCCGGGAGGTGGTGGTCGAACTCGCCATGCGCTACGGCCAGCCCTCCATCGCCGGGCAATTGGAAGCGCTCCGCGCACAGGGCTTCGAGCGCTTCCTGGTCCTGCCCTTGTATCCGCAATGCGCCGCCTCCACCACGGCCACCGCCTTCGACGCCGTGGCCGACACCTTCAAGCGCTGGCGGGCGGTGCCGGAACTGCGCTTCGTGCGCGATTACCACGACCATCCGGGCTATATCGCGGCGGTGGCGGACAGCATCGAACGCCATTGGCGGGAGCAGGGGCGCAGCGGTTTCCTGCTGTTTTCCTTCCATGGCTTGCCGGAGCGCAGCCGCGAACTGGGCGATCCTTATTACCAGCACTGCCAGACCACCACGCGTTTGATCGTGGAGCGCTTGGGCTTGCAGGAGGGCGCTTGGCAGTTGGTGTTCCAATCGCGCTTCGGGCCCGCGCAATGGTTGCAGCCCTATTGCGTCGAGGTGCTGAAGGAATTGCCGTCGCGGGGCGTCAAGGCGGTGGATGTGGTCTGTCCCGGCTTCGCGGTCGATTGCCTCGAAACCCTGGAGGAAATCGCCATCGCCAACAAAGAGGTGTTCATGGCGGCGGGCGGGGAAAGTTATCGGATGATCCCGGCGCTGAACGACGGGCCGGAACATGCCAAGTTGCTGGCCGATATCGTGGTGGATGCGCTGTAGCCCGTGTAGGGCGGGTGGGTTGCGATCCGTCCCGCCATCCCCAAGCCCACCGCTCGCGCCATGTAGAATATCCGTCATCTCCCCCAGCCCGCCCCGGACGGATTCCCCACCGCGATGCCCACCCCCTCACGCCCTCCAGGCCGGGGTCGTCCCAGACGCCCCGTGCGACCCGCCCGCCGCCGCCCGTCGGGCGGTTTCCGCCGCCTCCTCGTCCTGGCCGCGCCCTTCCTCATCGCCGGTTTCATGGCCTATATCGCCTATCTCGACTACACGGTGCGCGAGCAATTCGAGGGCAAGCGCTGGGCCTTGCCCGCGCGGGTCTACGCCGACCCCGCCGAGTTGTACGCGGGGGCGCATTGGGACGCGGCCCAATTGCTCTGGCTGCTGGATGAACTGAAATACCGCGAAGATGCCGGACTGTCCTCGCAAGGCGCGTATTACCGCACCCGCGACGGCATCGTCCTCAAGACCCGTGAATTCAAGTTCTGGGACAAGGCCGAGCCTTCGCGGGAGGTCCGGGTACGCTTCGCCGGGGGAGGAGTGGCGGAATTGGTGGAAACGGGCCGCGGCCAGTCCCTGCCCTTGCTGCGGATGGAGCCGATCCAGATCGGCAGCTTCTATCCGGCCCTCAAGGAAGACCGGGTGCTCATCAAGCTCAGGCAAGCCCCCGATTTGTTGCTGAAAGCCCTGTTCTCAACCGAGGACCGCGAGTTCTACCAGCATCATGGCGTGTCGGCGCGGGGCATTCTCAGGGCCATCGTCGCCGATATCCGGGCGGGCGCGCTCGTCCAGGGCGGCAGTACCCTGACCCAGCAGTTGGTGAAGAATTTCTTCCTCACCTCCGAACGCACCTGGTGGCGCAAGCTCAACGAAATCTTCATGGCCTTGATCCTGGAGGCGCGTTATTCCAAGGAGGAAATCCTCGAAGCCTATCTCAACGAAATCTACC
Organism: Methylomagnum ishizawai; assembly: GCF_019670005.1. NCBI lineage: Bacteria > Pseudomonadati > Pseudomonadota > Gammaproteobacteria > Methylococcales > Methylococcaceae > Methylomagnum > Methylomagnum ishizawai. The sequence goes on along the minus strand of NZ_AP019783.1, from coordinate 3,457,563 downwards.
TGGGCCAGGACGGGGCCCGCGCCATCCATGGCTTCGGGCTGGCCAGCCGCTATTACTTCAGCCGCTCGCTGGACGAATTGGAGTTGCACCATGTGGCTTTGCTGGTGGCGCTGGTGCGCGGCCCTTCGGTCTACGATCCTTTCAAATCCCCCGACAAGGCCCACAAGCGCCGCGATCTGGTGTTGGACGAGATGGTGGAGCAGGGCTATATCAACGCCAAGCAGGCCGTGACCGCCCAGGCCCGGCCCTTGGACGTGATCCAGAATCCGCACCAGGCCATCAGCCGCTATCCGGCCTTCCTGGACTTGGTGCGCCGCCAATTGCAGCGGGAATACCGGCCCGAAGACCTCACTTCGGAAGGCTTGCGCATCTTCACCACCCTGGATGTGAACGTGCAGCGCCATCTGGAGCAAGCCGCCACCACCATCCTCAAGCAACTGGACGCCCGGACCCGTTCCACCCAATTGGAAACCGCCGCCATCGTCACCCGCCGCGCCAATGGCGAGATCGTGGCCCTGATGGGGGACCGCGATCCGGGCGCGGCGGGTTTCAACCGGGCCTTGGACGCCGAGCGGCAGATCGGTTCCTTGTACAAGCCGGTGGTGTATCTGACCGCCCTGGCCAGTCCCCGCAAATACACCCTGGCCACGCCCTTGCAGGACAGCGCCGTCCGGGTCAAAAGCCCCGGCAGTCCGGTCTGGCTGCCCAAGAACTACGATAACCGCGAGCATGGCGCGGTGCCCTTGTACCGGGCTTTGGCGCATTCCTATAACCTCGCCACCATCCGCCTGGGGATGAGCCTCGGGGTCGGTAACACGGTGAAGACCCTGCGTAAATTGGGGGTGGACAAGCCGGTCGACCAGGTGCCGGCCTTGTTGCTGGGCACCTTGGCGCTGACGCCGTTCGAGGTGGCGGGGATGTACCAGACCTTGGCGAGCGAAGGGTTCATCACCCCGCTGCGGGCCATCCAGGCGGTGGTGGCCCAGGACGGCAAGACCCTGCGCCGCTACGGCCTGAGCGTGAAGCAATCGCTGGATGCCACCTCGGTCTATCTGGTCGATACCGCTTTGCGGTCGGTGTTGCGCGAGGGCACGGGGCGGCCGGCCTATGCCTATCTGCCGTCCACGCTGGAGGCGGCGGGCAAGACCGGCACCACCAACGAATTGCGCGATAGCTGGTTCGCCGGGTTCACCGGGGATTATCTGGGCGTGGTCTGGGTGGGGCGGGACGACAACCAACCGGCGCAGCTGACCGGGGCGCAGGGGGCTTTGAAGGTGTGGGCCGCGACCCTCGGGGCCGTCAGCCACGAACCCCTGGCCTTGGACCCGCCGGACAATCTGGAATGGGCCTGGATCGACCGGGAGACCGGGGGCCGTACCGACGAGGGCTGTCCGGGGGCTTCGCGCTTTCCCTTCGTGGCCGGCTCGGTGCCGGCGCGGTGGTCGGCCTGCGGCGGCGGCGGGATGCCGGAGGCGGCGGGCGGGGAAGCCGGGATCAAGGATTTGTTTTAGGGCGTTCGCGGGGGCGGGTTATCCGCGCCTGCCGCGCTGTCCCGCGAGGGAAAGGTCGGTGTTGTTGCCGTCCAGTTTATCCAACAAGGCGGTGGCTTCGGCTTTTTGGCGGTCGTTGCCGTGGGTGGCGACTTCCATGAGGATTTCCCTGGCCGAATCCTCGTCCTCCATATCGGCGTAGGCTTTCGCCAAATCCAGTTTGGTCTCGAATTGATCCATGTCGGTCAATCCGGCGAACAAATCTTCTTCCTGTTCCTGGACTTCGGGTTCGAGGTCGGTCGGGGCGGGGGCTTGGAATTCTTCGATCTCGTCGATGGTGGGCGCGGGTTCCAACAGGTCCAGGTCGAAATCGAAGCGGCCCAGCGGGGCGCGCTCCGCCGCCGGACCGGCCTCGGAGGTTGTTTCCGCCGGTTCCTGGCCGATCTGGCCGGTGAGTTCGCGCAGGATGTCGTCGATGGTTTTGTCGGCGGACCCGTGATCCGCCAGCAGGGATTCTTCCGGTTCGGGGGCGGGTTCCAGATCGAGGCTGAAGGGGATCAGGTTCTCCAGTTCCCCCACCGGCCCGGTGTCCCGGTGCGGGGTGGCCTGGGGTTCGGTGTCCGCCGCCTTCAGGAAATCGAGGTCGAATTCCAGGGCGTCGAACAGGGCTTGTTCCGGCTCCTTGGCGGCGGGCGCGGGGGTTTTCGCTTCGGCGGCGCGGGCGGGGGCGGGCGTCGCCGCGGTGTCGTCGGCGTCCAGCCCGTCCAGGGAGAGGAAGCCAAGTTCGGCGTCGTCCCCGGCCTCCGACCCGCCTTCCATGAATTCGATTTCGAAGCGCCGCAAATCGTCGATCAATTCGTCGGACAGGTCGAGGGAACCGAGCGGGCTGGATTTGGGAACCGAGGATTTGGCGGGCTCGGCCCCTCCTGTGCGGGGGGCCGCCGGGGCGGTGGCGTGGAACAGGTCGCTGTCGGCCAGTAGTTCGCGGCCCATTTCCTCGACCTTGTCCCAGAAATCTTCTTGCTGGTGCTTGCGCTGGCCCTTGAGTTCGCGGGCATAGCTCTCGAAGGCCGCGCGGTTTTCGGTGGCGTAGTAGATTTCCAGCAGTTTGAGTTTGCACTCGTCGCGGTCGGGATGCTGCTGTATGGCATGGCGGATGAGTTCCTCGGCCTGCTTGTAGCGGCCATAGGCGAGGTAGACATCGGCTTCCGACACCGGATCGACCTCGTCGGTCTCGCTGCCCAGCGCGTCGAAGTCGCTGGGGGTGAATTCGCTGAGGAACGAACTCTTGGTGGTGATGATCGGTTCCGGGGTTTCTTCCAGCGCCTTGGGGGTGGGGAGCGGGATGTGCTGTGGGCTGCCTTCGCGTTCGGCGGCGAGCAGGATGCTCTCGGTGGCCGCGATCTTGGCGTTGCGCCAGCGGATGAGCAGCATGACACCGAAGCCAACCAGGCCCAGGGCGGCACCCCCGTAAAGGTAGGGGCTGAAGTCGAACGGGGTTTCCGCCACGGGGACCGGGGCCGGGGGCGTGACCGGTTTGGCGGGCGCGGTGGGCTTGGCGACCGGGGGTACGTTGGGCTTGGATGGAGGCTGTACCGCTGCCGGGGGCGGCGTGGGCGCGGCGGGTTCGGGTTTGGAGACCGGCGCTGGCTGGACCGGGGTTTCCGCGACGGCGGCTTTGGGCGGCGGCGGTGTGGCCGGTGCGCCGCGCTGGGCCTGTAGGCCGGCGATTTGCTCGTCCTTGAGGGTGAGCAGGCGTTGGATATCGCCGAGTTGCTGCCGGAGCTGGGCCAGTTGCGATCTCAGGTCTTCGGTTTCCTGCTTGGCGGATTCCGCGACTTCCAGCGCTTGTTCGCTCTTGGCCCGGCTGGCGGGGGTGTCGCCGCCGGGGAGCCCGCCTTGGTTCCTGGGCCGGGCCTCGGGCGGCGGGGTGAGTTTGAGTTGCGGACCGCCGGTGTCGTAGGCCGCGGTTCCGGTACCTTGGGCTTGCTGGCGGGTGAATTCGGAGCGGGCCTGGCCGGGCGCGAGCCGGGCGATGAAGTCGCGGCTGGGCAGGCGCAGCACCGCCCCGGCCTTGAGCCCGTTCATGCGGTAGCCGGAGAAGGCTTGCGGATTGGCCCGGTACAGGGCCAGCATCATTTGTTCCTGGGAGACGCCGGGGTCTTGGTTCAGGGCGCGGGCGATGCTCCATAGGGTTTCGTCGCGGCGCACCGGGCCATAGGCTTGGTCGGTGAGTTGGTCCGCGCTGGGCGGGGGCGGCGGGGCGGCGGCGGGGCGGGGCGCGGGTAGGGCGGCGGGACGGGGTGGGCGGGGCGCGGGTTCGCCGCCGCGGCGGATTTCGGCGACCCGTTCGTAGGTGCGGGGGCCGGGGCGTTGCATGGCCGGGGAATCGATCTCGGCCGCGACCCGTTCTTGCAGGCTGGAAGGCGGGTCCAACAGCACGGTGAACTCGCGCAGCAAGCGCCCTTGCGGCCAGTTGACCTCGACCAGGAAATCCATGAAGGGTTCGGTGATGGCCTCGCGGGAACTGACCTGGATGACGTAATTGCCGTTGGCGGTTTGGGTGGGCGTGAAGCGCAGCTTGGTGAGGAAATATTGGCGGTCCAGCCCCGCCTTGGCGAAAGCTTCGGGCGAGGCGAGGCTGACCTTGACATCGGCCAGCGTATCATTACCGGACAGTACCAACGGGATTTCTGCGACCAGGGCTTGGTCCAGGGCGGAGTGCAAATGGATATCGCCAATACCTAGCGCGTTGACCCCCATCGGACTTAGCAGACCTATCAACGCCACGGTTCTCGAGATTTTATGCACTGTTTGGCTCCTTATTTCCAATCGCTGGCAGCGCCCGCCCCAGGCCCGATTCGGGCCCACAGCCCTGAAAAGATTAGACTAGATGTAGGTTTTTGCCAAAATTTCGGCAATTTGGACGCTATTGAGCGCGGCCCCTTTGCGGACATTATCGGCCACCACCCAGAGGTTCAAACCCCTGGGATGGGAGATATCCTCGCGCACCCGGCCCACATAAACAGGGTCTTGTCCGGCGGCTTCTGTAACCGCCGTCGGGTATCCTCCCGGTTTGCGTTCGTCCAAAACTGTGACGCCTTCCGCACTTCGCAAAAGTTCCAGCGCCCGCTCGGCGCTGATTTTTTCGCGGGTCTCGATGTGTACCGCCTCCGAGTGGCCGTAGAACACCGGTACCCGCACCGTGGTGGGATTCACCTGGATGCGGTCGTCGCCCATGATCTTGCGGGTTTCCCACACCATCTTCATTTCTTCCTTGGTGTAGCCGTTGTCGAGGAACACGTCGATCTGCGGCAGCACGTTGAAGGCGATCTGCTTGGGATAGACCTCGGGGCTGATCGGCTTGCCGTTGAGCAGGGCCGCCGTCTGCGACGCCAGTTCCTCGATGGCTTCCTTGCCGGTGCCCGACACCGCCTGGTAGGTGCAGACGTTGATGCGCTCGATGCCCACCGCGTCGTGGATGGGTTTCAAGGCCACCAGCATCTGGATGGTCGAGCAATTGGGGTTGGCGATGATGCCGCGGGTTTTGTACTGGGCGATGGCTTCCGGGTTGACTTCCGGCACCACGAGGGGGATGTCGTCGTCGTAGCGGAATTGCGAGGTGTTGTCGATGACCACGCAACCCGCCGCCGCCGCCTTGGGCGCGTAGATTTCCGAGACCGACGCGCCCGCCGAGAACAGCCCGATATCGGCCAGCGAGAAATCAAAACCGGCCACGTCCTGCACGGTCAGGGTTTGGCCTTTGAATTCCACCTGCTTGCCCGCCGAGCGTTCGCTGGCGAGGGCGTAGACGTTGTTCACCGGGAAATCGCGTTCCTCCAGGATGGAGAACAGGGCTTCGCCGACCGCGCCGGTCGCGCCCAGGACGGCGACATTGTAGGTTTTGCTCATGGGAGCCTCCTTAAGGATCGATCAGCGGGATGCCCGCAGGGCCGCGACGATGGCGTCGCCCATTTCGGCGGTGCCGACCTTGCGGGTGCCTTCCGAGTGGATGTCGGCGGTGCGGTAGCCCGCGTCCAGGGCGGCGGTGACGGCCTGTTCGATGCGGTCGGCGGAAGCGGCGTCGTCGAAGCTATAACGCAGCATCATCGCCAGGGACAGCACGGTGGCGATGGGGTTGGCGACACCCTTGCCGGAAATATCCGGCGCGGAACCGTGGATCGGCTCGTACATGCCCTTGCCGTTCTTGTCCAGCGAGGCCGAGGGCAGCATGCCGATGGAACCGGTCAGCATCGCGGCGCAATCGGACAGGATGTCGCCGAACATGTTGTCGGTCACCATCACGTCGAATTGCTTGGGGGCGCGGACCAACTGCATGGCGGCGTTATCCACATACATATGGGACAAGGCCACATCGGGATATTCCTTCCCGACCTCGATCATGACTTCGCGCCACAGCTCGGTGCATTCCAGCACATTGGCCTTGTCCACCGAACACAGGCGCTTATCGCGCTTCTGGGCGGTTTGGAAACCGATGTGGGCGATGCGGCGGATTTCCGATTCGCTGTAGATCAGGGTGTTGAAACCTTCGCGTTCGCCGTTGTCATTGACGCGGCGGCCGCGCGGCTTGCCGAAATAAATACCACCGGTCAGTTCGCGGATGATGACGATGTCGAGGCCCGACACCACTTCCGGGCGCAGGGTGGACGCCGCTTCCAATTGCGGATAGAGGAGGGCCGGGCGCAGGTTGGCGAACAGTTCCAGTTCGGCGCGGAGACCCAACAGGCCGCGTTCCGGGCGCAGCGAATAATCCAGGGGTTCCCATTTCGGACCGCCGACCGCGCCCAGCAACACCGAATCGGCGGCGCGGGCCAGGGCCAGGGTGGCCTCAGGGAAGGGCGTGCCGTGGGCATCGTAGGCCGCGCCGCCGATCAAGGCTTCCTCGGTTTCGAGGGCGAGGCCGAAGTCCTGGTTCAGGCAGTCGAGGACTTTGAGGGCTTCGGCGACGATTTCGGGTCCAATGCCGTCGCCCGGCAATACTGCGATTTTCTGGGTCATGGGTGCTGTGGGTAATGGTGATTTTCTTCGGGTGGGCGCTGCCACCTAGGGGGGCGGCGGTGGCGGACCGGGGGGGAACCCCGTCCGCCGCTTGGGCTTCAGGCCGCGTCCGGGAACAGCCAGGGCGCTTCGGCCCGGCGCTGGGTTTCATAGGCCCGGATCAGGTCGGCGCGTTGCAGGGTCAGGCCGATATCGTCCAAGCCTTTCAGCAAACGGTGTTTGCGGGAAGGGTCGATCTCGAAATGGAATTTTTCGCCGTACTTATCGGTAATAGTCTGGCTCTCCAAATCGACCGTGAGGTTATCGCCGGGTGTCAGTTCCGCGAACAAGCGGTCCACCGCCGCCGTGCCCAGCACGATGGGCAGCAGGCCGTTCTTGAAGCAGTTGTTATAGAAGATATCGGCGAAGCTGGGCGCGATGATGACCCGGAAACCGTAGTTTTCCAAAGCCCAGGGCGCGTGTTCGCGGGAGGAACCGCAGCCGAAGTTCTCGCGGGTCAGGAGGATTTGCGCCCCGTAATAGCAGGGCTGGTTCAGCACGAAATCCGGGTTCAGGGGCCGGTGGGTGCAATCCATATCGGGTTCGCCCCGGTCCAGATAGCGCCATTCGTCGAACAGGAACGGGCCGAAGCCGGTACGGCGGATCGATTTCAGGAATTGCTTGGGGATGATCGCGTCGGTGTCGATATTGGCGCGGTCCAGGGGTACGACCCTGGAACTGATGCGGTGGAAGGCTTTCATCGGTTTCCTCTTATGGGCTTACAGGGCGTCCGCCGGGAGCGTGCGGACATCCACGAAATGGCCGAACACCGCGGCGGCGGCGGCCATGGCCGGGCTGACCAGATGGGTGCGGCCCCCGTAGCCTTGACGGCCCTCGAAATTGCGGTTGGAGGTGGACGCGCAGCGTTCGCCCGGCTCCAGGCGGTCGGCGTTCATGGCGAGGCACATGGAGCAACCGGGGTCGCGCCATTCGAAACCGGCCTCGATGAAGATTTGGTCCAAACCTTCCTCCTCGGCTTGCCGTTTGACCGGACCCGAACCCGGCACCGCCAGCGCCAGTTTCACGTTTTCGGCCCGCTTGCGGCCTTTGACCACGGCGGCGGCGGCGCGGAAGTCCTCGATGCGGCCATTGGTGCAGGAGCCGATGAAGACCTTGTCCACCGGGATTTGGGTCAGGGGCGTACCGGGCTGCAAATCCATATAGGCCAGGGCGCGTTTGATGCTCTCGCGCTTGACCGGATCGGCTTCGGCTTCCGGGTTGGGCACGCAGGCATCGACCGGCAGCACCATTTCCGGAGAGGTGCCCCAGGTCACTTGCGGCTGGATGGCGGCGGCGTCGATTTCGATCACGGCGTCGAACACCGCGTCGGCATCGCTGTGCAATTCGCCCCAGGCGGCCACGGCCCGATCCCATAACTCGCCGCTCGGGGCGTAGGGACGGCCTTGGAGATAGGCGAAGGTGGTTTCGTCCGCCGCCACCAGCCCGGCGCGGGCACCGGCTTCGATGGCCATATTGCACACGGTCATGCGGCCTTCCATCGACAGCGCCCGGATCGCCGAGCCGGCGAATTCGATGCTGTAGCCGGTGCCGCCCGCCGTGCCGATCCGGCCGATGATGGCGAGGACGATATCCTTGGCGGTGACGCCGGGGCCGACTTCGCCCTCGACCTTGACCTGCATGTTCTTGGCCTTGGACTGCACCAGGCACTGGGTCGCCAGCACATGCTCGACCTCGGAGGTGCCGATGCCGAAGGCCAGCGCCCCGAACGCGCCATGGGTCGCGGTGTGGGAATCGCCGCAGACGATGGTCATGCCGGGCAGGGTCGCGCCCTGTTCCGGTCCCATCACATGCACCACGCCCTGGCGCGGGTCGGCCATGTCGAACTCGGTGATGCCGAACTCGGCGCAATTGTTGTCCAGGGTTTCCACTTGCAGGCGGGAGACCGGATCGGCGATGCCCTGGTCGCGGCCCGCCGTGGGCACGTTGTGGTCGGCGGTCGCGAGGTTGGCCGCCGCCCGCCAGGGCTTGCGTCCCGCGAGGCGCATGCCCTCGAAGGCCTGGGCCGAGGTGACTTCGTGGATCAATTGGCGGTCGATGTAGATCAGGGCGGAACCGTCCGCTTCGGAACAGACCAAGTGGCTGTCCCATAACTTGTCGAAAAGGGTTTTGCCGGCCATAGGCGCTGGATGCTCGAGGTTAGGGGTTGGGAAGGATGCGCGGCGGGATTTCTTGGCGAATCTTGGCCGTGCGCTGGCAGGCCGGGGAGCGGTCCCGGCCTGGGGAACGGTCCTTATTCCAGGGCGAGGAACAGCCGTGCGGTGATGGTGTCCACGCTGCCGACGCCGTCCATGCTGGCGAATTTCAGCCCGCCCGCCGTGGCCTGGGCGCGGTAGTAATCGACCAGGGGCTGGGTTTGGGTATGGTAGATGTCCAGGCGCTTGCGGACGGTTTCTTCTTTGTCGTCGTCGCGCTGGATCAAGGGTTCGCCGGTGACATCGTCGAGCCCCTCGGTCTGGGGGGGATGGAATGTCACATGGTAGATACGGCCCGAACCGGGGTGGACCCGACGGCCGGTGATGCGCCCGACGATTTCCTCGTCGTCCACCACGATTTCCACCACGCGGTCGATGCCGACGCCCAGGGCCGCGAGACCCTCGGCCTGGGCGATGGTACGGGGAAAACCGTCCAGCAGGAAGCCGTTGGCGCAGTCGGGCTGGACGATGCGTTCTTTGATGATTCCCAGGATGATGTCGTCGGATACCAATTGCCCGGCGTCCATGACCTGCTTGGCGGCCAGGCCCAGGGGCGTTCCTTCCCGTACCGCGGCGCGTAGCATATCGCCGGTGGAGATTTGGGGGATGTGGTATTTCTCGGTGATGGCCTTGGCCTGTGTGCCTTTTCCTGAACCGGGGCTGCCCAGAAGGATCACGCGCATTTCATGGTCTCCGCTGTGGATTTAAATACCCAATTCTTTCATAAAACGACCAAGCCTGTCACACGGAGATGGATTCCTGGGATACGTCCGGGGATTTCGGCGCGGGGAGGGTGTCGGCCTGGGTCCATGCGCCCGCCGTGTCGCGCCGCTCCACCCGGATCGCGCCTTCGGGCAGCGGGCTGGCGTAGCCGTTGCGGCCCCAGCGTTTGACCTCGTACATGGCGAGATCCGCCGCCCTCAGCAAATCCTCCAGCGCCTGGCCGGGCCGGTGGGAGAGGGCGATGCCGATGCTGATGCCCACGGTGACCCCGATGCCCTGGTCCAGGGCGATGGGTTGCACCACCCGGTCCACGATCTCGTGGGCGACGCGGCGGGCTTGGTCCAGCGAGGCGCAATCCAGCAGCGCGATCAGGAATTCGTCGCCGCCCAGCCGCCCCACGATATCGCCCGAGCGCACACAGGACCTAAAGCGTTGGGCGGTTTCCAGCAACACGCGGTCGCCGGCGGCGTGGCCGTGGGTGTCGTTGACCGCCTTGAAGTGATCCAGGTCCAGCAGCAGCACGGCCTGGGGTTGGCGGGAGGGGGCGTCCAGCCGCCGCCGCAGTTCGCGCTCGGCGGCGTGGCGGCGCAGCAGGCCGGTGAGGAGGTCGTGGTCGGCTTCGTGCTGGGTACGGAGTTCCAGGGCGCGGCGCTCGGTGATGTCGTACACCACGCCTTCGTAACGGGTTTCGCCCTGGCCGTCGGTCTGGCGCGACAGCAGGCAATGCACCCAGGCCGGTCCCGCGCCGCGGTGCCTGAGCTTGAGGTCCATGGCGGCGGAATGGCTCCCGGCCTGATGGAAAAGGTGATGGAATTGCTCCGGCTCGGCGAAGGCCAGGGCCGGGAAATCCCGCCCGATCAGAGATTCCGGCGACAGCCCCGGCAGGCCCAGCACCCGCCCGAGGGTGGGATTGGCCATGCACAGGTGGCCTTGCCCGTCCAGCAGGAAGATACCGGCGCTGGTGTTCTCGAACACCTCGCGCAGCCGCCGCTCCACCGCCTGGACTTCTTCCCGCAGCAAGCGCTCGGCGGCGAATTTCTCCTCAAGGGTCGCCAACAGGCCATTGATATCGTTCACCAGTTGGCCGAGTTCGTCGTCGCGGTGGCGGGGCAGGGGTTTCAGGCGTTCCTGTTCCCCGGCCCGGATGGCGTGCAAGGCGCCGGACACCCCCGATAACGGCAAGGACAGCGAAGACCGCACCAAGCCCAGCACCAGCAAGGCGGTCAGCCCGATCAGCACGGAGGAGCTCAGCGCCCCGACCAGGGCGGCATGGCGGGCTTCCCGCAGGTTGACGCGGGCTTCCGGGAACACCAGCAGCCGCCCCACCACTTCGCGCTCGCCGAAGGGCGAATGCAGGTCGCGCACCAAGGCGGGACCGGGGGGAACCCTGGCGTTGCCGGCCTCGCGCAGCCGGTGGAGGTCGAGGCCGCGGTCGTTGAGCAAGCGGGCCTCGTGGACGATATCGTTGCGGAGCAAGCCGTCCAGCACATCCGCGCCGATGGCGGGGTTGCCGGAATAGGCGGCGACGGCGGCGGTGGTTTCCACCGTGTCCAGCAATTGGTTGAGCCGGGTTTCGGTCTTTTCGCTGGACCATTGGAATTCGGCCACGAACAGCGCCACCGAGGTCAGGAGGGCCAGCAGCAAGGCGGTCCAAAAGACAGAACGCGCCAATTCGTGGTGTAAATGTTTTTGGGGGAGGGGGGTTTTCATCAAGGCAGTATCAACAGCACCCTAATCGTGTTGTCCACGTTGATTTTATCAATGTATCCGATGGCGTCCTCGTTTTCCCGCACCATTTGCAACACCGCCGCGTCGTCCGGCAGCTTGGGCGGGGGCGAACCCTGCCCGGAGAACACGATCCTGGCCCAATAGGCGTCGATCTGGGGGAGGAGGCGTCCGGTGAGCTTCTGATAGAACTCGCCCCGGAGCGGGGAGGACTGGTCGAACGGCAGGGCGAACCTATGGTTGGGGAAGGTGTGGGTCCGGCCCAGGAAGACATCCTGGACCTCCTCGGTGGCCAGGGGGGCGAGTTCGTTCTTGCGGTTGGCGATGACCGCCAGATCGGCGGAAGCCGTCGGCGCCAGGGCCAGGGCGAGCAGGGCGGCGAGCGGGGCCTTCATGGCTAGAACACGAAATCCACGCCCAGCGACCAGACATCGACCTGTCCGGGCGTGGGGGCGGATAGCGCGGGTTCCACCCAGAGCTGGGCACCGTTCCGTCCCAGCCAGTAATGACTCCATTGCGCCTTCAGGTCGATGTTTTCGTAGACATCCCAGCGCAGCCCCAGGGACACCGATTTTTCGTCCACGCCATTGGCGTTGATGAGGCTGTCCACCGTGCGCCAGAGCAGATCGACCTCGGGCGTCGCCAGCCAGGGCCGGGGAAGGGCCGTCGCGGAGTGGAGGGTCTCGGAAATGCCCAGCAGGGTGTAGACCGTGACGGGACCGGCCCGCCGCCCCAGGCTCAGGTAGCCACTGGCCACCGAAGGGAAACTGACCACTTGGGAGTCGGTGTAGGACGCCTCCAGTTGCGCCAGCCACCCGCCGTCGTCGTAGGCGAGGCCGGCCGAAAAATAATGCAAATCCTTGTTCATGGGCGCGATCTTGCCGGGATAGGTGTTGGCCCCCGGCCAGACCACGTTCACCCAGGGATTGTCCAGCGCGGCGTAGAGCGGTTGGATCGGCAGGTCGGTCTTGGTCTTGGCGTAGTTGTAGCCGAGCCGCGCCCGCCAGTTGCCGCGCTCGTAGCCGAGGCTGCCGCCCACGATGACCGCGCCCAGGTCCAGGTCGAACAAAAAGCTGGGCACGGTATAGGACGCATAGCCCACGAAGCTCTTCGCGGTCAGGTGGCCGCCGCCGAGCGGGATTTTGCGGGACAGGTCCATGCCGTCGAAATGGTAGGTCGGGAGGCTGGCGTAGAACTCGTGCGGCGGGCGCATCCAGGGATAGGCGTAGCCGACGTTGCGATAGTCGGACAACATGAACACATCGAAGCCCAGCCGTCCGAACCGGAGGTCGAGGTTTTCCTCCGGGCTCCAACGCAGGAAGGCCCAGTCCAGGTTCTGCTCGATGAACTGTCCGGCATGGTTGCGGGCCACCCATTGCACCCCGGCCCGCCAGGAGGGGCCGAAATCCACGTCGAGTTGTAGGCCGAGCCGGGAATCCGGGTCCACGCCCCAGGTGCGGGTGACGCCGTTGCCCTGGGTGGTGTCGCGGCGGAACTGGATGAGGTCGGTGTCGGTGCCGCTGACGCCGAGCGTGCCGAAACCTTTGAAGCTCCAGGTCGGCGTATCGGCGGAGGTGGCGGCGGGCAAGGCCAGCAACGCGGCGGCGAGCCCGGGTTTCCAGGTGGCGCGGAGCGGGGGCATAGGGGTATTCCGTGGAGCCGGGGCGGCACCTGATTGGTTTATTCTGTGCACGGTAGGGAGGGGTGCCGCTGGCAACAAGCATAGTTGGTTTAACAAATGACAGCCGGGGTCGCTGCCGTCCACGCCACCCCGGCCCATCCGCGTGACTGGAGAACCCCATGTCCGACCTGAACGATCCCCGCGTCTTCTTCGCCGCCGAGCGGACCCTCCTGGCTTGGAACCGCACCAGCCTGGCCTGGATGGCGTTCGGCTTCGTCATCGAGCGTTTCGGTTTGTTCATGCGGCTGGTGGCGGGCGACCACGCCGGGCCTTGGCCGCGGGGGATTTCATTCTGGGTGGGGATCGCTTTCATCCTGGCCGGGGCTATGATCGGCCTGGGGTCCACCCTGCAATACCGCAAGGTCTTGAACAGCCTGAAGCCGGTGGAAATTCCCAAAGGCTACCGGGTCGGCCTCGGGATAGCTTCCAACCTGCTGGTGGCCGTGCTGGGGCTGGTTTTGCTGGGATATTTGTTCGTCGGCGGGAGTTAGGGACCCAGCGGCGGAGGAAAAGGCCGCCCGGCAGGCCGGGTGGTAAGGGTTACGGGCCGAAAATCCAACCGCCTCGACGCCGCCAAAACCGGCCTCGCCCCGAGGACATCGCCCGGCCCCGGCCAGGCTGAACCCCGGCCAATCATGTACAATCGCCGCTTTGGCTCCCCAATGGAAAACAGCGTGGAAACATTTCACGGAACAACCATCGTCTCGGTCCGCCGCGGCGATAAGGTGGTGATCGGCGGCGACGGACAAGTCACCCTGGGCAACACGGTTATGAAGGGCAACGCCCGCAAGGTGCGCCGCCTCTACCACGGCAAGGTGCTGGCGGGCTTCGCCGGGGCCACCGCCGACGCCTTCACCCTGTTCGAGCGTTTCGAGGGGCAGTTGGAAAAACAGCGCGGCAACCTCACCAAGGCCGCCGTGGAATTGGTCAAGGATTGGCGCACCGACCGTATGTTGCGCCGCCTGGAAGCCCTGCTCGCCATCGCCGACAGCAAGGCTTCGCTCATTATCTCCGGCAACGGCGACGTGATCGAACCCGAGAACGGCCTGATCGCCATCGGTTCCGGCGGTCCCTTCGCCCAGGCCGCCGCCCGCGCCCTGTACGAAAACACCGAACTCGACGCCCGCGACATCGTCGAGCGCTCGTTGAACATCGCCGCCGATATCTGCATCTACACCAACCGCAACCTCACCATCGAAGAACTCGACCTGCAATCGGACTTGCAAGAATAACCATGACCCCCATGACCCCGCGAGAAATCGTCCACGAACTGGACAAGCACATCGTCGGCCAAGCCGCCGCCAAACGCGCCGTCGCCATCGCCCTGCGCAACCGCTGGCGGCGCACCCAGGTGGACGATGGCCTCCGCGAAGAAATCACGCCGAAGAACATCCTGATGATCGGCCCCACCGGCGTCGGCAAGACCGAAATCGCCCGCCGCCTCGCCAAGCTCGCCAACGCGCCCTTCATCAAGGTCGAGGCCACCAAGTTCACCGAGGTGGGCTATGTGGGCCGCGATGTCGAATCCATCATCCGCGACCTGATCGACGCGGCGGTCAAGCTGACCCGCCAGACCGAGATGAACAAGGTGCAATCGCGGGCCGAGCAAGCCGCCGAGGAGCGCATCCTCAACGTGCTGCTGCCCGGCGCGACCGGCTGGAACGGCGACGAGGCCAGCGCCGAATCCCCCACCCGGCAGAAGCTGCGCCAGAAACTCCGCAACGGCGAACTGGACGACAAGGAAATCGACATTGAGATCAATTCCTCCATCGGCGTGGAAATCATGGCCCCGCCCGGCATGGAGGAAATGAGCAGCCAACTGCAAAGCCTGTTCCAAAGCATGAACACGGGCCGCACCCGTACCCGCAAGCTGCGGGTCAAGGACGCCTTCAAGGTGTTGCAGGAGGAGGAATCGGCCAAGATGATCAACGAGGAAGACATCAAGCTGCGGGCGGTGGAATCGGTCGAGCAGAACGGCATCGTGTTCCTCGACGAGATCGACAAGATTTGCAAGCGCGGCGAATACGGCGGCGGTCCCGATGTGTCGCGGGAAGGCGTGCAGCGCGATTTGCTGCCCCTGGTCGAGGGTTGCACCGTCAGCACCAAGTACGGGATGGTCAAGACCGACCATATCCTGTTCATCGCTTCGGGCGCGTTCCATCTATCGAAGCCGTCCGACCTGATCCCGGAAATGCAGGGCCGTTTCCCGATCCGGGTGGAATTGAGCGCGCTGGAGGTCGGCGACTTCGTGCGCATCCTGACCGAACCCAACGCCTCGCTGACCGAGCAATATTCGGCCCTGCTCCAAACCGAAGGCGTCGGGCTGGAATTCACCGCCGAAGGTATCGAGCGCTTGGCCCAGATTAGCTGGGAAGTCAACGAGCGCACCGAGAACATCGGTGCCCGCAGGCTGCACACCGTGCTGGAACGGCTGTTGGAAACCGTTTCCTACGACGCGCCCGACCATTCCGGCCAAATCGTGAAGATCGACGCCAAGTATGTGGAAGAGCATTTGGGCGAACTCGCCAAGGATGAAGACCTGAGCCGCTATATCCTGTAACCGCTGGGCGCGGGAAACGGTTTTTCCGCGCTCCGCCCGCCGCACCGGAAACCCCTTATGAACGCTCCCATTCCCACCGATATCAAGCTGCACCAGAAATCCCGCTTCCTTGAAATTAGCTTCGAGGATGGTGCCCGTTTCGAGCTGCCTTGCGAATTCCTGCGGGTGTATTCGCCGTCCGCCGAGGTGCAGGGCCATGGGCCGGGCCAGGAGATATTGCAGGTCGGTAAGCAGGATGTGGGGATTACCGAAATCCGCCCGGTGGGGAATTATGCCGTATGCCCGACCTTCAGCGACGGCCATAATAGCGGGATTTATACCTGGGATTACCTCTATCACCTGGGGACGAACAGGGCGCAGTTGTGGGACGAGTATTTGGCGAAGCTGGCGGCGGTGGAAAATGTCTCGAAAGGTGGTTTTTAGTTAATAAAGTGGTGATGAACCACATGTGCAAACTGTCATTCCAGCTTGGGGGGGAATGGGTGGACCATTCGTTTGCGCCAATATTTACCGAGCAAACTGTGGGTGCCGACAAGAAACGGCTTGTTGCTGGCGTTCCGGGCGGAGACCCGATAGTTTTTGCCAGCCTTGTTGATAGGCTTGAACCGCCCTATTTCCTTCTCTATATCCTCCATACACCTCGCGGCGAAGGAAAGGCGGGGCGCTATCAAAGTCCCGAGCTTAACGCCAAGAAGTTGCATGCTTTCCTGGAAAAATTCGCCCCTTTTTTGTCCGCAGATTCCCGGTATGATCTATGGGCGTATTCCCCAAGCGATAAAGCGACTGTGGTGTGGGAGCGCCACAATCTTATCTATGCTTATGATCTGCTCCAACCATTCCTTACCACCTTGCTTGGACTAGGTTTCACTGAAGGAGTACCTAGTATTCCATCTCCGCATATTCACCATTACCGCGAGGAATTCGATAAGTATGCGGCTGAATTGCTTTCAGCCTTTGCTTGGCAATGCACACCACTGGAAATGGAAGATGAACAATAACTGTGGATGTCACTGATAAATGACTTCCGGGAAAATCAAACAATCGCTGTAATACCGAGAACGCCATGACCGACCCAACCACCCATTTTGGCTTCCGCGAAGTCCCCACCGGCGAAAAAGCCAAGCTCGTCCGCTCCGTGTTCGATTCGGTCGCGGGCAAATACGACCTGATGAACGACCTGATGTCGATGGGCATCCACCGCATCTGGAAGCGCATCGCCCTCCAGCTCAGCCATGTGCGCTACGGCGAAAAAGTGCTGGACCTCGCGGGCGGCACCGGCGATATGACCGCCCTGTTCCGCGAACGGGTCGGCGACAAGGGCCGGGTGGTCCTGTCCGACATCAACGCCGAGATGCTCAAGCGGGGCCGCGACCGCCTCATCGACGACGGCGTGGCCGAGGGCGTCGATTACGCCCAGATCGACGCCGAGAAACTGCCGTTCC
This sequence comes from Methylomagnum ishizawai, assembly GCF_019670005.1. Lineage (NCBI taxonomy): Bacteria > Pseudomonadati > Pseudomonadota > Gammaproteobacteria > Methylococcales > Methylococcaceae > Methylomagnum > Methylomagnum ishizawai. Next base: position 3,440,671 of record NZ_AP019783.1, on the reverse strand, counting down.
CCGATAACTCCTTCGACTGCGTCTGCATCGCCTTCGGCCTCCGCAACGTCACCCACAAGGACGAAGCCCTGAAATCCATGCACCGCGTGCTGAAGCCGGGGGGCCGGGTGATCGTGCTGGAATTTTCCGAGGCGCAAGGGGCGCTGTTCAAAAAGACCTACGACCTTTATTCCTTCAAACTGCTGCCCCTGATCGGCAAACTGGTGGCCGGGGATGAAGAAAGCTACCGCTATCTGGCCGAATCGATCCGCATGCACCCCAACCAGGAAACCCTGAAAAACATGATGGCCGAGGCCGGTTTCGAGCGCTGTGAATATTTCAACCTGACCCAGGGCGTGGTGGCGATCCACCGGGGTTATAAGGTCTGAGCCATGGCCCCGCATCCTGTGTTGGCCTCCGCCCTGGCCGGAACCCTGGAAACCGCCATCGCCCGCTATCTGGCGCTGGACCCCGACAGCCACCGGCTACTGGCCCCCATCAAGGGCAAGCTGGTGGCCTTGCGGATACTGCCGTTCGGCGCGACCTTGTATTTCTGCCCCACCGGGAGCGGCGTGCAAATCCTGACCGAAACCAGCGCCGTGCCGGATGTCATCCTGTCCGGCACGCCGCTCGCGTTCGCCAAGCTGGGGCTGGGCGGTTCGGCGGAACAAAGCCTGTTCGCCCATGAAATCGAGATGCAGGGCAGCACCGACACCGCCCACCGCTTCCAAGCCCTGTTCCGCAAGCTGGATATCGATTGGCAAGGACTCCTGGCCCGCCAGACCGGCGCGGCCACCGCCGCCACCTTGTTCGACCTGTTCCGCTCGGGCCGGGATTGGACCCGCGACACCGCCGCCAGTTTCGAGGCCAATCTCGCCGAGTTCTGGCAGGAAGAATCCCGCGAACTCCCGGCCCGGCCGGAAGCCGACGCCTTCTTCAAGGCCGTGGATCGGCTGCGGGCCGACCGCGACCGGCTCGAAGCCCGGATCAAGCGCCTGGAGTCGCAAACCGTGGTTCCCGAAACCTTCCCCACGCCAGACTAAAACCCCCGTGATCCATCCCAAACTCATCCGCCGCCTGCTGCATATCCAACGGGTGCTGGTCCGCCACGGACTGGACGAAGTCCTCGAAGCCACCCATTTGCTCGGCCCCCTGCGCCATCTCGGCAAGCTCTCACCGGAGGCTTGGCGCGAATCCAGGGATTTGCCGCGGGCGGTACGCATCCGCCGCACCTTGGAAGACCTGGGTCCGATCTTCGTCAAATTCGGCCAGACCCTCTCCACCCGCCGCGACCTCCTGCCCGACGACGTGGCCGAGGAATTGGTGAAGTTGCAAGACCGGGTGCCGCCGTTCCCAGGGGAAGCCGCCCAGCGCATCGTCGAGAAGGCGCTGGGCCGGCCGGTGTCCGAGTTGTTCGCGGAATTCGACCCGGAGCCGCTGGCCTCGGCCTCGGTGGCCCAAGTCCACGCCGCCCGCTTGCATGAGGGTTCCCAAGTCATCGTCAAGGTGCTGCGCCCGGACATCGAGCAGCAAATCCACGCCGATATCGCCCTGCTGCGGGAAGTGGCGCATCTGGCCCGCAGGTTCTGGCCCGAAGCCCGCCGCTTGCGCCCGGTGGAGGTGGTGGCGGAATTCGAGAAGACCATCCTCGACGAACTGGACCTGGTGCGGGAGGCCGCCAACGCCGCCGAGATGCGCCGCCATTTCGAGGATTCGGAGATGCTCTACATCCCCAAAATCCACTGGCCCTATACCCGCCGCGAAGTGCTGGTGATGGAGCGGATTTCCGGGATTCCGGTCGGCGACGTGGCCCGGCTCAAGGCCGAAGGCGTGGACCTCAAATTGCTGGCCGAGCGCGGGGTGGAGATTTTCTTCACCCAGGTATTGCGCGATAGCTTTTTCCACGCCGATATGCACCCCGGCAACATCTTCGTGACGCCGGAAGCCAAATACATCGCGGTCGATTTCGGTATCGTCGGCAGTATCTCCCACCAGGATAAACATTATGTGGCCGAGAATTTCCGCGCCTTCTTCAACCGGGATTACCGGCGGGTGGCGGAAATGCATATCGAATCGGGCTGGATTCCCAAGGACAGCCGGGTCGAGGAATTCGAGTCGGCCATCCGCGCCGTGTGCGAGCCGATCTTCGAGAAGCCGTTGAAAGAGATTTCCTACGGGCATCTGCTATTGCGGCTGTTCCAGGTGGCGCGGCGCTTCGATATGGAAATCCAGCCGCAACTGGTGCTATTGCAAAAAACCCTGCTGAATATCGAGGGGCTCGGACGCGACCTCTATCCCGATCTGGACCTGTGGCAGACCGCCAAGCCGTTCCTGGAACGTTGGTTCAAGGAGGAGATGGGACCGAAAGCCGCCCTGCGCAAGGTGCAGACCGAAGCGCCGCAATGGGCCGAGCATTGGTCGGAAATGCCGATGCTGGTGCATCGGGCGCTGGCCGACGTGGTGGGCGGCAAACTGGCGGTGGAATTCCGCTCGCGGGAGCTGGCGGGGCTGCGGGAGGAATTGCGCCGCAACCAGCGCCGGACCCTGGCCGGGATCGCCGGCGGGTCGCTGCTCATCAGCGGGAGTTTGTTGTTGGGCGCGATGCCGATGGCGGCGGGTTTGTGCGGGGCGCTGGGTTTGGGCTTGTTGATCGGGGCTTGGCTTTGACCCATCGTTAGGCGTGGACCCCAACCCGGTTCAAGCCGCTCCCATCGCGCCCCGCATATAACAGCCTTCCTCCGGCGTATCGTCATAGACGCCGCGCAGGAATCCCTCGCAATCGGCCAAGGTCCGTTCCAAGGGCACCGACACCCCGGCGATCCCGGTATGCCCGGCCACGCCATGGAACGGTTGGCTGAGATAGCGCTGTAGCCGCCGCGCCCGCCGCACGGTCAGCCGGTCCTGTTCGGACAATTCCTCGATCCCCAGCATCGTGATGACATCCTCCAACTCCTGGTAGCGGGCCAGGTGTTCCCGCACGCCCTCGGCCACGGCGTAATGGCGGTCGCCCAGGGTTTGCCGGTCCATCAGCGTGCTGGCCGAGGCCAGCGGATCGACCGCCGGGTAGATGCCCTTGGCCGCCTGCGCCCGCGACAGGATCACGCGGGTGTCGAGATGGCCCAGGATGGCCCCGACGGCGGGGTCGGTCATATCGTCGGCGGGCACGTAGATGGCCTGCACCGAGGTGATATCGCCGCGCCGGGTGGAGACGATGCGGTCCTCCAATTCGGCGACCTCGCCCAGGAGGGTGGGTTGATAGCCCACCGTGGCCGGCATCCGGCCCAGCAATCCCGACACCTCGCTGCCCGCCTGCACGAAGCGGAAGGCGTTGTCGAGCAGGAACAACACTTCCTTGCCCAGGGCGTCGCGCAGGTATTCGGCGTAGGCCAGGGCCGACAGCGCCACCCGGAAGCGCACCCCCGGCGCTTGGTCCATCTGCCCGAACACCAGCACGGCGTGGTCCAGCACCCCGGCATCGCGCATCCCGTGCCAAAGTTCATGGCCCTCGCGGATGCGCTCGCCCACGCCCGCGAACACCGACACCCCTTGGTGCAGGGCCACGATGGCGTGCATGAACTCCATGATCAGCACGGTCTTCCCCACGCCCGCCCCGCCGAACAAGCCGGTTTTGCCGCCCCGCGCGAACGGGCATAAAAGGTCGATCACCTTGATGCCGGTGGGCAGGAGGCCACGGGCCGGGGTGGCTTCGTGCAGGGCGGGCGGCGGGGCGACCAGCGGGCGGAATTCGCGGCGGGGTAGGGGAGGACCGCCGTCCAAGGGTGCGCCGAACACGTCGAGCAAGCGTCCCAGGACTTCCGGCGCGACCGGGACGCCGAGCGGACCGCCGCTGTCGTGGACCGCCATGCCGCGCCGGAGTCCCGCGGTGCGGCCCAGGGCGATGGCCCGGACCAGGGTCCGGGCGAGGTGTTGGTGGACCTCGAACACAGGGCGCTCGGGACCGATGGTGGCGTATAGGGCGCGGTGGATGGGCGGCGGCGGGTCGCATTCGATATCGACCACCGGGCCGTGGATTTGGACGATGTGGCCGATGGGCCGGGCGGAGACTTCCATGAGTCCTCTGGAGGTGGGTGGCGGGCGAGCGCATTGTCGCCAGGGTCCGCCCCATAGGCCAGCCCCGCAGCGCGAAAATATCGTGGGGTGTGGCCGGGGGGGCAGGTCCGCACGGGCTTTGGCCGCCCGGAAAGGCGGAATTTCCCGTGGTCGCGCCAACGCCGGCGGCGTCGGAATGCAGCGAGAACGGATGGCCATCGGCCCGGCGGCGGAGCGTCGAGGGACGGCTAGCGGATGGGTCCGCGCAGCCCCAGCAATTCCGCGTAGGGCGCGTCCAGCCAGCGGGCCGCCGCGGCGCGGATGGCCGGGGTGGCGCTGGCTTGTTTGCCGGCGGAATCGGGCCGGAAGCTTTGCCCCGGTAGTTTGGCGTCGCGGGCGCGGACGGCCCGCCAGGCGGCGAGCGCCGCCCCGTCCAGCTCCAGGCCGAAATGTTCCGCCAAGCGGGTGTCCAGCCCGTCGGGTAGTTCGTCGTAGCCCAGCAGCAAGCCGCCCGGATATCGGCGCAGGGTGGCGATGGCGGCGTGTAGGATTTGGCCCAGCACCCAGGCGCTATGCTCCAGCGGGTGGGCCAGCAGTTCCGGTGGCGGGTGCAGGCCGTGGTTGACCAAGCCGCCCGGCACGGCGAAGGCGCTCAGCATCCGGGATTGCGAGACCAGCACTTCCACCGGGTCGCGGTGGAGGAAGACCCAGGGTGTCGTGGGGAAGGCCGTGAGTAGCCGCTCGCCATGGCATATGTGCCAGCCGTCGGTTTTCACGAACAACCGGCGGTCTTCCGTCCGCCTGGGTTGGCCGAGGGCGGACAATAGCCCCCGTAACAAGGCCGGGCCGTGGGCGGCGTCCAATTCGGGCGAGGCGGCCAACCATTGCAGCAAGGTGTCGAGGACCGGGGGCTCCGACAGCACGACCGCGTCGTCCAGGGCCGCCAGGGATTGGGCGGCGAGGGTGGAACCACAACGGCTCATATGGAAAACCAAGCCGCGCACCGGCAAACCGGGATGGCTTGCCGCCCGCTCCAGCAAAGCCTCCAGCCCGGTGCGCTGGCGCAGCAGCCGGTTGAAAGGCCGCCCGGCCAGTTTGTGCAAGGTGTCCAGGCAGAAGGGTTCGACGAAGCGTTCCCGCCCCATATAGCCCCAATGCACTTGGTTGTGCTTGAGATAGAACGGAATCCAGCCGCGCAGCGGGTCTTGGTTCACCATGGCATATCCCTTTCGATCCATTCGCGCCGCCCTTGCCGCATGGCTTCCAGCAGCGTGTCCGCGGCGATGGGCTGGCCGGTTTCCCCGCCCAGCCGCGCCAGCGCCGCCGCGAATGCGTCGGGGTCTTCGAGGGCGAACAGCCGGTCTTGCAAGGCGGGGTCTTGTTGGAGGGCGTGGCGCAAGGCGTCGAGGATGGCTGCGGTGTCGGGCATGGGTTTCCAGCGATGGCTATGGGAGAAGCCGCGGATGGGCGGGCGGAAACCACCCGCCCATCGCTATTTTGGGATGGACCGCGGAAGGCTTACGACCGGGCCGGGTACAGGCCGGTGAGGCAGATGATGTAGTTCACGGCCAAGTAGGGCTGCATATTGTCATGGGCCGTACCACCGCCGACGGCGGTGGTGGGCGCGTTGCTGAAACTGGCGGTGGCGGTGGCGGAATCGCCCATCGTGGTGTTGGCGTTGGCGGCCTCGGTATAGGGTTGGACGCCGAGGCCGCCACCGTCCGTGGGGACGGACAGGACGTTGCCGGCCGGGGACGGTTGGGTGCCGGTGTTGGTGGAAGCTTTGGTGCCGGGGATGGAGACGTTGGCCTGGGCGGTCAGGGCATGGGCGTGGGCCGGGATTTGGGCGGTGGACAGCGTGACGGTTTCCGCGCCGCTTTTGGCTCCTGCGACGCGGGGGGACAGCCCCGGACCGGAGCCGGCACCGACTATCGTCCGGCCCCTCAGGTCGGGCAGGGCGAAGTTGCTCCTGCCATCGCCACCGTAGGTGGTGCCTATTATGGAGAACAGCGCGGAGTATTGTTGTATAGGTAGCACTGATCCATCACAAAAATGCCAATTGCGTGGCGCGAAAGTGCCCGCGAAAGGGGTGATTTGTCCGATATAACCATCCATAAATGTCTCCGAAGTTGAGGTTTGCCGCCGGTTGAAGGGAGAGGCACCCACCAGGGCGGCGGCTGGCGGGCGGATTTCAAAGTGCGTGCGGGGAAGGATTAGAACTCGACTTTCCTGATGGTGTAGCTGCTCACCGTCACGCTGGAGGCAGTGGCCGCGAAGCCCCTGAGCTTGTAGGTCGTGGTGCCGGACGAGGGCAGCACTGCGGTGAGTGCAACGTTGCCGTCAATCGTGGTCGGCGTGCCCACTATCCAGAGCGATGTGATGACGTTGTTGGCGTTGTCGGTGATGGCGATCTCCCTGCCGACGTTGCTGACGGTGGTCGCCACGGTGACTGTCACGATGGCGTTGGAGGCCACCGTGAAGCTCGCGATATCGGCCATGCCGGTGCCCAGGGCGACGCTGACCGGGACGGCACCGGCGTTGCTGAAGGTGGCTGACGAACCGCCGCTGGGCGGTGTCGCCCAAGAACCGTCGCCGCGCAGGAACTGGGAGGTCGAGCTATTGGTATTCAGGGTCGCCACGTTGCCCAGGCCGAGGTTGCTCCTGGCGCCGGCCGCCGTGGTGGCTCCGGTGCCGCCGTTGGCGATGGCGACGGTGCCGGTGACGTTGGCGGCGTTGCCGGAGATGTTGCCGCTGACATCGGAACCGGGCACCGAGGCGGAAGCGGTCATGGCCCCGCCACCGTTGCCCTTGACATAGCCGGTGAGGCTGGTCGCGCCGGTGCCGCCATTGGCGACGGCGACGGTGCCGCTAATATCGGAGCCGGGCACCGAGGCGGAAGCGGTCATGGCCCCGCCGCCGTTGCCCTTGACATAGCCGGTGAGGCTGGTCGCGCCGGTGCCGCCGTTGGCGACCCCCACGGTGCCGAGGCCGAGGGTCGGGGCGGTGCTGCTGCCGGTTTTGGTGAGGGGGGAACTGACGTCGATGCTGGTCACGGTGCCGGTGGTGGAGCCTTGCACGCCCGCCGGGCTGAGCGAGGCACCGGAGGCGATGTTGGCGCCCGCGCCGGCGTTGCCGGTGTAGCCGAGGTTGGTGAGGTCCACGCTGGTGGCGGTCTTCGCGGCGACCGTGTAATAGCCGCCGCCCGCCAGATAGACCACCTGCCCCACCGATACCCAACTGCCGTTGTCGACGTTCACGGTCTGGGTGGCGTTGACCGCCGGCTGGGTGAATGCCGCGTTGGTGGTGGTGTAGGCGTTCACGCCGTTGGTGCCATTGGTTCCGTTCGTGCCGTTGGCACCATTGGTCCCCGCCGGGCCGATCAGCGAGGTGCCGATGCCCCAGTCGCCGTTCTTGGGTCCGTAGATGCTGTAGAGCGTGGTGTCGATGTAGAAATCGCCATCGACGCCCAGGCCGGTCCCTGGGATGCCGGCACCGCTCAGCACGGTTTTCCCATCCACCCCGTTGGTCCCATTCGTGCCATTGGTCCCGTTCGTGCCATTAGTCCCGTTCGTTCCGGCGACGCCTTGCGGGATGGTCAGGTTCAGGGTTTGGTTGGGGGAGGTCCCGGTGATGGAGGCGGACGCCGGGCCGCCCGCCGCGCCGGTCGTGACCGTGCCGATGCTGAGGCTGTTGGCCGGGCCGTTGAGGGCGATTTCGAGGTAGGCGGGATGGCTGGTGGTGATCGCTTCCTTGCTGTCGAAGGTCAGGGTCGTCCCGGGCGTGGACGAGGTATCTAACTGTACCCCCAAGGCAATGGAGGTGGCGCCCATCGTATATTTTTCGAGGAGCAGATTGGTCACGTCCACCGAGTAGTAGGTGGCGTTGTTGCTGGAGTCGAGCGTGCCGCTCAAGATCGGCGTGCCGCCATAGGTGACGCTGGTGCCGATGATGGCGGTGCTTTCGGACCAGGCGCTATCGACCGATTGGATTTTCAGGACCACATTGGACGGCGAGGCCGGGGCGGATTTCACGAAAAAGACCAGCCTGGCTTTGGCGATGTCGGTGGCGATGGTGTTGGTGGGCAGGGATGACAGGTCGAAGCGCAGCAGCCCCGGCGAGGTCGAGCCGATGGTGACGAGTGGCAACGCGCCGGCGCTGGTTGCGGCCAGGTTGGTATCGGCGGTGGTCGGGGCGGTGACGGCCTGGACGGTGAGAGGGGTCAGGACAGCGGCGGCGAGGGCCGCGCCCCTGAGGGGGAGGCGTGCGTTCATCGAATTATTATCCTTGGCGTTCGTTAGGGAGGGAATGACGGTCGGCCGGGAGGGATCAGGCCGAGGGGACCGCCCGGCGCCGTGCGAACGGCCAGAGCGCGGCCAGGCCGATCAGGCCCAGGCCCAACGGGGCCGGTTCCGGGATGATGGCCGCGCCATCGACCGTGTTGATATCCAAGGCCCAGTGGCCGTCGTTGCCATTGCAAAGGGTATCGCTGTAAACGCAAAAATTGGTCAGGCCCAGGTCGAAGGCGAAGCCGTCGCTGAGGGTGGGGCCGAGGGCGATATTGTCGTATTCGGTCAGGGCCACGGTGTAGTCGCCGGCGGCCAGGGTACCGACGATGCTGATCATGGCGTCGATTCCCAGGTCGACGCTTTTGCTGGCGGTGTCGGTGAGTAGGGCGCCCGTGCTGTTGTCGAACAGTGCCAGATAGGTTTCGAAACCGCCGGGGGCGATGGTGGTGCCTTGGCTGTTGACGCCGCCGGCCTGGGAGAGCGTCTCGATGACGACGGAGGACGAAGGGTTGTTGATGTGGAAGGTGAAGAGTTGCAACTGCTCGTCGACGGCGAACGTACCGGTATAGCTGAAACTGGCGGCGTGGGCGGTGTGCATCCCCAAGGCTAGGGCCGTCGCCGTGATTAGGGATCGAAGCTTTTTCATGGGCTGCTCCATGGGAGGGATTGCCAAAGGATGTTTGTGTATAACTGTGACTTGAGAGCCATGAATGCTACCAAACCCCGGTCAAAGTTTCACTGGATGCCACCGTTTTTTACTGGGAGTTGCTAATAATTTTTTAATAGCTGTCGAACTGGTTTGAATTATTGTTTGCAATGTGGGAATGGGTGCCGCGTAGAGTTGCCGGGGGCGAGGCCGGCACGCTGGGCCTGGACCTATGGGTGGGGTGTCTCGCGCCGTGGCGCATAAAAAAGCCCACGGACCGGAGGGGCCGTGGGCTTGATGTCACACCGAAAAATCAATCCCAGTTCAGCGCGCCACCGGTCTGGTATTCGGTCACCCGCGTCTCGAAGAAGTTCTTTTCCTTCTTGAGGTCGAGGATTTCGCTCATCCAGGGGAAGGGGTTGCCGGCTCCCGGATATTGCTCGGGCAGGCCGATCTGGGCGCAGCGGCGGTTGGCGATGAACTTCAGGTAGTCCTCGAACATCGGCGCGTTCAGGCCGAGGACGCCGCGCGGCATCGTGTCGTAGGCGTATTGGATTTCGATCTCGACCGCCTCGCGGATGGTCTGCAACATCTCCTGCTGGAAGGGCTGGCTCCACAGGTGGGGGTTTTCGAGCTTGATCTGGTTGATGACATCGATGCCGAAATTCATGTGCATGGATTCGTCGCGCAGGATGTATTGGAACTGCTCGGCGGTTCCGGTCATCTTGTTGCGGCGGCCCATCGACAATATCTGGGTGAAGCCGACATAGAAGAAGATGCCCTCGAAGATCACATAGAAGGCGATGAGGTCGCGCAGCAGGCGTTGGTCGGCCGCGGGCGTGCCGGTGTGGAACTGGGGGTCGCCCAGCGATTGGGTGAAGGGCAGAGCCCATTCGGCCTTGCGGGCCACGGCGGGCAGTTCCCGGTACATGTTGAAGACCTCGCCTTCGTCCATCGCCAGGGATTCCACCACGTATTGATAGGCGTGGGTGTGCAGGGCTTCCTCGAAGGCTTGGCGCAACAGGTATTGGCGGCATTCGGGGTTGGTGATGTGACGGTAGACCGCCAGCACCAGATTGTTCGCCACCAGGGAATCGGCGGTGGAGAAGAAGCCCAGGTTGCGCTTGACGATCATGCGCTCGTCCGGGGTCAGCCCGTCCTGGCTTTTCCAGAGGGCGATGTCGGCGTTCATGTTGATTTCCTGCGGCATCCAGTGGTTGGCGCAGGCGTCCAGGTATTTCTGCCAAGCCCATTTGTACTTGAAGGGCACGAGCTGGTTGAGGTCGGCGCGGCAGTTGATGATGCGCTTGTCGTCCACCTGGATGCGTTTGGCTCCCAGTTCGATGCTTTCGAGGCCGGTCGCGCCGCCGGGGCCGACTGCGGCTCGGATGGCTGGGCTGGGGATGGATTGGGCTGGTTGGCCGTGGACCGACGACGGGGCCGGGACGGGTTCGGCGGCGGGGACCGGGAAAGGCGGCGGTGGCGTGCGGGCGGTGAAGGCGGCCAAGGGGTCTTCCCAGTTCAGCATAGGTGGTTTCCTCGTAGGTGGGGGAATGGCAATAACCTATATATTGTGCCTCAAATCGGGTCTAGCCCAAAATATTGAAAATTTTGTGGGATAGGGCGGGGCGGGCTCGATCCGCCATCCGGCTTGTGTTCGGGCAATGCGGGGCGGCGGACGGAAATTTGCCGGGCCGAGGCTTGACAAGATGGGGATACGCTGGCATTCTACATAGCTCAAGTCGACGGCTTCGGGCGGTTAGCTCAGCGGTAGAGCACTGCTTTCACACGGCAGGGGTCATAGGTTCAAATCCTATACCGCCCACCAATTAAAACAAAGGCTTAGCGGGAAACCGCTAGGCTTTTTTGTTGTGCGTGAAACCCGAGCGTGAAACCGCGCCCACTTCCAGCACGGTCGCCACTTCCCGCAGGGAATCCTGGGAAAGGTGCGCGTACACCCGATCCGTCACCCGGATATCCGAATGCCGCAGGAAGGCGCTGATCCGTTGGATCGGTACGCCTTTTTGGGCCAGCCAACTCCCGCAGGTCCGCCGCAAGGTATGCGGCGTCACGTCCTTGCCCAACCCGGCCTCATCCCTGGCCGCGTGGAACGATTTCTTCACGCAGGCGATCCGGTCTCCATGGCGATCCGCGAAGACCCACGGCGAATCCGGGCACCACGACGCCCGGAAACTGGCCCGTGCTAGAATCGCCTCGCGGGCCTGGGCATTGATCGGCACGCTGCCCGCCTTCCCATTTTTCTGGTCCTCGGGGCCGAAGTAGATCAGACCGCGAATCAGGTCTACCCGGCTCCACTCCAAGCCGAGGATTTCCCCCGGCCTCAATCCCGCGTAAAGCCCCAGCTTGATGAAGTCCGCCAGGTGCTTGGCCCTGGGCAGGTTCCGGGCGGCTTTGAGCAAGGCGTCGGCTTCCTCCGGTTTCAGCCACCGGTCTTTGGTCTTCGCGGGCTGTAGCTTGCAAGACCGGAACGGGTTCGGCACGTCCCATTCCAATTCGGTTCGTGCCCAGTTCAGCGCGGCGCTGAACATCCCGATTTCCTTCCTGATGGTCGCATCCTGCATCTTGTCGTCCCGGCGCTTGGCGATGTAGTTCCTCGCGTCCGCCCTGGTGAGGGTGGCGAGTTCCCGCCCCCCGAACACCGGGGCCAGTTGTTTCAGGCTGTAGTGGTCGCGCACCGGGTCTTTCTTGTCGAGGCTCGGGCCTTCCATGTATTCGGCCATCAGTTCATCGAAGGTCGGGCCTGTGGCCGGTGCTGGCCGTGGCCCGTGCTTCCGTTCCTCGGCGGCTTCTACGATCCATTGCGCCCGGACCGCCTTTGCTCTTTCCTTGCGCGGATCGTCTTCTCGTCGAACGCCAGTACTTCGGCGAGCCGTTTTGCCGCTGGCGTCGGTGTAGGTACACCACCAGAACGGCGAGTCGTCCCTTTCGTAGATGCCGTCCTGGTCCCGTTTCTTGGATTTGCTTCTTGTTGTGCGCTTTGTTGGCATGATTCAGTCTCCTGGGTCGATGCCTGCCCCGCGCCGCCAGGATTATGCGTGTGGGTGGTGTTCTGCTCAATGTACTTGTGGAGGTCGATGCCCTTCTGGATGCGCACGTTCTCCGACGCCTCCCGGAAGGGCGTGGTCAGCCGTGCCACCAGTGCCTCCTGGGAGAGCAATTCATTCTGGAACCGGCGGAAGGCTTCCAGGGCGGAAACGCTGGTCTTGGCGGTGGGGTTCATGGCCGGTACTCCCTCAGGATGGATTCAGCCGCTTGCTTCGCCCTGGCGCACAGGGCCGCGTCGAACCATCCGAAATGGCACTCGGCCTGTGGGATGCCCAGCCGCTCGGCCAGTAGCCGGTAGGCGGCGTCGCGGTCCATCAGGCGGCTCCGGTGCAGGGCTTCGAAGGGCGCTTTCGCCGATTTCCGCGCCTCGCGGGTCTCCCGGTCCGCCAGGGTGCCCAGCGGGATGTGGGTGAACGGGTGCATCCCGACGTGGGCGTCGCACGGGCGGCAGAGGTAGGCCCATGGCCAGTCGCCGTACTCGCGCCCGTAGATTTCCCGGTGGTTCACGATCCCGACCGGCCCGCCGCAATAGGGGCACCGTTCCGGGACCGGCAGGGGGTTGGACACCCGCGCCGTGGCCGTCCGGCTCGGATTCCAGGGGGTTTTCTTCGCCGGGGCGTTCATGGGGTTTCCTCCCTCCTGGCTTGGGCGAGGGCGGCGCGGGCCATATTTGCGGCGAGGCAGAGCGGGTGATTGGGCCGGACCGCGACCATGCCGTTTTCGCCTTTAGGCATTGCCCAATCGCCTATTTCGAGGATCACTTTTTCCAAGGCTTCCAGCAGCGCGTCGCGGTCGGCCCTGAGCTTGGCGATGGCCCGTAGGATGGCCTCGTTATCCGGCTCGCAGCCAAGCTCGGCGGCGGTGTCCGCGATGGCTTGGTTGAGGGTTTCGATGACGGCCTGGACGTTCATGCCGCCTCCCGCTGCTCGGCCTTGGCCTGGAACGCCTTGGCGTCCTTGTCGTAAGCCAGCCCTTGTTCCTCGGCGGCTTTCTTGAGCGCGGTCCAGGCTTGCAGGGACAGCGGCTTGCCCAGGGACGCGGCCTCCTCGATCAGGGCGTTCCAAACGTCCAGTTCCCCGGCGTTCTTGGCGAACTCGATCTGGCCTCGGAACCCGGCCAGCTTGTCCACCGCCTCCTTCTGGCGCTGGGCGATGCCGCCCAGCGCGGCCTTCATCCGGGCCATGATCCCGGCGAACCACTCGGGGTCGGCGGCGAAGTCGGGCACGGCCAGCGGCGGGAAACCGGCGCTGTTCTTGCCGATCCATTGGGCGGTGGGGTTGAAGTCGAGGACGGTGTTGCGCCCGTCCAGCTTGGCGACGTAGCCCACGAAGTCGGCCGCCTTGACGATCTCGTGGTAGGAGCCGCCGGTGATGTCGGGGCGGATGATGCGCTGGTCGCCGTCCTTCTCCTCCTTGTCGTGGCAGATGAGGATGACGTCCAGGCCGAAGGTGTTGACCTTGCGCAGCCAGGACACGAAGTCGTCCTTGAGCCGCCCGAAGCCTTGCAGGGTCAGCCCGCCGCTGGGGCGCTTGAGTTGTATCTTGCCCTCGGTGGACGGCATCGCCGCCGCCAGGAAGTCGAGGGCGCGGCCGGCGGTGTCCACCACCAGGGTGGAATAGCCGGCGAGGTCGTCGCGGGTCATGTGGGCCACATCGGCCCAGGATTCGACCTGGACGGTGTCGGGGCGGAAGGCGGAACGGTGGGAGCCGCGGTCGAAGTCGAGCAGCAGGGGGCGGGCGGCGGTGCCGCCGATGCTGGTCTTGCCCGCGCCGGGCTGGCCGTACAGGCAGACGATGGCGGTAAGGACGGCCAGCGGCTCGGCGGCTTTGGTGATTCTCTTCAAGGCCATGGGAATGCGCTCCTGAATGATGGGAAATGGGGGGTGGATAGCGGCGTCCCTGCCGGTTCGTCCTGGGTTTCGTGTTGTTGGGCTTGCCCCGTCCGGGGCCGGTATCGGGGGATACCCGCGCCGCCCGCTCCGATGGAACGGGCGACCGGCTATCTCCAAAAGGTCTTGCGGAGCCGCGCCCGCTCGGGGCGGGTGATCCGCCTGCGGTAGGTCCGGGTCATCGCGCCGCCCTCGCCTTCGCCATGATTTCGGTTTCCACCCCGGCCACGATCCGTCTGGCGTTCCAGAGGGCGGTTTCCAGTTCGTGGGCCTTGAGTTCCCAGTGCAGGGCTTGGCGGCGGGCGCCCTCGTATTCCGCCTCGGCGGTTTTGAGGCGTTGCCGGCACAGCCACAGCTTGAATCGTCCGGCGATGCTCATGCCGCCTTCCTCCCGTGTCCTGCCGCCGCTTCCGCCAGCATCCGGTCGAACGCCATTTCCTCCCGCACCTTCTCCATGGCGGCGTCGATGTCGGCCTGGGCCTGAATGCCTGCGGCCCGCGCCTTGAGGTTGTCGAGGGTGGCCTTGAGGCTTCCCAGCACGAACGGCCAATCGGCGTCCGCTTCGTCGGTGTCGGCCACCGCATCGACGGCCTTGTCCAGGCGGGCCTTGAACTCGTCGGCTTCGTCCTGGGGCAGCAGGGCCAGGGCCGCGGCTATGGTCATGCCCACCCTGTAGTGGGCTTGGGCTTCCTCGAATCGCGCTTGCCGGGAGCGCGGCAAGCCATCCGGCCCGCGCATCATGTACTCGGTCATCAGGGCCAATTCGGCCCGGTGTGTGAATGGGGTTGCCATGGTTGTGCCTCCTGGGGAAAAAAGGGCGGGGGGTCGCCCCGCCCGAGGGAGCGCACTTCGGGCGGTCGCCGCCCGGAGCGTTCGGATCAACCCCGGAGGCCGGCCTTGTACCCGGCCACCCAGCGGGCGTTGGTGGTTTCGTTGGCCCCGGTGAACCCGGCCACGTAGCCGGAACGGAGGGAGCGGCCCGCCATTTGGGCCTCGCGGGAGGCGCGGCCTTCGGCCTTGTCGGCGGTGCCCATCTCGTAGCCCTGGAACCAGTCGGCGTCGGCCTTGCCGCCATTGCGGGCGGCGGCGAGGCCGCGCTTGTAGGGGGCGGAGTCCGCCACGTCCACGGCGGCGCGGGGGGTGGCGGGCTTGGGGGCGGGTGGTTCGGCGGGCCGGGCGGGGGCTGGGCCGCGCAACGCCTCGATGATGGCTTCGGCGGCGGCGAGCCGGTCGGAAAGCTGGGCGACCGCGTGGGCCAGCAAGTGGTATTCGGCCAGCAACGCGCCGTAGCTTGGAAGGACCGGGGCGGTGCCCGGATCGCTTGCGGAAGCGCTGGAAGCCGCGCCGCCGCTGGATTCCTGGGCGGTGCCCGGCGCGTCCTTTTCCCCGTCGGCGGGCGCTTCCGGTTCGCCTTCGGCAGCCAGGCCGCGCAAGGACCGGGCGGCGTCGATCACGTCGCCCACCGTGGCGGATTCCGGCATCCGGTCGGCCAGGGCGGAAAACTCGCCTTCGGTCATGTCGGAACCGCCGTAGACCGCCACCAGGGCCGGGGCCACCCCTTCCACCCCTGGGGCCTCGGCGGCTTCGCGCTGCGCCCGGCACACCGCGCCGTGGTTCCAGCCGGAACGGTAGTCGGCCACGTCATGGGTGGGTTCGCGGTCCGCGTCGCCATCGGCGAAGCCCTCATGCCAGCGGGCCTTGCTGTGGACCGGGGCCGGGTCGGCCTTCACTTCCCCGGCCATGATGGCCAGGGTTTCTTCACGCTCCTGAGCCTCGATGTTTTCCTCGATTTCCTCGTCAGTGGGGTCGCCGCCCAGCGCTTCGTCCAGCATGACCGCGGAAGCGCCCGCCCCAACCGTTTCCTCCTGCGCGGCGGGTTCCAGCATCGGGTCGCCGCGCTTGATGATGTTCAGCGCCCGGCGGATACCGGCCATATCGTCATTGGCCCCGTGGGCGGCTTGGGCCGGGGCTTGCGGGGCCGGTTCCGGGCGCTGGGGGTGCCGCGCGTCCCAAATGGCCCGCAGGGTGTTGGTGTAGTAGAGCTTGTTGTACATGCCCTGGCTGAAATAGCCGCGGGCGAACGACTTGAATTCCTCAAAGCTCTCGATCTCGTCGATATGCGCGGCCAGCCGGTTGGCGATCAACTGCTCGGCCTGGGCAAAGGCCGCTTCCGGCGCGGTTTCCTGTTCCTGGGCCAGGGCTTGGGTCTGTTCGGCCTTGACGCGCTCCATGAGCGTGGCATGGGCCGCGATGGTGGAAGCCATGGACGGGTGGGGGGTGGCGGTGTTGGGGGTCATGGGCTGCGCTCCTGTGTCGTGGTCGGGTTCGGTGGGGATGGCGGCGGGGCCGGGGGCCGGGGCCGCGGCCTGTATTTCCAATTGCCGGGCGCGGGCTTCCAAGGCCGCCGCCGCGTCCAGGTCGGCGAGGTAGGCGCGGTAATCGTCGGCATAGCCCGCGCCGCACCGCAGTTCCGCTCCGGGTCCGTCCTGGAGGGGGGCGGCCTGGGCCTGTCCGGCGCGGGCGTGGGCGCGGGCTTCGGCCCTGGCCGCATAGGCCGCTTCCACCTGTTCGGGCGTCAGCGGCGCGGGGCCGGGCTTGAGGCCGATGCGGCGCACGTCGGTGTGGGTCAGTTTGTCGGCGGGGTCGATGCAGCCGTAGGGGCGGGTGGACGCCGGGGCTTGGGCCGGGGCCGCTTCCTGGGGGGTGGGCCGCTCGGCTACCGGGACGGCGGGCTTGATCTTGATAGCCGCGTTCCATGCCCTGACATAGTTGCCGAACCGGCGGGGGTGGTTTTGGCGGTCCAGCCAGGGCTGGCCGTCGATGAGGACCACGTAGGGCTTCGCGCCGTCGCCGGCTTCGCGGCGGGAAACGGTGATGTTGCTCATGGTGCGCTCCTGGGGGTGTTTGTTCTTGGGGGGCTTGGTGGGTAAGATACAAAACGTATCAAATCAAGTCAATACATTTTGTATCTAATTGAGCTGGAATTCCCCACGCCCACAAAAAAGCCCGGACGGGCCGGGCTGGTGGATGATGGAATGGCTGTTACCCTCCACCTCGCGGGGCTGTGCAAGGACAATTACGGGCGCACGTTGGGCCGGGTGTCGTGCGACGGGATGGATGCCAACCTGGAGCAGGTCAAGCGCGGCTTGGCTTGGTTCTATGTCCAGGGTACGGCCAAGATGAAGCGCGGTATGGGTGGCGGAAGGCGAAGCGACGACCGCAGGCCTGGGGCTGTGGTCGAGGAAGGATGCCATTCCGCCCTGGGAATACCGGCACGGTAGCGGGAAGAAAGGCGGGGCCGGCGGTGCCACCGGCTCTACGGCCCAACCCGACGAAGCCCCGCCCGGCGCGTCCGCGAAGTGTGGCAATGGAAGCTACTCGTTCAGCCAGCACCGCCGGGGCATATGCTCGCATCATGGCGGCGTGGGCGTGGAGCAGGGCTTTAACGATTTGTCGAACCCATCTGAGCGGCGCAGCACCAAGCCATAGATTAAGAAGCCCGCCGGAATCCGGGCCAAGGCGTTGTTTCGGGCGATCCCATAGGGTTGAAGCGCGAACGATATTCGGACAGCCAAGGATGCGGGCGTTCATTGAATCTATCCGCCCTGGAAAAGTCCTATCTATCCAAGAAGCAAGGAATTGCCCAAACCCCGCAGGGTGAACGCATGGACACGGAAACGCCTGATTCATCCCCCGCCCCCACCCATCCTACCGGCCTGGCCAAATGTCCCACTGGCATCCAAGGTCTCGACGATATCACCCAAGGCGGTTTGCCGCGCGGGCGGCCTACCCTGGTCTGCGGCTCCGCTGGTTCCGGCAAGACGCTGCTGGCGATGGAATTCATCGTGCGCGGCATCCGCGAATTCGGCGAGCCGGGCGTGTTCATGGCCTTCGAGGAAACCGCCGAGGAACTGGCCGCGAACGTCGCCTCGCTCGGCTTCGATGTCGCCGCTTTGACCGGGCAGAAACGGATGGCCATCGATTATGTCCATGTCGAGCGCAGCGAAATCGAGGAAACCGGCGACTACAACCTCGACGGCCTGTTCGTCCGGCTGGGCCTGATGATCGCCGAGACCTCCGCCCGCCGGGTCGCCATCGATTCGCTGGAAACCCTGTTCTCGGCGCTGTCCAACGAGGCCATCCTGAGGGCCGAACTGCGGCGCTTGTTCCGTTGGCTGAAGGACCAAGGCGTCACCGCCGTCATCACCGCCGAGCAGGGCCAGAACACCCTGACCCGCCATGGCCTGGAGGAATACATCAGCGATTGCGTGATCTTCCTCGACCACCGGGTCGCCAACCAGGTGGCCACTCGCCGCCTCCGCGTCGTGAAGTACCGGGGTTCGGCCCACGGCACCAACGAATACCCGACCATGATCGACGAGAACGGCCTGTCGGTGCTGCCGATCAGTTCGTTGAAGCTGGACTATCCGGTGCGGAGCGACCGCGTCTCCACCGGCATCGACCGCTTGGACGCCATGCTGGGCGGCGGGGGCTACTACCGGGGCAGCAGCGTCCTGGTCAGCGGCACCTCGGGCAGCGGCAAAAGCAGCCTCGCCACCGCCTTCGCCGACGGGGTATGCCGCGCGGGCGAGCGCTGCCTTTACCTGTCCTTCGAGGAATCGCCCGCCCAGATCAAGCGCAACATGGCGTCCATCGGCTTCGACCTGGGCCGCTGGGAACAGGCCGGCTCGCTGCGGTTCAATTCGGCCCGGTCCACGCTCTACGGCCTGGAACAGCACCTGGTGACCCTGCACAAGCTGGTGAGCGGGTTCCAGCCCGCCGCCGTGGTGGTCGATCCCATCACCAACCTCACGGCCCTGGGCAATACCGACGACATCAAGTCGGTGCTGACCCGGATGATCGATTTCCTGAAGGGGCGGCAGATCACCGCCGTGTTCACCAGCCTGACCGGCGGCGGCGAACCCGTGGAGCGCACCGAGGTCGGCATTTCCTCGTTGATGGACACCTGGCTGTTGCTGGAAATGGTCCAGTCCGCGAGCGAACGCAACCGGGTCCTCTACGTGTTGAAAAGCCGGGGCATGGCCCATTCCAACCAGATGCGCGAATTCCTGCTCGGCGGGCGCGGCATCGAACTGGTGGATGTCTATACCGGCCCCGGCACGGTCCACACCGGGACGGCCCGGCTGGCGCAGGAAGCCGCCGACCGCGCCGAGGCCCTGGCCCGGCGGCAGGCGGCGCTCAGGCGCGGGCGCGGGCTGGATTCGGAACGCGCGGCCTTGGAGGCACAGATCACAGCCCTGCGGACGCGGATGGAAGCGATTGCCACAGAGACCGCAGCGGCCAAGGCGGAAGAAGACACCCACCTGGAAACTTTGGACAGCGACCGGCACGCATTGGCCCATCAACGCAAGGCTGATTGAAAGTGTGGAGGCTCCCGCGATGACCCAGATATCCGCTTCGGAATCGGTCCAGCCCGCCCCAACATCCGGGGAATTCTGGAAACTCCGGTTGTACGTGGTGGGCCGGACACCCCGCGCGGTCGAGGCGTTCGCGAACCTCAAGCGCATCTGCGAAACCCACATACCCGATTGCTACGACATCGAGGTCGTGGACCTCCTGGAAAACCCGCGCTTGGCCGCCGAGGACCAAATCCTCGCCGTGCCCACCCTGGTGCGCAAGCTGCCGGAGCCGTTGAAGAAGATCATCGGCGACTTGTCCAACGAGGAACGGGTCCTGGTCGGCCTGGACCTGTTGCCGCATTGATGCAGGAGCCCCCCATGCCCGATGCCGATCCCCCACCCATCCAGCAGGACTTGGAAACCGCCTTCGAGAACCTGGACGCCCAGCATTATGTGCTGCGACTCTATGTCGCCGGGTTGACGCCGCGCTCCCAGGCGGCCATCAAAAACCTCGCCGCCATCTGCGAGCAGCATCTGGCCGGCCGCTACGACTTGGAGGTAATCGACATCTACCAAAACCCCGGCTTGGCCCGGAATGACCAGATCGTCGTCGCCCCGACCCTGGTCAAGCAACTGCCGGACCCCTTGCGCACCCTCGTCGGCAGCCTGGCCGACCAGGAACGGGTGCTGGTCGGCTTGGATATTCAGCCTAAGCGGGGGTGACGGGCCATGGGCCGTGGCACACGGGACACCCCAGGCCGGGCGCAACTGCTGGCCGACCTCGAACGGTTGCAGACCGAAAACCAGCGCTTGAAAGCCCGCCTCGACGAGGACGAGCAAACCCTGGCCGCCATCCGCACCGGGGATGTGGACGCCATCGTGGTCACCGGTCCCGAAGGCGAGCGGGTATTCACCCTGAGCGGCGCGGAAACGGTCTACCGGCTGGTGTTCGAGACCATGGCCGAGGCCGCCCTGAGCGTCGGTGCCGATGGCCGCATCCTGTTCTGCAATCCGCGTTTCGCTGAACTGGTCGGAGAGCCGATGGAGCGCCTGCTGGGCCGCAGGCTCACCGACTGGGTTTCGCCCGGCGAACGGGAGGACTTCGAGGCCCTGTTGCGGCGCTGCGAATGGCAGCCGGTCCGGCAGCGCGTGGTATTCCGCACGGCGGACGACACCCTCAAAGCGGCGCATCTGACCGGCCACGCGCTGGAACAGCCCGGCGGCTCCAGCCTCTGCCTGGTCGCCACCGACCTGACCGAGTTGGAAAGCTCGGCCCGCCACATCCAGCTCTTGCGGGAACATCAGCGCGTCCTGGAAGCCCGGCAAGCGGAATTGCGCACCGCCCGCCGCGAAGCCGAACGGGCCGCCGCCGCGCTGGCCGAGAGCGAGGAGCGTTTGAGGTTCGCCCTGGAAAGCACCCGGATCGGTGCCTGGGAACTCGACCTGGCGGACCTCAGCGTCCAACGCTCCCCCCAACATGACCGCATCTTCGGCTATGACGAACCCTTGCCACGCTGGACCTACGTGATATTCCTGGAACACGTCCTCCCGGAAGACCGGGCCTCGATGGAGGCGAATCTCCGCGAAGCCCATGCCGCACTGGGCGAATGGAATGTCGAGTTCCGCATCCGGCGCGCCGACGGCGAGGTCCGCTGGCTCTGGGCGTCCGGGCGGTGCCGCCTGGATGCCGACGGGCATCCCCGAAGGATCACGGGGCTCACGCAGGATATCACCGAGCGCAAGCGGGACGAGGCATGGCTGCGTCTGACCGCCCAGGTGTTCTCCACCACCCTGGAAGGCATCCTGGTTACCGACAGGGACCGCAACATCATCGAGGTCAACGCGGCCTTCACCCGGATCACCGGCTACGC
Organism: Methylomagnum ishizawai; assembly: GCF_019670005.1. Taxonomy (NCBI): domain Bacteria; kingdom Pseudomonadati; phylum Pseudomonadota; class Gammaproteobacteria; order Methylococcales; family Methylococcaceae; genus Methylomagnum; species Methylomagnum ishizawai. The sequence continues at coordinate 3,419,525 of NZ_AP019783.1, read as the reverse complement.
CCGCGAGGAGGTGCTGGGCCGGAACCCGAGGTTCATGCAATCCGGGCGGCACGACCGCGACTTCTACGCCGCGATGTGGCGCGCGATCCGCGAGTCCGGCCACTGGACTGGCGAAATCTGGAACCGCCGCAAGGATGGCGGCATCTACCCGGAGTTGATCACCATTTCGGCCATCGCCGACGAGCGGGGCGAAGTCACCCACTACGTCAGCATTTCCTCCGATATCACCTTGCTCAAGGAACACGAGAAGCGGCTGGAACAGATCGCGCACTACGACGCCCTGACCGGCATCCCCAACCGGATGCTGCTGTACGACCGGATCAAGCAGGCGCTGGGGCGGACCCGGCGGGAACACAAGCTGTTGGCGGTGTGCTATCTCGACCTGGACGGCTTCAAACCCATCAACGACACCCTGGGCCATGAGGCGGGCGACGGGGTACTGATCGAGGTGGCGCGGCGGATCGGGCAGGTCCTCAGGGGCGGCGACACGGTCGCCCGGTTGGGCGGGGACGAATTCGTGGTGCTGATGCTGGGGATAGAAAGCCCCGTCGAGTGCCGCATGGGGCTGGACCGGCTGCTGCAAGCCATCGCGCAGCCGATCTTCATCCAGGGCCAGCAATGCGGGGTCACGGCCAGCATCGGCGCGACCCTATATCCCTCGGACAATGGGGACGCGGATACCCTACTGCGCCATGCCGACCAAGCCATGTACCTCGCCAAGCAGTCCGGGAAGAACCGCTACCATGTTTTCGATCCCCACCAAGACGAGCGGATCAGGAGCCATCAGGAACGGAAGGCGCGGGTCGAGCAGGGGTTGCTGGACCGGGAGTTCGAGCTGTTCTACCAGCCCAAGGTCGAAATGCGGAGCCACCGCATCGCCGGGGTCGAGGCCTTGATCCGCTGGCGCCATCCCGAGCGGGGCGTGCTGACCCCTGGCGAGTTCCTGCCCGCCATCCAGAATTCCGACTTGGAGATACAGATCGGGGAATGGGTGATCGATACCGCCCTGGCGCAATTGGCGCAATGGCGCGGGGAGGGGCTGGACCTCGACCTCAGCGTTAATATCGCCGCCGCCCATCTGCAATCGGAAGGCTTCGCCGATACGCTGCGCCAACGCTTGGCCCTGCATCCGGCCTTAAGGCCGGGCCAACTGCAAATCGAAATCCTGGAAACCGCCGCCTTGGAAGACCTGCCCGCCGCGCAGAGCGTCATCAAGGACTGTGTGGCCTTGGGGGTGGGGTTGGCCCTGGACGACTTCGGCACGGGCTATTCGTCGTTGTCGTACCTCAGGATGATTCCCGCCGACACGCTGAAGATCGACCAGAGCTTCGTGCGGGACATGCTGGTGGACAAGGGGGATTACAGCATCGTCCAAGGCGTCATCGCCATGGCCCATGCCTTCGGGCGGGCGACCGTGGCCGAGGGCGTGGAAACCCAGGGGCATTTCCTGGCGCTGGAGGAGATGGGCTGCAACGTCGGCCAAGGCTATGGCATCGCCGGCCCCATGCCTCCGGGAGAGTTGGCGCAATGGTGCCGCGGATTCGCGCCCGGCCTTTCGATCCCGCCCCAAACGGGTGGAATGCATTGATGGCATGGACTCCGGGGGGGCCGGAGAACCCGGCTGGGAACGGATGGTTCGGTTTGGAGCCGCACAGGAAAATCCAAGGAAGCAGTGGGCCTCCTCCAAACCTTCGAGCTTATTGAAGTCCGCATGACCGGAATCTTCTTGGGCCGCCCAATGTCTGCTTTCGGCGGATATCGCTGATTGCAAGCCCATCCAGAAAGCGGCTATCCAAGAAAGGTTAGGGGGCAAGCGCCGGTGACGGCTATGGCCGAACACCAGTCAGCAGAATCCTTGAGCAACTTTAGCGACTAACTTTCCTGCCCAACACCCTCCTTCAGGCCAAACGAGGGTAAGCCAGAGGGTAAAACCCCCGCAAATGAAAAAGGCCCGCCCTTGTGAAAGGGAGAAGCCTTTGGAGAACAGGGTGTCACGGATTACGCTGACAATAGCGCTTTTATCGGTTTGTCAATGTAAATAGTTCACAGAAAAAAGCGTGATGGGGTTGGCAGAATGTAGTTTGGGCTACCCTGCTTTCCGGTTGATGCCATCTTGTTGGCCGCTTAACCGTCCGCTTTGTTTTGCAACTTCATAAACATTCTGAACAGCGTCCCTCGTCTTTCGGTCGGCACGCCTATATAGGGTGATGTGTTTTTTTTCTTCCCTGGTGAGTGGAACTAGCTCCCTGTCTTCATCGGCAGCGGGGGGGGGCGCTAGTTCATCGGCGGGAACGGTATAAACAGATTCATCCCCAAACATGAGGATATCAAGGGACATTTTGAGTGTTTTGGAGAGAGCCTTAAGTTGCGCCACGGAAGGATCGCGCCGGCCTGTCAAGTAATGTCCCACCGCCCCCCGCGTTTTCACGCCCAACAGCGGCACTAAGTCTTCTTGGGTAATCCCCAATTCTTCCATTCTGGCTTTCGCTCGTTCGTACCATTCGCTCATGGGCAAATGATACGCGCAGTATCTTGTCGGGCAACGACACATTTTGTCATCCCTCTTGACTTGCAAAGATACATTTTGTATCTTCAGCCCATGAACACGCTCAACGCATACATAAAAAGCCTACCTAGAAGGCAACGCGGAAGTTTCCGAAGAAACTTGGCGGAAGCCATTGGACTGTCGGAGCCAATGGTTCGGCATTTGGCGAATGGCACAAGGGCAATTTCAGCCGAGCGTGCCGTCCAGATTGAGGAAGCCACCAAAGGCGTTGTCACCCGTTATGAGCTACGCCCCGATCTTTGGCCCCCGCCACCCGGCTTCCAGCCAAAACCCCCGACCGCAGGAAGCGGTGAAGTAATCGAGCGGGCCGCATGAACACCGCCCGCCCGGACGGTATTCCGGGCATCCACCACAACCCAGGAGCAATCCATGACGACCACCGTAAGCATCGAAGCCCATCACCCGCCCGACAAGGAGGTTTCCGTGTCGATCACCGAAAACGGCCAGACCGTCGAGGCGTTCGCGCTCCGGGACGGGGAAAGCGCCCAACGCCACGTCTATGACGGGCGCGAAATCAGCGTGAAGGAAGTCGCGAAGCCGGTTGGGCAAATCCACGACCCGGCCTAGTTCCCCGACGCCGCGCCGGGCGGTCGATCCCGGCACCACAAGGAAGCGCCCATCGGCCCACGGTTTTTGCCGTCGTGGGCAAGCGGGCCGGAGGACGTTTCCTTGTGGCCGGGGAGCGGTGCCGTAGCCGCCTTACAAGTGTAGGTTTTTGAAAAAACCGGAGGCGAGACAAAGGGTTAAGGTACATTGGTGAGTAACGACAAACACCCTGTACCGGAGGAACCGCCATGCCTCGCCCTCCAGAACTGTACCAATGGAACCGGGAGATCGCCATCCACTTTCCCGGCCTTTCGAAGCCGATGGTGATGGGCTTGGCCCTGTGGAGCCTGGGCATGGTCGTGGTCGGCGCTTGCAGCCTTTCGGCGCTGACCGACTGGTGGTCGTGTCGGCTGGGGCAGAAGGGCGACGCGGTGCGGGAGCGCCTGCGCTACGTCTACCGTGGGAAGGAGGCCAAGGCCGGGAAGGAGCGCCGCGAACTCGACGTGGAGGCGTGCCGGGCCCCCTGGCTGGGCTGGGTTTTGGAGGGCTGGGATGGAAACCAGTTGGCGGTCGCCTTGGACGCGACGAGCCTGGGGCAGCGGTTCGTGGTCCTGGCGGTCAGCGTACTTTACCGGGGCTGCGCGGTGCCGGTGGCCTGGAAGGTGCTGAGGGCGGAACGGAAGCATCCGTGGAAGCCCGAATGGCTGGCCTTGCTGAGGCATTTTAAGGACGTCGCGCCCGCGTCGTGGACCGTCCTGGTGCTGGCGGACCGGGGGCTGTACGCCAAGTGGCTGTTCGAGGGGATCCAAGCGCTGGGCTGGCACCCGATGCTGCGGGTGAACTCGGGCGGCACCTTCCGCCCCCGGGGATGGCGGCACTGGCGGCCGTTCACCCGCCTGGTGCCGAAGGTGGGCGACCGCTGGCAAGGCCGGGGGACGGCGTTCGGCGGCAAGCGGACCCGCCTGGACTGCACCCTGTTGGCCTATTGGGGGGAAGGCCACAAGGACCCCTGGCTCGTCCTGACGGACCTGCCGCCGGAAGCCGCCAACGCCTGCTGGTACGGATTGCGCGGTTGGATCGAGCAAAGCTTCAAGAAAATCAAGGGCGGCGGCTGGCAATGGCAGAACACCCGCATGGACGATCCCGAGCGGGCGGAGCGCCTCTGGTTGGCGATCGCCATCGCCACCTGGTGGCTGCTCTCGGTGGGCGGGGAGGCCGAGGCCGGAATGGCCGCCGCCACCTTCCCGGCCATTCCGGGCTCTCCCCGCCAACAGGCCCACCGCTGGCGGCTGGTGGGGATTTTCCGCCATGGCCGTTCCCTGATCCTGGCCGCCCTCTTCGAGCGCCGCGCCTTGCCGGTGGGGAAGGCCCACCCAGAACCCTGGCCATCGGTGCCAATCCCAACCCCAGGGGCAACCGTGGCGATCCTCACGGGGGCGGTATGAATAAACCTACACCTGTAAGGCCGTAGCCGCCCCCCAATCCTTTTCTCATCCATGTAAGGATCGGTTATGTCCAGACCCCCCATACCAGACCCGGAAAAGCACCAATACGAACTGTTCGTGAAAGTCCAGGAAGCGGATTGGCTGATTATCAACGGCATCGCCAAAAAGAAGGGGATACCCCGGAACGTGGTCGCCAGGGCGCTGATAAGGAAGGCGCTCACCGGCACCATGTCCACTGTGGACAAAATCCTAGACGACGCGCTGTCGGCATAAAAACATGGCCTCCGGAATCGACGAAAGCCGCGAGAGGGCGATGGGTATCACCCTCGATGCTGTCGATATGGAGTTGTTAACAGCTACTCCCTTCCCGCCCTAAGACCCCCCACTTTTTGGCAGGCGGTAGATATGGCTGAGAATGTTCTTGACCTGCTGGGGTGTTTGGGGAGGGGCCTGGGCCAAGTGCCGATGGACGCGCTCGGCCCGCTGCTGGACCGTCATGGCATGGGGCAGGTGGTAGAGGGAGTTCTTCCTGACGAGGCGGATGAGGTATTCGGCCGGGTTGAACTTGGGGGAGTGGGCCGGGGTGTGGAGGAAGTCCACGGCGATGCCCTGGGCCAGGGGGATTTCCGCCAGCAACTCGGCCAGAGCGGCCTTCATGGAGTCGTTGTGGATGGAGCAGTTGTCGAGGATGAACAGAATCCTTTGGTAGCCCAGGCTGGCGTAGCGCAGGACGATCAGGGCGATGACGTAAACGGCGTTCGGGGTTTTGGCCTGGGGTTGGAAGTCCACGGTGGTCTGGCCGCTGTTCAGGTCCAGGGCCAGGAAGCCGTTCAGTTTCTCCCGCCGCTTCTCGTTGCTCGGCGGCGCCGGGGCGGTGTTCTTCTCCGCCCAGGCGTAGTGGGTGCAGGTCGTGGACAGCAGCGCGAACTCGTCGAGGGCTACGAGGGCGGTGCCGGGGTCGGCCTCGGCGGTTTTTTTTCGAGCGCCTCCACGAAGCCGGCCCGCTCGGCGGGCTGGGCGGGGCCGTAGTCGCGGTGGGCGCGCTGGTGGGAGAGGCCCAGTTCGTCGAAGATTTCGTAAAGCCGGTTGGCGCTCAGCGGCAGGCCCCACTTCTTAACGAGCAAACCCTGGACGTGGGCCGCCGTCCATTGGTAACTGTCGATGCCATAGTCCGCCGGCGTCTTGTGGAGCAGGATGTAGCGCAGGACCTTGCGCCGCTGCGGGTTCAGGGCTTGCGGGCGGGGCCGCCTTTGCGGGGCCAGCAGGGCGTCGAAGCCACCATGCAGGTAGCTGTCCAGCCACTTCTCCAGCGTCTTGCGCTGGACTCCCTGGCTGCGGCAGACCCCGGCCATGCTCTCGCCGTCCCACAGGGCCTTCAAGGCCAGCAGCCTACGCCGTCGGCTTTGCTGCTGGTGGCGGTAGAACAGCGCCTGCCACCGTTCACGGTCCTGCGGGGCCAGCCGTTGGATGCGGATACAGCGGTTCATCGTGCCTTTCCCAGTCCAGTTCGATTGCCTATAAGCTTAGTCGTTCTTTAGACGGGAAGGGAGTAAGTTAGTGGTTTTTAATAATGTCTAATAGTCATATCGACCTTTAGTCCGGTCATTATTCGACCATAGATAACCAGAATCTATGGGTTCACATCCTGATTCGGAAGATTTCAATGTAGTTGTCGCCTCGCCGTTGTGGGTTCAGGCCGCTTTTGGAGGCGTGGCGTGAACCTCGGATTGGGTCTTGGCTGGCGCGGCTGATCGTTCCGGGTTCAGGTGTACGGCCGGGATCGGCCGCCAATTGCGGAGGCCACCGGTCCATCGTTGCGGATGCCGTGCGCGGGCGGCCTCATAGACGGCTCGGCGCCGCTTCAGGAGGTCGGCGTCCTGGCCGGCATGCCGCTCGGCGGGGGTGACGAAGCGGATCGCGCCGTGGCGGTGCTCGTGGTTGTACCACCGGACCAGGCCTTCGGCCCAACGGCGCGCCGCCGCCAGGTCGTCGAACGGCCGGACCGGATGGTCGGGCCGGTATTTCAGGGTCTTGAACACCGCCTCGGCATAGGGGTTGTCGTTGCTGACGGCGGGCCGGCTGAAGGACGCCGCGACGCCGAGGGATTGCAAGGTCGCGAGCATGGTCGAGCCTTTCATGGGCCCGCCGTTGTCCGAATGTAGGACGACCTGGCCCGGGGCCACGCCCTCGCGCCGACATACGTCGCGCAGGAGTTCGCCGGCCAGGGCGCTGCTTTCCTCGCCGTAGACCTGCCAGCCCACGACCTTGCGGCTGAACAGGTCGAGGAACAGATAGAGGTAGAAGAACTGGCCCCGGATCGCGGCGGGCAAATAGGTGATGTCCCAGCAGTAGACTTGATTGGGAGCCGTGGCGCACAGGGCCCTGGGCTTGCCGCGCGGCTGTCCCGGCCGTTCGGCCCGGCGGTGCGCCAACTGGTTTTCGGCCTTGAGGATGCGGTGGAAGGTCGATTCCGAGGCCAGGTATTCCCCCCGGTCCGCCAGCCGGGGCACGATCTGGCACGGCGGCAAATGGCCGAACTCGGGGGAGTTGGCCACCGCCAGCACCTTGGCCCGCTCGGCCTCGCTCAGCTTGTGGGGTGGAACGTACACCCGCGCGGGCCGCCGGTCGGCCTGGACGCCGTCCCCGGATCGCCAGCGCTGGACGGTGCGGGCGGACAACCCCAGCACCCCGCAGGCCCGCTCCAGGCGCGCGCCGGCGGCGGTGGCCTCGTCGATCAGGGCGGTCACGGTTTCGCGCTCTTGCGGCGGGGTCATTCTTCCCCTCCCCCCAAGAGCGCCCGGTACTTTTTTTGAAGGACCAGCAACGCCGCCGCCTCCGCCAGCGCCTTGTCCTTACGCGCCAATTCCCGTTCGAGGCTCTGGTTGCGCTCCTTGAGGACCCGCAGTTCCCGGGCGTTCGTCGATGCCTCTCCCGTGCCCCCTGGATCCCGGCAAAAGTCCCGCTTCCAACCGTCCAGCTGGTGGGCGAACAGGCCGCGCTCCCGGCACCAGGCGTTCAGGGCTTCCCCTTCCAAGCCATGGCTCTCCTGCAACGCCGCCAACCGTTCCTCCGGGCGCCAGTCCCCGGGACGCCTCTCCCGCTTCACCGCGCCGCGTACCGCCTCGGGTAATTTCTTTTTCATCCAGCCCTTCAAGGTCAAGTGGTTCATGTTCAGTTCCTCGGCCACCTCTTTTATCGACCGGCGGCCACGCGCAAACACCTTCCGAAGCGCTTGCTCTTTGAACTCTGCGGAATACGTCGTAATCATGGGCAATTGTCCTCTTCTTTCCTCTTTCATTCGGAAAATTAGAGGCGACAACTATTCTGACGCCGGGGGGATTCACAGATAGGCCATCTGATGATGGTTGAGACGTTTGCCATGCCGGATTTCAGCATGAGTTTGTGAATCTACGTAACAATTGGGTTTTTAATAATGTCTACTCCCTTCCCGTCTAAAGAACGACTAAGCTTATAGGCAATCGAACTGGACTGGGAAAGGCACGATGAACCGCTGTATCCGCATCCAACGGCTGGCCCCGCAGGACCGTGAACGGTGGCAGGCGCTGTTCTACCGCCACCAGCAGCAAAGCCGACGGCGTAGGCTGCTGGCCTTGAAGGCCCTGTGGGACGGCGAGAGCATGGCCGGGGTCTGCCGCAGCCAGGGAGTCCAGCGCAAGACGCTGGAGAAGTGGCTGGACAGCTACCTGGATGGTGGCTTCGACGCCCTGCTGGCCCCGCAAAGGCGGCCCCGCCCGCAAGCCCTGAACCCGCAGCGGCGCAAGGTCCTGCGCTACATCCTGCTCCACAAGACGCCGGCGGACTATGGCATCGACAGTTACCAATGGACGGCGGCCCACGTCCAGGGTTTGCTCGTTAAGAAGTGGGGCCTGCCGCTGAGCGCCAACCGGCTTTACGAAATCTTCGACGAACTGGGCCTCTCCCACCAGCGCGCCCACCGCGACTACGGCCCCGCCCAGCCCGCCGAGCGGGCCGGCTTCGTGGAGGCGCTCGAAAAAAAACCGCCGAGGCCGACCCCGGCACCGCCCTCGTAGCCCTCGACGAGTTCGCGCTGCTGTCCACGACCTGCACCCACTACGCCTGGGCGGAGAAGAACACCGCCCCGGCGCCGCCGAGCAACGAGAAGCGGCGGGAGAAGCTGAACGGCTTCCTGGCCCTGGACCTGGGCAGCGGCCAGACCACCGTGGACTTCCAACCCCAGGCCAAAACCCCGAACGCCGTTTACGTCATCGCCCTGATCGTCCTGCGCTACGCCAGCCTGGGCTTCCGCCAGATCCTGTGCATCCTCGACAACTGCTCCATCCACAACGACTCCATGAAGGCCGCTCTGGCCGAGTTGCTGGCGGAAATCCCCCTGGCCCAGGGCATCGCCGTGCACTTCCTCCACACCCCGGCCCACTCCCCCAAGTTCAACCCGGCCGAATACCTCATCCGCCTCGTCAGGAAGAACTCCCTCTACCACCTGCCCCATGCCATGACGGTCCAGCAGCGGGCCGAGCGCGTCCATCGGCACTTGGCCCAGGCCCCTCCCCAAACACCCCAGCAGGTCAAGAACATTCTCAGCCATATCTACCGCCTGCCAAAAAGTGGGTGGTCTTAGGGCGGGAAGGGAGTAGCTGTTCTCGAAGACCTTTGCATGGGTCTTGATTTCCTGGTCTTGGTGGACAACTACGCCCGCTTCTATCGCTTCGATCAGGTCTTTCGCTACGGCCCCTGCCATCTGGTATATAACGGTTACTCTGATAGTTATTGCCTATGTCTACAAGGGTATTTTGGGATGGCAAACCAGCCCTTTCAAAGTGACTACTTCTTCTTCCTAAGTAATTGATATGTCGAGACATGTGGCTGTTTCGGGTCGTAGGGCGGTTTGTCGATGGGCTTTTTCGGGCCGCGCGGATGCTTTTTGAGGGTACGCAACGGGATGTTCCGGGCGGTTTCGCGCAGCCACGCGGCGAATTCCGCCGGGGTTTGTTCGGAGACGAACAGCCAGTCGCCGACCCCGCTGAGTTGGATGAGCGCGAGGAAAGTGGCGGCGATCTCGTGGGAGAGATAATACCCGGAGATATCCTTGGACACGGGTTTTCCATGGGCGCAGTCCAGCGCCGAGATCATGACCGAGAAGAGGTTATAGGCGACCAGGGCCAGGGCGAATCCGAACAGGGCGGCCTTGGGATAGGCCAGGGTTTCGATCTCGGACTTGAAATGTTTTTCGACGTGTTGGAACGCGGTTTCCAGGGTCCAGCGCCTGCGGTAGAGGTCGGCGACGGTGGCGGCGGGTATGTCCGCCGGGAGGTCGGTCAGGATATCGACGAAGGCATCGCCGTCGCGGGTGGGTTGTTCGAGTTCGACGCGGACGAGGCGATAGGGCCGCCCGGCCACGCCGACCCGCTTTTCCAAAAGCCGCCCGCCGCCCTGTTCCCCGGCCTGGGAAAACAGGGTTTCCTCGGTCAGCGGCAGGTTCAGGTGCAAGCGCATCAAGGCGTGGGCGTTCCGGCCCTGGAGCCGGTCGAGGAATCCCACGGTGCAGAAGTTGCGGTCGGCGATCCACAGTTCGCCGGCCTTGGGGATACCGGCCACGGCGTCGAGCAGGCGGCGCTCCTGGGCATGTCCGTCCTCGCAAGGGAACACGTCCCGCATCAGGCGGCGCTCCGGGTCGAACACCACCAGCGACTTGCCCGGCAACGCGGCACCGCCGACCTCGCGGTGGACGGCGAGGCGTTTCTCGCTCGCCGCCAGACAGTTGCCGTCGAGGAGGCGGACCGGATAACCCGGCAACCAGGGTTCGGGGGTGAAACCCAGGGCATCGAGAATATCCGACAGGTCTTCCGAGGTATCGCGCAGCAGGGCTTGGGACACGGATAATTCAACGCCCTTGAGTTTCTCGTAGAGCGCGGATACCGTTACCCCCAGGGGTTCCGGGTGTTTCTGGTAGGCCGCGTTGATCGAGGGATGGACCTTGAGGACCACGCTCAGCATGAGGTCGCACACCGTCGAAAATAGGATTTCCCGCGTGTATTGCTCCTTCGCGTTCTCCAGGAAAATCCTGTCCAGCCTCTCCGCCGCAAAGCAGCGTTCCAGTAGGCCGTGCAGCAGGCAGGACAGGGGCATTTTCTGGCGGAATAGCTCTAGCATTGATCTCGACTATTGGTGTTGGTATGTTGAGCGCCGATAATACTATCGGTTATTTCAGTTTGAAAGGGCTGGATGGCAAACCAATTGGCAGTGGTATTCCAAGTGGGCCAGGAATCACAGCAGCAAGCCCTTCTGGATCAATAGAGTTGACTGGGGAATTACCGACATAGGCGTATGTATTAACCCCACCACGCAACCCAACCGGATCGCTCTCCACATACCTTCCCACCCCCGCATCGTAATCCCGGAAGTGGTTGTAGTACAGCCCCGTCTCCGCGTCGTAGTACTGGCCGGGGAAGCGCGGGTTGTACTCGATGCTGGAACCGATGACGGCCTGGCCGAACGGCTCGTACCGCGCCGACCACACGACCTGCTGGCCCGCGTCGGTGATGCGCTGGACCGTGCCGAGCCGGTCGGGGTACGGGTAGCACACGGTGCCGTTGTTCACCAGTGCCAGCGGTGTGCCGTCCACCGCCAAGTGGATGCGGTCGCCGTCCGGGCCGCGTCCTACGTGGGCTGGATTCGGTGGTAGTTTTTGAGTGCGCTATCACGGACTATAGGCCCCGTGTGGTTCTCATGCGTCCAATTGCACCGCGCTAAATCGCATTTACAACTACAACTTTAGTGGAATTACGGGAACCGTAGGCCTGGAACGGAGACCAAAGATAGGTGTTGCCTCTTAACCGGGATTTCGGCACCCATCCAGGGTTTTAGGTCCATCCCATGGAAAGAATGGAACTGAGAAAGCGGGCAGAGGATGCGCTCTTGGCGGGGATTCATGGACTGGCGGCGGAATCATTCCGTCCCGAAACCACCGAGGAAACCCGGCAGTACCTGGAACGCTTGCTCCAAGAGTTACAAGTCTACGATGCCGAACTAGAAATACAAAACCACGAGTTGCGGATCGCCCAAACGGAATTGGAAAATTCCCGCAACCGCTATGTCGATCTTTTCGACTTCTCCCCCTTGGGCTATCTCACCCTGGATAAGGATGGCGTCATCCGGGAAATCAACCTGACCGCAGCGATCCTGTTCCAACGGGAGCGGCAATCCATCTTGAACCATCCGTTGGTCCATTTCGTAGTGCCCGAGGACCGGCAGTCCTTGATCGGGCATCTGAGGCGCTGTCAGCGACGGGAGGAGTCTTCGGTCACCACCGAACTCCGGATCGTAGGGAAAAGCGGGGCATCCCTGCCCGTCGAGCTATACAGCGTGGCGGAACCGGCGGTTTCCGATAGCGGTCTGTTCCGTACCGCCATGACTGACATCGCCCGGCGCAAGGCCATCGAGGAGGAACTTCTGCGCGCCCGCGATGAGCAGGAGCGGCGGCTGGTCGAACTGGACGCCGCCAACGCCACGCTCGCGGCCATCCTCGCGAATATGCCGGTGGGGTTATCGATCACTGATGCGAAGGGCAACTTGGTCACCCATAACAAGACCGGCCTGACGTTGCATGGCCTATCCGACGACCGCGCCATGGACCTCGGCATCGGCGAGTACAGCCAAGCGTTCGAACTCCGTACCCTCGATGGGGCCATCCTACCTTTGGAGCAATGGCCCGTGTCCAAGGCGTTGCGTGGGGAATTCGTGCGGGATTTCGATCTATGCCTGAGGAACCGTCTCACCGGTAAGGAACACTTTGTTTCATATACGGTGGCACCCGTGGAAAGCCGGGGGAATGGCCTGATCCTATACGTCGTCCAAGACCTGGCCGAACGCAGACGGGCCGAGGAGGCCCTGCGCCGGAGCGAGGAACTGAACCGCCGGACCCTACAGGCCCTTCCGGCGCATATTGCCGTCATCGATTCCGCCGGGGCCATCATCGCGGTTAACGCGGCTTGGACCCGCTTCGCGCGGGACAACGCGGCCTCCGGCCTGTCCGCCGTGACCATAGGTGCCAACTACCTGGAGGTCTGCGCCCGAGCCTCCGCTTCGGCCCCGGACACGGCGGAAGCCCTGGCCGGCATCCAGGCGGTGTTGGACGGTAGGCTGGACCAGTTTGAAATGGAATATCGCTGCCCTGGCCCATCGGAGGAACGCTGGTTCCACATGAATGTCGTCCCGTACCGCATCGACGGGGTTGGTGGCGCGGTCATCAGCCATTTGAACATCACCGGGCGCAAGCAAGCCGAGGAGCGGCTCCGCCAAAGCGAGGAACGGCTCAAGGAGCGGGAGCGGATGCTCTCGGAATCCCAGGCCTTGGCGCACATCGGCAGCTGGGCCTACGATCCGGTCCGGGACCGGGTGGTCTGGACCGATGAAACCTACCGCCTGTTTGGCGTCTCGCCCGGTGACTTCGCGCACACCCTGGAAGCCTTCCTCGGCCTGATCCATCCCGACGACTGGGCACCGATACGGCAGTGGATGGAGACCGCCTCGGCGGGCCAATCCCCCGGAGCCCTGCGGCTCCGTGTGGCCGGTCCAGGGGGACGGAACCGCCTGCTCGAAGGACGGGGCCAACTGGTGCCCGACGGGCGGGGCGGGCCTTCCCGGATGATCGGCACGGTCCAGGACATCACCGAGCGGGAGGCCGCCGAGCGCGCCCTGCGCGAGAGCGAGGCCCGCTTCCGCGCCATGGCCGACAATATCGCCCAGCTCGCCTGGATGGCCGACCCGGACGGCTCCATCTTCTGGTACAACCGGCGCTGGTACGAGTACACCGGCGGCACGCCCCAAACCATGATGGGGGAGGATTGGCGCTCGGCGCACCATCCCGACCATGTCGAGCGCGTCACCGCCCATTACCGGGCTTCCATCGCCTTGGGCGAGCCATGGGAGGATATTTTTCCACTGCTTGGCGTGGACGGGAGATACCGCTGGTTCCTGTCCCGCGCCCTGCCGATCCGCGACGGGGAGGGCCGCACCACCCTGTGGTTCGGCACCAGCACCGACATCACCGAACAAAAGGAACAGCAGGAAAGGATCGAACATCTGGCCTTCCATGACGTGCTGACCCAATTGCCCAACCGGGCGTTCTTCCGGGAGCGGTTGGCCGCCGATCTCGCGCAGGCGGAGCGCCGGGGCGGCCCCATGGCGGTGTTCGTGCTCGACCTCGACCACTTCAAACAGATCAACGATTCCCTTGGCCACCTGGTCGGGGATGCTTTGTTGAGGGAGGCGGCCAGGCGTATGCGTGCCTGCGTCCGCGAACAGGACTGCGTGGCCCGGCAAGGCGGGGACGAATTCATGCTCGTCCTGCCCGACACCGACGCCGATGGTGCCGCCCACGCGGCCGAGAAGATCGTTGAGGCCCTCTCCACCTCCTTCGACATCTGTGGTAACGAACTCCATATCAGTTGTAGCCTGGGCATCAGCCTCTATCCCGACAACGGCCGGGACGCCAACGGCTTGATCAGGAACGCCGACGTGGCGATGTACCGCGCCAAGCAGAATGGGCGCAATGGCTACCAATTCTTCACCGAGGAGATGCAGCGGGAGGCGATACGGACCCTGGGCCTGGAACACCAGCTGAGGCTGGCGTTGCGGCGGGGTGAACTGCTCTTGCATTACCAACCCCAGGTGGATATTCATAACGGCGGGGTGGTGGGTTGCGAGGCTCTGCTGCGCTGGCGGCATTCAGACGGGAGCCTGACCGGACCGGAAAGCTTCATACCCCTGGCGGAGGAAAACGGGCTGATTGCCGATATCGGGCTCTGGGTTTTGCACGAGGCCGCCATGCAGGCGGAAGCCTGGGAACGGTCCGGTAAGATCCCATACCCGGTGCCAGTCTCGGTCAACCTGTCCGCCCAGCAATTCCGCTACGACCGCCAACGTAGCGCCATCAGCGAGCAGGTGGCCAGGGTACTCCGGGACACGGGCGTCACACCGGGCCTGCTGGAATTGGAGATTACCGAAACGGGACTGATGGAGGACAGCGCCTGGACAGCCATGACCCTGAACACCCTGCGCGAAATGGGCGTGCGTGTGGCCATCGACGACTTCGGTGTCGGCTATTCCAGTTTGAGCTACCTGAAGACCTTCCCGGTCAGCCGGTTGAAAATCGATCAATCCTTCATCCGCAACATCGCCTGGGACTCCCAAGACGAGGCCATCGTCGACACCATCATCAACCTGGGGCGGAATTTCGGACTCAGAGTGATCGCCGAGGGCGTGGAGACACGGGAGCAATTCAATAAACTCCGGGAGAAGGGTTGCGACGAGGCCCAAGGCTTTTATTTCAGCGAACCCCTGCCTGCCGAAGAACTGCGAGCCTGGTTGTTGAGAGAGCGCCCATAATTCCCCGTTACCGCCCATCCGGGGCAGCATCCAACAGGAACACGCCGGGCTTGCCATGACCTTGGTGTAGGCCAAGTTTGCGCAGGGCCCTTGTCGGTTTCAGCGCGTTGTCCGGCGTCCAGGCCGGGGAGGCCAGGGGCATCGCCGAGGCGTTCAGGGATGCCACAGGGGATTCCGAGATCGCCATGATTGGCAGGACATCCGCGAGCTTGAATCGCGCATGGACGCCAAGATCAACGACATCAAATTCGACATGGTGAAATGGATGCCGGGATGTTGCTGGCGCAAGCCGGGCTGGTCGCGGCCCTGGTCAAGCTGCTCTAAACCCCCCGCCGTAAGGACGCGGCCCAAGCCAAATGCCCAGAGGCCCGCCCCGAGCGGGCTTTTTCGCGCCTTGTCGCCTGTCCTGGGGGTCCGGTGCGAAGCCCCGGCGTCGGATTCGGTGACGGTGGTGGTGTTTTGAGTGTGCTATCGCGCGCCGCCGCCGAAGTGTTCGTGGTGGCCCAAATTCGGTACCCGCCATGAGCCGCATGCCCTGGCCACCATCAATCCAGCCGTCCTCTTGTAAGCGATTGGTTCGATGTCGATCCCGCATTTTATCCACAATGGTTAATTGGTTCATATGGTCCAGTCTGCCTGGATAGTCCCATTGAGAAAGCGCAAGGTTCCCCATGGACGAAGTTTTTCGGTTATTAACCCCCGCCGGTTTCATGCCCCACGGCTATTGCCTCAGCTGGTCGCCTTGGCTGCTGTGGGCCTTCGTGGTCAGCGACGGCCTGATTTTCGCATCGTATTTGTCCCTGCCGGTCGCCCTCGGCTATTTCGCGCGGCATCGCCGGGACTTCCCCTACGTCCGTGTCCTCTGGCTGTTCGCCATTTTCATCCTCGCTTGTGGTATGACGCACCTCATGGGCGTGGTCGTGCTTTGGAAGCCCCTCTATTGGCTGGATGTCTTGTTCAAGGCATTCACGGCCCTGGTTTCCCTGCTCACCGCCGTGGTCCTATGGCCCTTGATGCCACGGATCCTGAGCTTGCCCAATCCCGCCGAACTGCGCGAGGCGAACGAGCGGCTGCACCGGGAAATCGCCGAGCGGGAACGCGCCGAGGTGGCTTTGAAAGCGGCTAACGAGATGCTGGAATGGGGTTTGGTGGCCGAGCGTACGCGGGTGGCGGCCATCGTCGAGTCCTCCGGGGACGCCATCATCGGGGAATCCTTGGAAGGGTTCATCACCAGTTGGAATCCCGCCGCCGAGAGGATATTCGGCTACCCCGCCGGGGAGGCGGTGGGCCGCCCGGCGCTGATGCTCCGTCCCCCGGAGTTCGCCGCGATGGAGACGGAAATCGCCGGGCGGATCGCGGGCGGTGAGCGCATCGACAATTTCGAGGCCACGCTCATGCGCAAGGACGGTGGGCGGATCGATATTTCGGAGACCCTCTCGCCCATCAAGGACCGCCAGGGCCAGGTGGTGGGCATGTCGAGGATCGCCCGCGACATCACCGAACACAAACGGGACGGGGAGGCGCTGCGCGAAAGTGAAGAGCGGTTCCGCCTCCTGGTGGAGGCGATGGCGATAATCGTGTGGGAGACCGATCCGGCGGGCGAACTGATGGGCGACGTTTCGGGTTGGCGGTCCTTCAGCGGCCAGACACCGGAGGAATGGTCGCACGAAGGGTGGGCCAATGCCATCCACCCCGAGGACCGCGAGCGGGCCTTGTCGGGTTGGCAGACGGCGGTACGGCTCGGGGCTGTTTACAACGCCGAGTATCGCCTCCGGCGGGTTGACGGGGTGTGGCGGTGGGCGAGCGTGACGGGCACACCGGTCCGCAGCGAGGATGGCCGCATCCTCAAGTGGGTCGGTATGATCAGCGACATCACCGAGCGCAAGCAGGCCGAAGCGGCCCTCCTCAAGGCCGACAGCCAGAAGAACGTATTCCTCGCCATGCTGGCCCACGAACTCCGCAATCCCCTGGCGCCGATCACCCACGCCGTCCAAATCCTCCGGCGACCCGGCTTGAAGGATGCCCAGCTTGCTTGGTGCCGCGATGTCATCGATCGCCAAGCCGGGCAAATGACCCGGCTGGTGGACGACCTCCTGGACATCTCCCGCATCACACGGGGCAAGATCGAACTCCGTAAGGAGCCGCTTGCCGTGGCGGACCTCATGCTGCGGGCCGTCGAGACCAGCCGACCGCTGATCAACGATCGGCGGCATGAACTGACCGTCCATTTGCCGCCGGAACCCATCCTCATCGAGGGCGATAGGGTCCGGCTGATCCAGGTGGTGTCGAACCTGCTCAACAACGCCGCCAAATACACCGATACGGGGGGGCGGATTGGGCTAAGCGTCGAGTGCGACGGCGCGGAGGTGGGCATCCGGGTCCGCGATACCGGGCAGGGCCTCGATCCCAGGGCCTTGCCCCATGTGTTCGATCTGTTCTACCAAACGGACCGGACCCTCGACCGCCCCGAGGGCGGCTTGGGGATTGGCCTGTCCCTGGTCAAGCGGCTGGTGGACCTGCACGGTGGCACCGTGCAAGCGTTCAGCGCCGGACGGGGCCGGGGCAGCGAATTCGTCGTCCGCCTGCCGCGCCTGCCGGATCCGCCCACCGTCGAATCCGTCGAATCCGTCGCGGTCGCCATGGCGCCGTCGAGCGGACTCCATATCTTGGTGGTGGATGACAACCGCGACGCCGCCGATAGCCTCGCGCTGCTGCTGGAAAGCGATGGGCACCGAGTGCGGGCGGCCTACGACGGCGAGGAGGGGCTGAAGATGGCGCTGGCCGAACCGCCGCAGGTGGTCCTGCTCGACATCGGGCTGCCGGGCATGGATGGCTACGCGGTGGCGCGGACTTTGCGGCAGTCCGCCGAATTGAAGGGGAGTTGGCTGATCGCCCTGACGGGCTATGGGCAAGCCGAGGACCGGGAAAAATCGCGGGCCGCCGGGTTCGACCGGCACTTGGTCAAACCGGTCGATTTCGAAGCGCTGCAAGGCGCGTTGGCGGAGTACCGGGTTCGCGGCAGTTAAGCGCAGCGGATCATGGCGGCGCGACGGGCAGGGAGGCGGAGAGGACGAGTGCCAGGACGGCCCCAGTGGCGTGGATTGCAGAATGCGCGGACATGGAACCTCGAAGTGGGAAGACGATGCTTGGTCCGCTAAAAGCTACCACAACACCGCGCACGGCGGTTCATGGTGTGGCGGGCTGAGGCGGCAGGGCAGGGGAGGGCAGCGTGAAAGAACGTGAAAGCAGGCGGGCAGAGGGTGGCAACCACTGGCACAGTCTGGCAAGGCTTCACGCGGGGCAGGCGTGGAATTGCCTTTGAAATCAGTATATTGCGTTTGGAGTGGTGGATTCACACGGCAGGGGTCATAGGTTCAAATCCTATACCGCCCACCAATCCACTTTCCGAATCAAAGACTTAAAAGCCGGGCCTAAAACCCGGCTTTTATTTTGCCGGATTCACTTCCGGCGGCGGACCAGGGCCATTTCTGGCTTCCTCTCGCCCTCCGTGGCGCACAACCTTTCCACGCACTCGATGAGCCGGGCGAAGGTGTGCCGCAGGTCGTGGACGCATACACTGGGCAATTCAGCGGCCTCCCTGGCCTTGACCACGCCTTGTTGGTCAACCTTCTCGGTCCGTTCAGTCCTTTTCATCCTCGACATCGACGATGCCGGCGTCTTCGGAGATGAACACCTCTATGCGCCGACCCTGGCCGTAGGCACCCTCGAATTCATAACCCTTGGGTCCGCCGACGCGGGTCACGGCCTTGGTTTCCTCGGGGTCGAAACCGGGCCAGCCCAGCTTGAGCTTGTCGCGCACCGCCTGCGGGGTTTGCTTGAACGGCAGTTCTATCTCGGTTTGGATCAACTTGCCGTCCGGGGCGATTTCCACCTCGACCCGGTGGTCCTGGGCCTGGCCTTTCAGTTCGTAGCGGATGCCGCCGTGTTCGGTTTCCTGCTCGGCGCGTAGCCAGCGCGCGCCGGGCACGGCTTGGTCGGCGGTGGCTGTGATTTCCGGGGGAAGTTGGGCCAGGGTAATATCCCGTTCCCGTTCGGCGGCCAAGACGGCGAAGGCCAGGGCGGTGGAGAGGGCGATCAATCTACGCATGGCTAATCCTCCATGATGTGTGGATCGGGCCGGTCCTGGCCCGGGGGATGGGTTTCCCTGGCTTAGACGCGGAGCCGGGCAGCGTTATCCATCCCCGCTGGAATCCGTCCGTGGCGGGCCGTCCACCCATGGGCCTGTAGGTAATCGTCCAAACTTACGCGCCCCGCCCCCGTCTTTAGAATCGGGCGGGTATTCACAACGAGGATTGCTTATGTCCCTGGCCGAACAGCGCCTCCCGCAACGCACGGAAGCCCTCACCGCGCTCGCCGGACACTATCGGGCCGTGCGCCTGGACACCGAAACCCTGTGCCGGCCATTGGCCTTGGAGGATTACGGGGTCCAGGGCATGGCCGATGTCAGTCCGCCGAAATGGCATCTGGCCCATACCGCTTGGTTTTTCGAGCGCTTCGTGCTGCGGCCCTATGCCCATGCTTACCGGGTTTTCCATGCCCGCTACGACGAGCTTTTCAACTCCTATTACCAAACCGTGGGCGCTTGCTGGCCACGGGAACGGCGTGGGCTGCTATCCCGGCCCACGGTGGGGGAGGTTGTGGATTACCGCGCCCAGGTCGATGCCGCCATGGTGGCGCTGCTCGGCGCGGTGCCGGTGCCGGTGCGGGAGGAGGTCGCCGCCCGCACCGTGCTGGGCCTCCATCACGAGCAACAGCACCAGGAATTATTGCTCGCCGATATCCAATACAACTTCGCGCTCAATCCCCTACGGCCCGCATACCGGGAAACATCGGCCCGGTCTGGGGACAAGGCACCGCCTTGGCGCTGGCTGGACTACGCGGGCGGACTCTGCGACATCGGCCATGCGGGCGCGGGCTTCGCCTACGACAACGAGACGCCGCGCCATGCGGTTTATCTGCGCGGCTACCGTTTGGCCTCGCGTTTGGCCACTTGCGGGGAGTACCTGGAATTCATGCGCGACGATGGCTACCGCCGTCCCGGACTCTGGCTGGCGGATGGCTGGGCCAAGGTCCGGCGCGAAGGTTGGACGGCCCCGCTGTATTGGGAATGGCGCGAGGGCGCGTGGTGGCGGATGGGCCTGGGTGGGTTGGAGCCTTTGGATTTGGAGGAACCGGTCTGCCATGTCAGTTTCTACGAGGCCGAGGCCTATGCCCGCTGGCGGGGCTGCCGTCTACCCACCGAGGCGGAGTGGGAAGCCGCCGCCGCCGGGATGGAAATCACCGGCCAGTTCCGCGAGGCGGGCCGTTACCGCCCGGCGGTGGCCGGGGCGGTTCCCGCGGATGGACCGGCGCAAATGTTCGGCGCTGCCTGGGAATGGACCCAAAGCGTCTACGCGCCTTATCCGGGCTTCCGGCCCTTGGCGGGTGCCTTGGGCGAATACAACGGCAAGTTCATGTGCAATCAAATGGTGCTGCGCGGCGGCTCCTGCGCCACGCCCCGCGATCATATCCGGGCCAGCTACCGCAATTTCTTCTATCCGTGGGACCGCTGGCCATTCGCCGGCATCCGCCTGGCCGGAGATGTGCCATGACCCAGTGGTTGCGCTTCACCCAAAAGGCTGCGGGGACCGCGGATTTCCGGGCCGAGGTTTTGACGGGGCTGGGACAGGCGCATAAGTGCCTGCCGCCCAAATTCTTCTACGACCGGGAGGGCAGCGCCCTGTTCGAGGCCCTCTGCGCGACGCCGGAGTATTATCCGGCCCGCGCCGAGACCGCTATCCTGCGCGACCATGCCGGGGCCATCGCCGAGGCCGTGGGCCGGGATTGCGTGCTGATCGAACCGGGCAGCGGGGCCAGCCGCAAGGTGCGGCTCCTGCTGGATGGGTTGCGGCCCAGCCTCTACCTGCCGCTGGATATTTGCGGGGAATACCTGCTGGGCGCGGCCCGCGCCCTCGCCACCGAGCGGCCAGGATTGCGGGTACATGCCGTCTGCATGGACTATGGCCGGGGCTTGGACCTTTTGGAATCCTGCCTGCCGCCCGGCGACCACAAGCGGGTGGTGTTTTTTCCGGGTTCGACCATCGGCAATTTCGAGCCCGGCGAAGCCTTGGCCTTCCTGGTGCAGGTGGCCCGGTTGGTGGCCCCGGATGGCGGGTTGTTGATCGGGGTCGATGTGCGCAAGGAGCCGGAACGTTTGCACCGCGCCTATAACGACGCCCAAGGGCTGACCCGCCAGTTCAACCTGAACCTGCTGCGCCGCATCAACCACGCTTTGCAGGCCGATTTCGATCCGGACCGGTTCTGCCATTACGCCTTCTACCATACCCGCAAGTGCCGGGTCGAAATGCACTTGGTCAGCCGGGGTGCCCAGCGGGTCGGGGTGGCGGGTGAATCGCTGGGCTTCGCCGATGGGGAATCCATCCACACCGAGAATTGCTACAAGTACACGGTGGAGGAATTCCGGGCCTTGGCGGGCATGGCCGGATTCCGGACGGTGGAGTGCTGGCGGGACGAAGAGGGTTTGTTCAGCGTGCAGTATTTCGAGCTGGGGGGGCAGGGCGCGGATTAGCGGGCCGGACGCGGATTCCCAAGCGGAGCTTGGGAACCCGCGCAAACTTGGGATGGCCTACCCGGCTTGCTCCATCGCCACCACCAGCGGTCCCAATACCGCCAAAGCCAAGCGCTCGAACTCATCGTCCAAAGGATCGGTATCGCGGTAGACCGCTTGGTAATAGGCATTGCCGCCTTCCCCGCCCACAAAATCCGAGCCCGCCCAAACCCCCCGGGCCTGTTCCAAGGCCTGTTGCCGCAGGGCTTCCGGGTCGAGGGCGGCCAGTTTCTTGGACGGGGCCAGCCGCAGTTTGGCGTAGGTATAGGAGGCCTTCGGGAACAGCGGCAGCGGGCGGCGCAGTCCCGCCGCATAGGTCCGTAGCAGCTTTGCCAGTTCGGTCGCCGCGTCGTCCACTTCGCCCAGCTCGATGGTTGTTTGCGGCGTGCGCAGCAACGAGCGTTTTGCCACCCCCTCCGGCGCGGCGAGGCAGAGCAGCAAATGCCGCAGCCATAGCCTTACCAACTGATGCGGCTTGGGGCTA